>NZ_BAAGYY010000029.1:0-516 GCF_054779015.1 Flindersiella endophytica
GGTAGCAGCCGCCGTTGTCGGTGATCACGCGGGTGATCCGGTGGATGCCGTGGGCGGCGAAGAACGCCCGGGCGCGGTGCCAGAACCCGGCCGCGGTGACACCTTGCTCGTCGGGGAGGGCTTCGGTGTAGGCCAGCCGGGAGAACCCGTCGATCGCAGAGTGCAGGTAGGTGTAGCTGGTCTTGGCGCCCTTGCGTCGGGCGCGTTCGCGAGTCCGTTTGCTGGTCCGGTGCTGGTGGCTGTCGCGGCCATGGACCCGCCAGCCACCGCCATCGGGGATCCGGCCGACCTTCTTCACATCCAGGTGCACCATGTGACCTGGATAGTGAGCAGTGATCGGCCGTGGCGGGCGCCGGTTCAGACTCCCGTCGGGATCCAGGAACCGGCGGTGGTTCAGGCCGAGCCGCACCAGCCACCGTCCCACCGTCGACACCGACACCCTGACGCCTTCGGCGGCCAGTTCGATCGCGATCTGCCGCGCGGACCACTTGCGTTCCCGCCGCAGCCACTCGATCC
>NZ_BAAGYY010000030.1:0-1131 GCF_054779015.1 Flindersiella endophytica
TATGCCCTGGACCTGACCTACACCGCGGCCGGTCAGCCGGTTGACGCCTTGGTGGAGGGCAGGGTCACGATGACGGCCAAGGCCACGCAGAGCCTCAGCCGTTTCAGCCTCGACGCGGCCGGGCTGAGGATCGGTTCGGTCAAGGTCAACGGGAGCCCGGCGACGTTCACCCAAGCCGGTGAGGAACTGGTGGTGACGCCGGCCAAGTCGCTGCACAACGGCGGCGTCTTCGTCGTCCAGGTCGACTACTCCACCGACCCGGCGCAGATCCCACCGCCCGCGGGCGGCTTCGTCGTGACCGACGACGGGTTGGCCACCGCACCACAGCCCGCCGGCGCGCACACGATCTTCCCGTGCAACGACCACCCCTCCGACAAGGCCCACTACCTCGTGCGGATCACCGCACCAGCCGACCTGACCAGCATCGCGACCGGAACCAAGGTGCGCGAGCAGACCAACCCCGACGGCACCCTGACCACGACCTGGGTCTCCCGTGATCCGGTGGCCACCGAACTGCTGCAACTAAGTGTCGGCGACTACACGATCATCGAACGCGGCACCCTCGATGGTGTACGCCTGCGCGACGTCGTACCCACCGCGCGGGCACAGGCGCTGGAGCCGGCGCTGGCCCTGACCCCGGGCCACCTGGCCTGGATCAAGCAGCACCTGGGCGCGTTCCCGCTGGAGGCCTACGGCCTGCTGCCGGTCAACACCGACAAGCCCGACGCGTTCGACTTCACCGGCCTGGAAACCCAGACGCTCACGCTGTACAAGCCGAACTTCCTGCTGCAGGAAGAGAAGGCCATCGGGTCCCACATGATGCACGAAATCGTCCACAGCTGGTGGGGCAACAGCGTGTCACCCGCGTCCTGGTCCGACCTGTGGGTCAACGAAGGCCACGCCGACTACTACGGACTCATCTACCGCTACGAACGCGGCTGGCCCGACTCCCGCGGCTACACCACACTCGAGCAGCGGATGAAGTACACCTACAGCCAAGCCGACATCTGGCGCTCCACCTCAGGCCCCGTCGCCAAACCCAACGCCGCCAACCTCTTCGACAACCAGCGCTACACCGGCGGCGTCCTGGTGCTGTACGCCCTACGCGAGCGGATCGGACAAGAAGCCTTC
>NZ_BAAGYY010000031.1:0-369288 GCF_054779015.1 Flindersiella endophytica
CCAACCATGCCAACCATGCCAACCGTGCCAACCGATGAGGAGTTCCAGACCTACAACCAAGGCGTCATCAACCAGTTCCGCGCCAACCACGGCACCGTCAGCCAACCACCCTTCCCCATCCTCCTACTGACCACGACCGGGGCACGCACACGACGGCACACAACCGTGCCACTCGGCTACGCCGTCGACGACAACGGCCGCGTCTTCGTGATCGGCTCAAAAGCAGGCGCACCCAAACATCCAGCCTGGTACCACAACCTGCGAACCAACCCAACCGTCACAGTCGAACTCGGCGACAACTCCTACCAAGCCCGCGCCATCATCACCACCGGCGAGGAACGCGACCGCCTCTACCGCATCGTCTCCGACGGCACCTCCGCCTACGAACAAAACACCAACCGGACATTCCCCGTGATCATCCTCGAAGGCGTTCCCGCCCCGGACTAACGTCCTCCCCCGTATCGACGTGAGCCAGCGCTTTGTCGCGGTCGTCTGCGAGTCAGTTGATCGGATTGCCCGCGTCACGTACTTCGGCACCAAGAGTTACGGCTGTAGTACTAGTTGCTCGACGTTCTGAGGACCCGTACCGGCCCCAGGAGGCCGGAAGGAAGAAGGGGTGAATCAGCGCGGAGGACGTTCAACGACGTCCACGTGTACTTCTTCGTGGTGTTGGGCTGCAGGTCGCCGATCAGCCGGTTGGGCCACAGGTTCGTGACCTTGATCTCGAGCGTGTTCGTGCCCGGCTTCAGCGCGCCGGTGATATCAGCCTGGAAAGGCGGCGTCCACAGCACGCCGGCGGATTCGCCGTTCACCGTGACCTCGGCGATGTTCTTCACGCTCCCGAGGTCCAGCATCAGCTTGGAGCCGGGCGCGAACCATTCGGCTGGTGCGTGGATGGTCTTCGTATACGTGGCCGTGCCGGAGAAGTACTTCACTCCGGGATCGGGATGGTCGTTCCATGCGCTCAGCCTGTCGAGCGTGATGCTGGCCGGAGCACCCCGGTTGGGCTGGAACGCGACTGTCCAGGAACCATCGATCGTCCCGGCCGGCGTTTCCGTGACCTGTGGCAGCGTGCGGCCGTGCGGGGACCCGGGCTTGCGAAAGACGACGAATACAGCTTCACTCGGATCGAGGTTCAAAGGGACGGTGGTGCGCCCGTTGGCGACGCGGTACGCCGCCGGGTTGATCTCGCCGGTCACGGCGTTCCAGAGTTCGGGCGCCTTGCCGGCCAGCCGGAACGTGACGTCCACGTTCTCCGCGCGGTTCTTGCGGTTGTGCACGAAGTAGATGTCGCCATCGGAGATCTTGCGATGGGCGTAGGCCAGGGCGGTGTCGCTTCGTGGTTTGGTGTGCTCGAAGTCCGGTGAGACCTGTAGAGCGTGAAGAGCGTCGGCTGCGGACTGGCCCGCGAACACCTGGCCCTTTCCGACCTTGCGCGTCCCCTTACCGGTTCCCCACAGCGGATCGGCGATGGACTTGAGCTCGGCTTGGTTGTCGCTGTTGCTCGGGCTGTCTGTCGGCTTCGGACCGGCCACGCTCGCGCCGGCGGTCACCAGCTGGCGGATCTTCTTCAGTACGTTGAGCGGGAGGTGAACCGCGTTGTCATCGAGGACCAGCAGGCGATAGCTCATGCCGGAGCGCGTGGTGATGCGGCCGTTGGTGACGTCGATGCGGTTCAGGATCACGTCGGAGCTGGCGTAGTCGAGCGCATAGCCCTCCGGCACGTCCGGCCCTTGGTCGCCGAAGAGTGCCGTGATGTTGGAGTCTTCGCCGTAGTAGTAGAGGACGTCGGCGACGGCGCGGCCCTGCTGGAGCAGATGGCTGCTGCGCGCGAGGTAGGTGATCCACGGTTCGGCATACTCGGCCCAGGTCTCGTGGCGGGTGAACCACTGGCCGTACGCGTGTGCCAGTCCTGGAATCTTGTCGTCCACCGGCTGGTGAGGGGTGGCCTCGTAGTCGATCCGGTTGACCCCGTCGGCGAACGCGACGTCCGCAGCCGGTTTGAGCCTCTCGGGTGAGAAGGCGTACGCGTCGCTTCCGTCTTCGCCTGGCTCGGCGGGAAATGTCTCAGCCACGACCAGGTTCTGTCCATAGATATGGGCAACAGAGGCGGCTTCACGGACGTCTTCGTTGTGGGGAGGTTCCTCCCCGACCGGGTTGCCGGCCCACGCCACGCCCATCGGGACGGTGGCGGTCCGCTTCACGTCCATGCCGTCGACGACGTACTGCCGGTAGAACTCGTGTCCTTGGCTGTAGCGGCCCATACCGCGCCTGTTGAGTATGTCCGAGACCTGATCATAGGTGTACTCGGCCGTCATTTCGGCGATCGTCCTGCGGAAGTCCCAGAGGAACCGGTCGCTGGCTTCGGAGCTTTCCACGACATGACCGACCAGCACCGGGAGCCATGGCTTCATGTCGTAGCCGCGGCGCTTGGTGAACTCCGCGATCATTTCGTCGGTCCAGTTGGCCTGGCCGCGTTCCCAGTTGTCGTTGTGCAGGTAGTTCAGGCCGCGTTCGCCCATCAGCCCGCCGGTGGCTTGCTCGAACTTGTCCAGGTAGTAGTCGTAGTAGGCCTGCACGGCCGACTTGCTGAGCTTGTCCACTTCGAGGCCGGTCGCCTCGGGAGTGGTCCCGCGGTTCATGGTTCCGACGAGCGAACAGCCCAGGCGCAGGACAGCCCATTTGCCTGCCGGGGGTGTCCAGTTCAGGGTTCCGTCGGGCTCCATCGTCGACGTGAGATCGATGACGTCTTCCTTGTGCACCACGGCGTCGGCTGTGACAGCCGGCGTCGTCATCTCGTAAGTGTTTGGGGGCGTCGAGAAGGCCGCCGTCTTCTCCTCGAGGCGGTTGACCCAACCCGACGTGTGCAGGGTGAGCTCCGAGATATTGGTGGCTTGCGGAGCGGACGGACCCATCTGCCTGGCAAGAATGGCAATGCGGAAGAACTTCGCGGTCACCGGCGCGAACGAAATCGTGCACGCGCCGACCGAATAGTCAAGAACGAAGCTCGACAAGCGTAATCCAGGAAGCTCAGCGATCACCCGGAACTGCTTGCCGTCGTCGCTTACCTCCAAGGTCTGGCCCGAACTCTGGCCTGGCATCGTCAGCATTCCACGGTCGAGGTCGCCGAGGTAGATCGACAAGCCTCGAACGGTGACCGGCTTCTCGAACTCGAGTTGAATCCACGACTTCTCGCCTACTGGCGCGGGCG
Organism: Flindersiella endophytica; assembly: GCF_054779015.1. Classification (NCBI taxonomy): domain Bacteria; kingdom Bacillati; phylum Actinomycetota; class Actinomycetes; order Propionibacteriales; family Nocardioidaceae; genus Flindersiella; species Flindersiella endophytica. Next base: position 3,212 of record NZ_BAAGYY010000031.1, read on the forward strand.
GAAGCAGCGTGCCATTGGCGTAATCGCCGTCGGTCAGCTTGGCCAGGTCGAAATCGCCACCGCTGGAGGTGACCTTCGGCTGCAACCCGGCCAGGGACTCGTCACTGTCCGGGAGCCGGTACGCCATCACCGCGGCGTCCGCATACCAGGGGTCCGGCAGGTTCAGTTCGGCGCCGCCAGGGGCGTCTTTGATATCCAGGTTCTGGAAAGGGCCAATGACGGTCGGCGGATGAGCTAGCTTGCCTCGGAACGGCTCGCCGCCCTCCACGCGCGTCTCGGTCCACACGAACTTCTTCATGCCCTGCGAAGGCGGGACCCAAGGGCCACCGCTGGCGGACCATCCGGGCGTGGCGGACGTGCCCATGTGGAAGCCCAGCTGGTCAGCCAGCTTGGTCGCATACCTGATGTCGTCCATCCACTGGGGCGACATGACCCCCACGCGCTCGACGATCTGTGGTGTACCCATGGCGAAGTCGGCCCGCATGAATCCACCGAAGCCGACGCGCTTCATCCACTCCAGATCCTTCTTGATGCCTTCCTGAGTTACGTTTCCGTCTCCCCAGAACCACCACGCGCGCGGTTTCGCGGTGTTCGGCGGCTCCAGGAAACCTCGTTCGAGCCGGTCGCCCCAGTTCTGCGCCCTGTTCGCAGCGCCGCCGACAGCCTGCGGTGTGGCGCATCGGCCCAGTGGCGTGACAGCCAGAGCGGCGCTTAGCTTCATCAGCGTACGGCGTTTCATCGGCCCTCCTCCACGTCGATTCACATACGGAAAAGTCACTTGCATACACAACCGGCAGCCGACGACGGGTCCGTGTGCGTGCGGGTTGGCCTAGGTCATCCCCCAGTCAACGCAGCGTGGTGTTGCCCGCACGTATGCGGCTTTCGATATGCCGACGATATGGGCCGGTTCGTAGGACCGAGGCTGGCGATCTCGTGACTGGTGAGTCCGGGCATGGTTGTCGATGCGGTGCGGCCAGGCGGTGTTCGTCGTTGTGGGTGTGGTGGCGTAGGCAGCCGTGGGGTACGCCGACCCGGCGGGTACTCGACGAGATCGAGGACCTCGACGACGACATGGACGAGGACACGCGTAAAGGCGTTCCGGCAACGGCTACGCGAGCGCTTCGCAGACCTCTCCAGGCAGCTCAAGACGAGACAGCCGAGCTAGACCAGTTCGCCGCCCAGCCCGCCCACAACGGCCGCCCGGACCCAGGCCTGCTCGACCGGCTCCCCACGCTCCGCAAGCAGCTCAGCAAGGCGCCCGAGCAGCTCCAGCGCGACCTGTACGACGCGCTGCGGCTCCAGGTCGTCTACAGCTACAGGCGCAAGGAAGCGCACCTGAAAGTAACCATCACCGATGAATCCGCCGAAACCCTGACCACCGCGACTCGCGCCACGGCAGCCGGGTTTGCGGATCTGTTGAGTGCCCCGCGGGGAGCGCCAAAGGATGGGACCTGGGCTGACCAGCAGTTTTCGGTCGGGAGCCTGATCGTTGAAGCATCCTTCGAGCTCTCGTCGGGCAGCTGACGATACTGCTCCCTGCAGGCAGTAGGGCGGTCCCGGTGAGTCGCTCATACTGCTCCCAATCCCGCCGGGGGTGTGGTGATGTGGCTGCTCGACCTGCTCGGCGTGACCACCACGGACGAGTCCGAGATCGCGGCGTGGGTCTTCCATCTGGTCTACGTCGGGTTCCCCGCATGGGGTGTTGGCCTGGCCGGGTTGACGATCATCTACTACCGCTCGACCAGGGCGGTGTGTGCGCAACACTTCGCCGACGGATGATCCGGCATGAGCGCGACGACCAGGCTCACCCACCTGGAGCCGCGAATCCGAGCGGAACTTTCGGGGCTCCCTGGGGCATGATGGCGGTATCGTTCGTACACCAGCAAGCCGTCGGGGGACGTCATGGAAATTCGCGTACTCGGCCCGCTGGAGCTGTGGTCCGGCGACCGGCGGATCGCGATCGGCGGTTTTCGCCAGTTAAGTGTGCTCGCCGTCCTCCTGCTCGAGCCCGGCCGACCGGTAGGTCAGGATCAGTTGATCGACGCGGTGTGGGGCGACGCTGCTCCAGCGGCTGCCGAATCGACACTGCATTCCTGTGTCTATCGCCTCCGTAAGGCGCTGGACGACTCCAGCGGTTCGGTACTGCGGCGTGGCCCTTTCGGCTACTCGCTGGACGTTCCGGTCGAGGGCATCGATGCCCAGCGATTCGAGGGGTTGGCTGCGGCGGGACGGCAGGCGCTGGATCACGCCGACTACGAGAATGCGGCCACGCGGCTGCGGGAGGCGCTGGGGCTCTGGCGGGGTGCGGCGTTCGCGGGCGTCGAAGCAGCCGCGGTACGCGAACAGGCAGCGGCCCTGGACAGCCTGCGACTGGATGTCACGGAGTGGCGGTTGGCGGCCGAGCTCGAGCTGGGCAACCACGCCGTCCTGCAGGGTGAGCTGACGGCGTTGACCAGCGAGAACCCTTACCGGGAACGGCTATGGGAGTTGCTGATCCTGGCGCTCTACCGATGTGGGCGGCAGGCTGATGCCCTAGAGGCATACCAGCGGGTCACCCGTCTGCTCGACGATGAGCTCGGCGTACAGCCGGGCCCAACACTACGCCAAGTGCGGCAGCAGATCCTGGCTGGTGAGCCGGAGCCCGGATCCCTGCCTGCGCCGAAGGCGCCCCCCGAGGCCGTGGTGCCACGGCTCCTGCCGGCCCGGGTACGCGACTTCATCGGCAGGGCCAAGCACCTGAAAGCGCTGGACGCGTTTCTTCCCACCGTTCCGAACGTCGGCGCCACAACGGTGGCGATCTCGGCGGTCACGGGGACCGCCGGCGTGGGCAAGACCGCGTTGGCAATCCACTGGGCACACCAGGTCGCCGACCGGTTTCCCGACGGCCAGTTGTACGTAAACCTGCACGGTTTCGGACCGTCCGGGCACAAGATGGCGGCCGGAGAAGCGCTCCGCCTGCTCTTGGATGCCCTCGGCGTGTCCGCCGATGGCGTCCCTGCCGACGTCGAGGCGCGAGCCGGTCTGTACCGGTCGCTGCTGGCCGGCAAACGCATGCTCGTCCTACTCGACAACACCGCGGACGAAGAGCAAGTCCGACCGCTGTTGCCTGCCTCGCCGGGATGCCTGGCACTGGTCACCAGCCGCAACCAACTACCAGGCCTGGTCGCGGCCGAAGCCGCACACCCCATCAACCTCAACCTGCTCACCGACACCGAGGCATACGACTTGCTGGCGCGCCGGCTCGGCCACGACCGGCTCGCCGCCGAACCAGACGCCACCCGCGAGCTGATCGACGACTGCGCCCGGCTCCCACTGGCCCTGGCGATCGTCGCGGCCCGGGCAGCAACCAATCCCGGCTATCGGCTTCGAGCGATCGCCGACCAACTGTGCGACGCCGACGACAGCCTGGAAGCGTTCACCGGCGGCGACGCGTCCACTGACCTACCCGCCGTGTTCTCCTGGTCGGTCGACCAGCTGAGCGTTGACGCCGCTCGCCTGTTCCGGCTGTTGGGCTTGAACCCAGGCACAGAGATCGGCGTGCCGGCGGCAGCCAGCCTTGCGGACGTGACGGTTCAACGCGTACGCACGCTCCTGACCGAGCTCTGCCGGGCGAACCTGCTCACCGAACCCACCCCCGGCCGCTACGCTCTCCACGACCTCCTGCGCGCCTACGCGTTCGAGCTCGTCCACACCAACGAAACAGAGACAGAGCGAAGAGCCGCTGCCACGCGCGTACTCTGCCACCACCTACACACTGCCTACGCCGCTGCTATTCGGCTCCATCCGTACCGCACTCCGATCGCGCTGGTCGAGCCGGAGCCGGGCACGATCCGCCAGGATTTGGCGGACCATGATGAGGCCTGGGCGTGGCTGAAGGCCGAGCACACCACTTTGCTCGACGCCGTTGGCCGAGCCCACGATTCGGGGTTCTACCAACTGGCCTGGCAACTGGGTCTGACGCTGGCGGACTTCCTGTACCGCACCGGCCGCTGGAAGGAGGAAGTCGTAAGCCTGCGGGTTGCGTTGGATGCCGCCCAGCGACTTGGCGACGCCGCAGGTCAAGCTCGGATCCTGGGCCTGCGATCAGGCGCCAACGACAAGCTCGAGAGGTTCGACGAGGCATACGAGGATCTCCAGCAGGCGCTCGCGCTTCACCTTGAGCTCGACGACACCGCCGAGGAAGCTCTCACCCGGCTCCATCTCGCGTCCTGGCTGGGTCGGCGTGACCGGCACCAGGAGGCGCTGGAGTCCGCGCAACAGGCTCTCCGGGTCTTCGATGTCAGTGGCCCGCCCGCCAGCCGGGCGTACGCGCTCAACCAGGTGGGCTGGCATCTCGCCCACCTTCAGGAGTACGACCAGGCCCTCGAGCGCTGCGAACAGGCTCTCGCACAAGCGCAGGAGATCGGAGACGACTACCAGCAAAGCGTGACGTTGAACAGCCTCGGCTACATACACCACCAACGCGGCGACCACCACACAGCAGTCGAGTGCTTCCAGGAAGCACTCGACTCGTTTCGCCACCTGAAGATCTCCTACCAGGAAGCCGTTACTCTCACCCAGCTAGGAGACGCTCACCTCGCACTCGGCAACACCCGCACGGCCTACGGGAGCTGGCGGAAAGCCTGGACGATCCTCGACGAGCTCGGCCACCCCGACGCCGAGCAGGCGCGCGCCAAACTGTCCGGTTGACGCGATCGGGCCACCACCGGCCGTCTGAGTATCCCGTCAGTGTCGCGTCAGAGCCGCGTCAGAAGACTCCGGCAGGCTGACAGGGACCGGCGGCCGACGGGCTGCCATGACACGGGAGGAGCGGTGGGCGCATGCCATCTCACGACAGAACGGAGTCCATGGGCTGTCCGGCCTCCTGTTGATGTACGGGTCACCCGCAATCGAAAGGATCACGATGACCGCACTGTTCGAACTCGCTCCTCGCGACGCTGGCGAAGCGACTCGCGAAGTCGACGTTGAATTCCCCGAAGGCGTCTCGCTGAACGAGAACGTCGCCTGCTACCTCACCTGCACCATCGGATGCGGGACCTCCGACTGTTGGCCATTCCAGGCCGACGACGAGGTCTGACCTGATCAACCGGCCTCGATGGTGGTGCCCGTTAGCTGCCCTATCGGCCGTTCTGGATACAGACGTGCTCGAACAGACCTCCATGAAAGGCACGGGAATGACGGTAAGCAGCGTGAAAACGTCGGCTTCTGCCATCAAGGCCACCGTTTCGGATCTGGTATCGGCCGACGGCCGGTACCAGATCCGGCGGGATACGACCTGGCTCTACGCGGACCGTCGTGGCAAGCGCCTGCCGGATCACGGTTGGAAGTTCCACATCTCGTCGCGGCTGGCGGACTTTCGCGACTTGGTCACTGTGCTGGTGCCGTTCCTGCTTGAACATGGCTGCGCCTTCAAACTAGCCCGCTCGCTTCGGGTGCTGGGCGAGCTCAACGACGGTTCGTCCGCGCCGCCGAGCGTGGGGAAAGCGGTCACCATCTACCCCGACCAGGACCGGGTCGCGCAGCTGGGTACCGTCCTTGTGGAACTGCTCCGCGGCCGGGTTGGGCCCCGGATACTCAGCGATCGCCGGGTGGCACCCGACGCCCCGGTGTACTACCGGTACGGCCCGTTCCGAACCACCCTTGTGGCCAATGGGATCGGAAACCTCACCTCGATAATGGTCGGTCCTACCGGCGAGAGTTTCGAGGGGTGGGCGACGACCACCTACCAGCAGCCGCCCTGGGCCACCGATCCATTCCGGCCGGCAACGGGCAGCGGCGGCGGCCCGGCGGCCGCATCCGGCCAGCCCGCCCGGCTGGGACTCCACTATGAGCCGTACAGGGGGATGGCGGAATCGGCACGCGGCAACGTTTACGCCGCCACCGATCTGCGCACTGGCGAGACGGTCGTGGTGAAGCAGGCGCGGGCCTACGTCGCGGAGTCAACTGACGGCGGCGACGCTCGGACTCAGCTGCGAAACGAACGCTTCGTCCTGAACGCACTGCATGACGTCCCCGGTGTGGCCCGGTTTCGCGATCATTTCCGGCATGGTGAGGACGAGTACTTGGTCACCTCGTTCGACGGGAAACTCAGCTTGTCCAAGGAGATCACGCGCAACGGGCAGTATGCGCCCATCGACGGGCCCGACCACGCTACCCACCCGCCGAAACTCGGCGAGTCCCGCTGCCTCGACGCCCTCGCCCACCGACTCGCCCGAACGTTGCGCGAAATACACGCCCGGGGATACCTGTTGCGCGACCTGAGCCCGAAGAATCTGATCGTCAGCGAAACCGGCGACGAGGTCACCTTCATCGACTTCGGGCACTGCAATCACCACGACGTAACGATAAAGGGCGGCACCAAGGGATACGCCCCGGCACGGCAGTTCGCGGATGAACCCGCCGAGCCACGAGACGACCTGCACGCCTTCGGTATGACGCTGTTCGCCGCCACGATCGGTGCCGAGCCACCCGTCGACGAGGACGATCCGGACGCCTCACGCGTGATGGCGCTGGACATGCTCGACCGCATCCACTCCGACGAGCCGCCGCCGGTCGTCGCCGCGGTGATCGACCTGCTGTCCGCCGATCCCGAAACCATGGCGGCCGCGTTTACCGCCCTCGCGGACGGACGCCTGCCCACAGACACCCGGCGATCCCGGCGCCGTCGCCCTACCGGTCACCGCCACGGATCGGACACCACCGCACTGGTCGACCGCGTCCTCACCCAGCTGGTGTCCCGCACCAACCAGGCACTCGACGACAACCGCGATCCGGATCCCGGTGTCTACCGTGGTGCCGCGGGCGTCGGACTGTGTCTGCTGCCGCACCTCGACCGCCCGAATGTCGCCGACACCGTGGCACGGCTCGCCAGATTCAGTACGCGGACCGCCGCCCAGCTGCAACTGCGACCGGGGTTGCACCTGGGCACCACCGGAGTGGAACTCTTCCTGCGACGCGCCATCGCCGCAGGCGTAACGGCGACACCGCTGGCGCCGAAACAGCTGTTCGGAAAACCCACTGACACTCTCGATGACGAAGACATCATCAATGGCGCTTCCGGTGTCGGCCTAGGCCACCTGCTGTTGAACGACCTGGACCCACGTCCGGAACACGAGGACATGGTCCGGCGCTGCGCCGAATCGCTCAACGAACACTACGGTGCCGCGGCAATCGTTCCCGTGGATGACGTCTCGGTGCCCGGGCGCGACACCGCCATCGGGGTCTCCCACGGCCACGCCGGGGTGGTCGAGTTCCTCCGGCACCGGTACCGCCGAGCCCCCTCCGACGAGGCGCTACGACAACTCGCCACCCGGCTGGCGGCGCTCACCAGGCAGGTGACGCAATTCGTGACGGCGTCAGCAAAACCCAACGCCGTCCCACTGTGCACGTCGTGGTGCCGCGGCATGTCCGGGATGGGTCGGGTGTTGCTGGCCGCAGGACGCCAACTGGGTGACGGCTCAGTTGTCGACCTGGCCGTGGCCTGCGCCGACGGCTGTCTGCGTTGGCTGCCCCAAATCGCCACGGCCGGCCAGTGCTGTGGCGTGGCGGGCATCGGCGAACTGTTTTGCGATCTCAGCTCGCATGATGACCGGTTCCTCGCCGCCGCCGAGTCCGCCACCACCCAACTGTTGCTCCTTCACGCCGACACGCCCCCAACCCCACCGACCCGCAACCACGTACAGCCCGGAAGCATGTCGTGGGCCAGTGGCGCCGCCGGCGTCCTCAGCTTCCTCACCCGCTTCCGCGACCTCACCTCCAGCGATATCGCGACCGGCCCGTTCTGAGCCGTCAGCCGGAGGTACCTGACATGTATTCCAGCAAGCATGCGGTAGTGATCGCCGGTGGCGGTCCAACCGGGATGATGCTGGCGGGCGAGCTGGCGTTGGCGGGGATCGACGTCGCCATCGTCGAGCGGCGCCACAGCCAGGACCTTCCCGAATCCCGCGCGGGAGGTTTGCACTCCCGTACCATCGAGGTTTTCGATCAGCGTGGAATCGCTGATCGGTTCCTGCAGCGCGGAAAGATGTCCCAGCTCGTGGGTTTCGCCACGACTTCATTGGACGTCAGCTGCTTTCCCACCAGGCACAACTACATGCTCGGCCTGTGGCAGAACCGCATCGAGCACGAGCTGGCCGGCTGGGTCGAAGAGCTTGACGTACCGATCCTTCGCGGATGTGAAGTAACCGGGTTCGAGCAGGACGACACCGGTGTCGACCTCGAGGTATCCGACCGTGAGCCGCTGAGGGCCGAATATCTCGTCGGGTGCGACGGCGGACGCAGCCTCATCCGCAAGACCGCCGGCATCGATTTCCCGGGATGGGATCCGACCTTCAGCTGCCTGATCGCCGAGGTCAGGGTCGACAAGATGCCGGAATGGCTATCCCGCCAACCCGATACGGGTGACCGTTCTTCCACTGGATCGGCGGACGGGACACCAGTACGTCTCGTGGTGCCCGAACCGCACGTCAAACCCTCGGGTGAGGCGACTCTGCGTGAACTCAGCGAAACGCTCATCGCCGCGCACAGCACGGACTACGGAGTGCACAACCCCAAGCGGATCACCCGGTTCACCGACACCACCCGGCAGGCGGCGTCGTACCGTGACCGGCGAGTGCTGCTGGCCGGTGATGCCGCGCACGTGCACGCTCCGGTGGGCGGCCAGGGCATCAACCTCGGAGTGCAGGACGCGGTCAACCTGGGTTGGAAACTGGCTCAAGTCGTCAAGGAAACCTCACCGGAACCTCTCCTGGACACCTACCACACCGAGCGACATTCGGTGGCCGCCCGGGTGCTGCGCAACACGATGGCCCAAACCGCGCTCCTCCGCCAAGACGAACGCACCCAAGCGCTGCGCGATATCACCTACGAACTGTTGCGCCTGCACGAGCCGCGCCAACGGGTCGCGGCGACGATGTCTGGTTTGGACATCCACTACGACCTCGGCGAGGGACACCCACTGCTCGGGCGCCGCATGCCCGACCTCGACCTGATCACCGCCGATGGTCCACAACGAACCTTCAACCTGCTGCACCAGGCCCGACCGGTGCTGCTGAACCTCGGCGACACCGGCGGCTTCGACATCACACCATGGGCAGACCGGGTTCGAGCCTTCGATGCCAAACACGCCGGCACCTGGGAACTACCGGTCCTAGGCGAGATCGCCGCCCCCGCCGCCGTTCTGATCCGCCCGGACGGATACGTCGCCTGGGCCGGAGACCTCACCGACCCACGGCTTCCCGACGCGCTGACCGCATGGTTCGGGGGTCCACGGGCACGGTAGGTCCACTCGCCGCATCCAGTGCGCAAACAAGCATGCGAAACCTCCCGCACCGGCACAAGCCCCGACCAACCTCAAGCATCTGCGAAGAACGAACAGTCAAGCATGTCCTGAGCCCTACAACCCCAGCTGGCGCGGCCAGAAGCGATGCGTCAGGCAACGATGCCACAGCTCCGGCGCCGAGACACCGTCAAAGCCATGCGGCCACGCCGTCGAGATCCTCGGCCACGACAGCTGGAGTAATCGTCGTTGACCCATCTCCCCCTGACCGACCCGGATACACTGCGGATCGCTGAACTGAGAAGCCCACCGCGTGCGGGCGTTCCCGTCAACAGCGCGCTCAGCTCCCAACGTGCCCTGCTGGCCGTCTCCGTCTCCACGCTCGAAGCTGTGACCGGCTTGTTCAAGCCAGGTTCTGACCGTGCGCTCTTTGTGCGGGTAGAGGGCTCAGCGATACCGCCAGCAGAGCAATCGATGCCAGGATGTCGACGATCACGCGAAGATGTCATCGGAAATGGCCGATCGTGGGGAACTACTTGATCGTCCACAGTCGATCCTTGGGCGGACGAATTCCGCGGAGTGACCCCAACGGCCGTCGAGTTCGACCTCCGCCCCTCGTGTTCGGCGGCAATCTGGTCACGCAGGACACGGGTGTGACTGTGAGACATGACCGTACACATCGCACAGCGAGACCCGGCGCCTTGTGTACTCCGGGTCTCGGTCATGGTGGTGAGCGCTCGGTGGGTGATTCAGACGCCGCCAACGCTCAACGCCGTCCACGGCGGATACGGATCTCCCCAACCAGGGCTGACGAGGACGTTCCGCCCGGTGCAGTCCTGCCCCTCCCAGATCCGCTGGGGCCGGCTTGACCGGTTGTAGTAGGAATTGCCGTAGATACCCATGTTGGTGCACTGGCCGGAGGGCACGGCATCTGCCATCACCATGCCCCCGTTGTAGCCGTTCTGGGACCAGAAACAGACAGTGCCATCAACCCAGCAGTCCTGGAAGTCACGAGGCTGCTGTGTGCTCGCCGAAGCCGGTGCGCCGACGCCGACCATGGCCGCAAGCACGATCGCTGCGGCCGCTCCGAATGCCTTTACTCTCAACGATGCTCCTTTCAAGTGCGGACACGCTGCCTGCCGATATACGACGGCGGTCCCGCTGCGGACTTGTTTGTCGGCTGGCAGCTTCACATCGAGGTCTGACGCGCCTCTGACGTGAGACTGATGCAGATCTCACACGCAACTCAGCAAACGGCCTCACCAGCAACGATGCCGCCTCAACAGTTGCGGTTCCCGGCCGTTCACTGGGGATCGCCACCGAAAGCCGAATCTAGGCTTCTGGCGAGGTGGTCATGGGGGTGGTCCGATCAACTCGTCCGCAGCATGGGGCGTGAGATCTGCGGTCATGCCCGAGAGTGCGGCGGCGAACTTGAAGTCGCCGCCGACCACACGGTCCCAGGACAGCCGCATGGCGGCGACGATCAGACCGTGCAGGCTGGAGGAGGCGATCGCGGCGCAGGACCCGATCTGGGTGATCACGTCGTCCACCGAGCGGCTCGTGTCGATGGTGGTGTCGATCACCAGGTCGGACCACGGGAACGACCGGGTGTCGGTGTAGCGCCGCACGACACCGACCTGGCGCCGCACGACCGGGCGCTGCCACAACCCGGTACGAGCAGGCCGGGGTCGCCGAGCACCACGCCGGGCAGGCCAATCCTGCCTGCGGTGAGCGAGCCTCGAACGGCGCGCACGTCCAGCCTGGGGACGTCACACGGCTTGCCTTGCTGGAGCCCAGCTCCCCAGACGCTCGTGCCGGGGTGGGCAGAGGCGGCAGCGACTTCCAGCACCGACCCACACGCGATCAACTCAGCGTCTCCCAACCCGGCGCGGCGAACCCGATAGCCCAGGTGGGAAAGGATCTCCGGGCCAAGCTCTTCCCGAAGTTCCCAGCCTCGGGTCGGATCCATTCCCAGACCGCGAGCTCGCCACGACCCACAAGCAATCCTCTTCGACTTGGGTGGAGTTCTCGACTCGATCTACGGTTTGCGGCCGCGTCGGGCGGAGTAGAAGCGGTGCTCGGCATACACCGGCCGTCGTAGGGCGCGGTGTTCGCGGGGCCCGTCCATCCGTAGGCGGGTGGAACGCCGGCGAGAGCAGCAGGAGCGCACCTGTGCGTCGCCACGCCGGATGCAGCACACGAATCCGTTCGGGCGCGTGACTGTAGGCGACAGCAAGCCGATGTCCTGGCGTGCAGGCCATCGCGGCGTTCTGAGGACGCCCAGCGGTGTGCGGGGACTCGCTGACCCAGAACCCCGCTTCCATGAAGGCCGCGCCATCGAGCGGGCGGATGCAGAGCATGTCGGCAACCAGATAGACCCCGCCGTGACAGCGCAGGATCTCCACCCGAGCGACATCGGCAGCGCCATGCCAGCACTGCTCGGCGACGTACCGGTCGAACAGGCGGCAGTCAGGCCGCCATGCCAACTCAGCCGGGTTGTTGAGCTCGGTCCAGTCCAGAGCCAGTGTGTCCACGTCGGGTGAGCGGTACGCCAAGTGTCGATCAACTCGCCAGGTGCCGGGTCCGGGCCGATCCAGATCTGGTGGATCAGGCGCGGCACCACAGGCAACCTCCGGATAGGCGATGGGCCAGGGATATGCAGACGCGGCGTGCACCTCGTATGGCGTCTTCACGTGTGTTCTCTGGAGGGCGTTAGAGCCGCGTCAGAGCCGCGTCAGAGGATGTCCGCACAGTTGAGTCAGCACCGGCAAAAGGTGCGTTCCTACTACGGGGAGGTGGACAATGCCCGCGTACAACGTGGCGAACATCGTCAAGATCAGCGAGCTTATGACCGACGTCGCTGAGGCGTTGGGGAACGCCGGTACCGAGTTCATCCGGAGTCAATCAGACTGGGGCCTGCCGCTGGCCCCCGAGGACGCGGAGAAGTGGGACTTCGTCTTCAGCGGCATGGCAAGCTCGCTGTCTACGGCTGCCACCCGGGTCGGCCTCGCGGCACTGGCCTTGAAGGCGGTCGCCGACAGGTACGGGCAAGCCGAGGCGACCGCGGAGGCCGCCCTGACCGACATCCTCAACGGCATCGAGTGACCAACCTGGGGGAATGATGACTGACGCCTACAAGACCGACGCCGAGTTCGACGCCACCTTCGAGAAGAAGGTGAACGACGTCTTCAATGCCGCGTGGGACGCCTACAGCGGTCTGCAGTTCGGCGATCTCGATGTGATCAAGCAACCGTACGCTGGTTATCGGAGGTTCGCTGGCGGCAGTACCGATGCCGCCGACAGGATGCGCATAGCCTTTGACGAACGCATAATCCCTGCCCTGGCGTCGGTCGCGGTCGACGACCTGCACACGCCCATCATGACCATCCGGGAATCCTACCTGGATGGTTGGGAGGGCCCTGCCGCTGACGCGTTCATCGCCTATCTCGACCTATTGGAGCCCGCTCTTCAGCATCTGCACGACAGCTTCGTCGCGATGCGAGGCCTGATGGAGTGCAAACGTTCCCTTCTGATAGCCAAACGTGCCCAAATACTTGGTATCTGCGGCCAGGAGCGCGCCGCGATCCGCGAGGACGAAACGACCCTGGATGAAGCGGTCGACACCATCCTGAGCGGAGCGCTGGATGCCGCCTTCGCAGGCGCGGTGGGCGTTGTTTCAGGTGGTCCGGTCGCGGGCGCTGCCGGAGCCGCCGCAGCGCTCGGTACCCACCTCACTAAAGCGATCGTGGACTTCGTCAGCAACGATGCGGGCGCGATCGCCGAATCGACAGCCTCCGCCTTCGACGATCTGAAGACGCAAGTAGAGATGGAACAAGAAGAAATCAACGCAGGGATCAAAACGCTCAGAAACAAGCTCGTTGACGACCCCAACAGCCTCCTACCACCTCCGATTGAAACACCCCAATAAGTAGCAAGCCTCCCGGCGTCATACCTACGCCAGTTCAGAACGGCATAGCGATCCAAGACACGTTCCTCAAACTCCCAGCCTCGAGCGCATGTTCTGTTTCGCGCAGGCTTTGTGCGGACAGAGCAGCCGCAGCATAGGTGTCGAAGTCGGCTCCGGGATGTAAGCCCAGCAGGCGGAACAGCCGCTGCTGCTTCGCGTCGAGCAGGTCGTACGACAGCCGGAACGCGCCCGCGACGCTACGGCGGCCGGTTTCGAGATGGGCGAGCCGCTCGTGCTTGTCGCGCGAGGACGAAGCGGCTCTCAGCAGTACCTTCAAGGCGCTGGAAAGGGCGATGGTCGACACCAACCAGGAGAGCATGCTCCCGCATCAACCCAACGGCGTGCCCCAGATCGACGAACGGAGCAGATGAGAGCGCCGTGAGCGGGCCGGGCGAGGATGGGATGAGCTTCGAGATCGACGCAGCCATCGGGCAGGTTTGGCGAGCCCTGCCGACGATGACACCCAGCTCGACGAGGAAGACGCAGAGCTGTGCGCGGCCTGCACCCGACAGCCCTGCGCGTCACCGCAATGGCGCCGGGTGACCGAACGCATCGCCGCCGGAGAGTTCTCCTAGCTGGATGTCGCGCTTGGGGACGGTCGCGGCGGACCCAGATGTGAAGGCCGCAGTCGTGGCCGACCGTGAGGCCTACCTGCCGCTTCAGTGAGGAACAGGTGGAGCAGGACAAGAGTGCGGAACGGGCGGCGGACGGCTCAACCGGATAGCTTCGCGCGCACTTGGTCGGCGTCGGCGTGGCCGAGCTCGTCGAGGATCGTCAGTGCCTGTTGCCAAATCCCACATGCGCCGCTGCGGTCGCCGGCCGCGAGCACAGTGTCGCCAAGGTGGTCGAGCACGTCCGCCTCCTGAAATCCGTTGCGGGCACTGCGGTACAGCGCCAATGCCTGCTCGAAGCACTCGACGGCAGCCTCGTAGTCGCCGAGGTGGTGGTGAATGTAGCCAAGGCTGTCGAGCGCGCCGGCCTGACTTTGCTCATCGCCAAGCCCTTTCAGCTGAGCCAGCGCCTGCTGGCAACAGTTCTGCGCATCCTCATACTCGCCGAGCTTCGCGAGCACCCAGCCGAGTTGGTTGAGTGTCTTGGCCTCGCCCGCCCGGTCACCGACGAGCCGGTATTGCTCGACTGTCTGGCGCGAGTATCGCAGCGCCTCCCGATAGCGGCCGCCGCTCAAGAGCGTGTGCGCGAGGGTTTGCGTGGTCAACGCCAGGTCGGTGGGATCGTTCACGTCCGCGGCGAGCGCCAGCGCCTGGCGGAGTTCGGCCAACGCGTCCTCTAGGCGTCCCAGCCGCCCGAGCGCACTGGCCAGGATTCGATGAGCCCGTGCTTGCACCGGCGGGTCGGCGAGACGCCTGCCCGCTTCGACGGCCAATCGCAGGGTATGCGCCTGGTCCTGCCAGTGACCATTTCTGTACAGGAAGTCCCCGAGCGCCCAGGCGAGCTGCCAGACATGCACATCGAAGCTGACTTCGGCGGCGCCCTCGACTGCTTCGATCAGGGTCGCGCGCTCGGTTTCGAACCATTCCCATGCCTCGTCGCGGTCCGCAAACAGTTCCGGGGTAGCGCCGGGCCCGGGCTCAGACAGCACGAACCTCCCGCGATGTGGATCGAGTTGTTTGGCGGCCAGGTAAGCGGTGTGGAGGTAGTGGTCGAGAATTCTCCTGGTCGCGGCTCTCTGATCGGCCTCTGGTTCCTGGGTCGTGGCGAGCTCGTAGGCGTACGCGCACAGCAGGTCGTGGAAGACGTACCGCCCAGGGGTCAGCTCGATCAACAGGTGCGCATCGCACAGTTCGGCCAGCAGCGGCCGCACCCCCTCGACAGGAACGCCAGCCAGGCTGGCCGTCGCCGGAACGCCGATCTCGGTGCCAGGATCCAAGCCCAGCAAGCGGAACAGCCGCGCGGCCGCCGGCGTCACCTGGTCGAGCGACCACGAGAACACAACCCGCAGGTCGGTAACCGGGTCGGTTCCGCTGAACGCGTCGAGGTTCTCGTCCTCGCCGAGCTGCGCCGCGATCGAACGCAACGAGAAGTCCGGGCTCGTGGCCGCCCGCGCGGCGACGATCGCCAGCGCCAGCGGCAGCCGGGCACAGCGCTCGACCAGATCGCCCACCGCCGACGGTTCGGCCGCCAGCCGGTCGTACCCGAGCCTGCGCACCAGCAGCAGCTCGGCGTCGGCGTCGCTGAGGAGGCCGAGGCCGATCGGATAGGCCGCCTCCGCCGCGACCAGCCCCTGCAGCCGGCTTCGGCTGGTCACCAACACCATGCAGCCGACGGACGCCGGGAGCAACGGGCGTACCTGATCCTCGTCGACGGCGTTGTCGAGGACGACCAGCATCTTCCGGTCGGCGAGCATCGAACGGTAGAGATCGGTCTGCGCGTCCAGGGCGGCCGGGACGCGCTCCGCCGGTACGCCCAGCGCGTCGAGGAACCGGCGCACCACCTCACCCACCGGCAGCGGGTGCCCTGCCAAGCTGAAGCCGCGCAGGTCGACGTACAGCTGCCCGTCGCGAAAGCGGTCGGCCACCTGGTGCGCCCAGTGCACCGCCAAGGCCGTCTTGCCGACGCCGGCCGCCCCCGCCACCGCCGCGATCGGCATCGCGCCGTCCTCGCTCGCCGCCAGCAGTCCATGCAGCAGCTTCAGCTGCTTGTCCCGCCCGGTGAAATCGCGAACGCGCGCAGGGAGCATCCTCGGCACGACACGCAGCTGGCCGCGCCCGGCCACGGCCGGTGCCTCGAGGTCCGGCGCGCCCGCCAGGATCCGCTGCTGCAGGTCGCGCACCGTCCGGCTCGGCTGGATCCCCAGCTCGTCGTCCAGCAGGCGATAGAGCCGCTGGTACGTCTCCAGCGCCGCCGCCTGCCGGCCGGAACGGTACAGCGCCGTCATCAGCAAGCCCCAGAGCCCTTCCCTGTAAGGGTGTTCGCCGACCAGCCCCTCCAGCTCCCCGAGCACCGCCTGATGCCCGCCCAGTTCCAGCTCGGCGGCCAGGCACCATTGGGTAGCGTCCAGCCTTAGCTCATCCAAGCAGGCGGCGCGCTCGCGGACCGCGGCTGCTTCAATCCCCGCGAACGCCGCACCGTGCCAGAGCCCGAGCGCCGCCCGCAACCGGGCCGCGGCCTCCTGGTGGTCAGCGTCGTCCAAAGCCTGCCGGCCCGCGGCGGCCAGCTGTTCGAACCGGTGTCCGTCGACGGCGTCGACGGACACGTCCAACAGGTAGCCGGACGCTCCACGCCGCAGGGCGGCACCGCCTATGGTCTCGTCCAGTGCCTTACGGATCCGGTACACACAGGAGTGCAGCATCGCTACGGCCGACGCGGGAGTCGCCTCGCCCCACACCGCGTCGATCAACTGATCCTGACTGACCGGCCGGCCCGGCTGGAGCAGCAACATGCCCAGCACTGTCAACTGGCGGGTACCACTGATCTCCAGCCGCCGCCCACCAGCCCATAATTCCAACGGGCCAAGTACGCGAACCTCCATGACGCCCCCGGGCGGCTCATCGGCATGCAACGACACGATCTATCATGCCGTAAAGGCGCCACACCGATCCTGCCCAGGTGTCGTGCTGATAGGAAGCCCGCCAACGCGAGATGCCCTGCGGCCTCCTCGGCCCGTCCTGCCGCGGCACCGGAGCGCCGTGGCCGGACCAGCTAGCAGTGATCTGTGCGTTGACCTCAGATCAGCGGTCGCTGACTTGAGCCGCACGGGCACCGCCGCATCGGACGGAATGTGGGTGCCGCGCGGCGGAGTGGCCTGGTCGTAGCGCACGTCGCCGAGCCAGCCAACGCCACTGGCGGAATGTCATTGCCGCGGTCGAGACTGGCGGCCGCTCGGAGCCCCGCAGCCGCTACCAGTACGCGGTGACACCGTAACCCATTACGACCTCAGTTGGCGGATGGCCGGTCCAGCACATGGCGGGACCACCAAAGGATGGGACCTGGCCTGACCAGCGCTTCTCCGCAGGCAGCCTGGCGATCCAGGCCAGCTTCGAGCTCCCAAATCGCGTCTGACGATGGACCCAGGTGACTGCGGCCCAAACGCAACGAGGGTCCCCCAGCTCGGGCGAAGCACAGCCGCGACCAGAGTCGGGCTGCCCAGCACAGGATTCGAGTCCGCGCGCTCCCGCCTTGAGAGGCCTGGCGCCAGGGCACCCTATGGCGCTGACCTGCGACAACACCACCGATACGACTGCCGGGTGAATCCGTAGTCCTCGAATAGTTCGACCGAGGCGACGAACAGGAAGCGGCCGTGCGCGGTCCGACCGGCGATGACCTCAGGGACGGCCTCGACCGTGCCGCCGCCCTCGCCGGCGATCAGCGTCAAGGCCCCCTCCAGCCGGCCCGGGCGATGCCTTCGCGTCGATGCTTCTTGTCGGTGTAGAAGCAAGAGACTCGCCAGTCCGGTCTGGGTGGCGGATCCTCGTGACAGGCGCGGCGCTGTTGCCCGATGATCGGCAGTTCGTCGAACCGGCCATACTTCGTCCAGCCCTGCGCCAGCCCGGCGGAGTCGAAGACGAGTGCGGCATGAGTCCGGCCCGAGCGGACCAATTCCTCCTTGGCCGCTCGCTTGTCGACGCCCTCGACCTGGTGGTAGGAGCGACCGCCAGGAGTTCCGTGGTGGCTCATGCACCAGCAGCCGCCGAAGACGACACCGTTGCGCTCGACCAACTCGGCGAAGGCATCCCAGGTCGCCGCGTCAAGCGGCCGTACCGTGTATGCGGCCACGTGAGCCCCCGCGCCCGAGATTGTCATGGAGTCGATTCCTCCGTGCCGACGCTTCGCTGCGCCCAGACAGGCAAATCAGTGCTTCTGCCACGACCATATCGGAAGACGGGTGCGCGATACATAGGCTCCGCGGACCCTTGCTAGCGGCCTGGGCGCCAGCGGAGGCCGTCGCATAGACGGAGCATCTGGCCGAGCAGGTCGCTGCGGCGGAACGACCAAAGGATGGGACCTGGCCTAACCAGCGACTCTCTCCGCAGGCAGCCTGGTGATCGAGGCCTGTTTTGAACTCACCCCTCCCAGCTGACCCCATGTCAACGGCCCTGCGGCACGATCGCGAATCGCAGGTCACGCCTGTGCCTTCTCAGGCCACCGGCGCCGCCTGGAACCCGCAGATCAAACCCGCGCTCGTCGTGTTGGGGAGCACCCCAGCAGGGCAAACGTGTGCGGCAGAGCCCATCGGACCCCCTCCCTCCGCAAGCAGGGAGCCCGCACCGCCGCGCAAGCTCGCTGTAGAGCCCATGCCGGACCATTCCGCCCGTGCAGGGCGTCGCTGACCCGTCCCTGATCATTCCTGCGGTAAGTTTAGGGGATCGGACCCAGCGCGCCCAGTCTGGCCAACTCGCCGGAGCACGGCGCGGAACGCATTCGGTATACCGGAATGCCGCGAGCGGGGGCGGCACCTACCACGGCGAGAGTTATCATGACCTTCCTCTCACGTAACCCACGCCCTCGCAACGCCTTGTAACCGTAGAGGGTGACTGACGCCTAGGTAATCGAGGGCATACGCCTGGACCATGGGTGTACAGCACGCGAGGGCCGGGCAGAGGGCCTTCGGCTCTGGCAACGCGACTGAACCTTCATCGATTCTCGAATCGATCGCAATACGGTGGGGTGTCGTCGCCGATGCGATGTCCACAACTTGAGAAACTGTGGATGCGGCCAGCAAGCACGGCACGCGGGAGGGAGCTTCTCATGACCAGCACGACCGAGCAGACACGGTCCGGGCGCGGCGACGCGCTGAGCGGCCTGCAAGTCGCCTTTGACCGCCTCGTCAAGGTGCAACTGGACGAGCGGCGGCGAGCCCGGCAGGCGATCATCGAGTTCCTCCGGAAAACCAAGGGCGACGAGCGCCGAGCGCCAATCGACTCCGTCGCCGAGCAGACCCGTATCGGCGTCGAGGAAGTACACCTCGCACTCGGCTCGCTTCTTTCGGACGGGATTGTGCAGTTTCAAGAAGGCTTTCAGCTCGCAGTAGACGAGGACAAGCTCGCCGCGGCGGATCAGCACGAATAGCCGCGGATCGGTTGCTGCCGCACTTGTCGGCAGTTGGGGAGGGACCGTGTCTGGTGTGTTGACAGAACGCCATGACCGCTTTTGGGAATCCGCCAACGGAGATCCAGCAGAAGTGGCGTTCGGAATAGACTGTGATCGTATAACCTATTCGTCCGCATTCCGCAGACTGAGTGGAGTCACGCAGGTCGTTTCGGCGGACGAGACCGCGCTCTTTCACAATCGGCTCACCCATTCGATCAAAGTCGCGCAGGTGGGCATCCGCCTAGCACGCAAGATTCACGAGTTGAGGGACGAGCGAACCAGCGTTCGCCGGGCCATCGAGCGATTCGGCACCGGAGTCGACCCACGTGTCGTCAGAGCGGCCTGCCTCGCCCATGACTTGGGCCATCCGCCGTTCGGCCACATAGCGGAGAACGAGCTCCAGCGTATCCTGGCGTTCGGCGCCGACCCGGACGCCGACCACGGGCCGCCGGTCGAGTACCGCCTTCTGGACAGCTTCGAAGGCAACGCGCAGACCTTTAGGATCGTCACACGACTGTCGTTCAGGAGCCTGGACCTGAATCCACTGTCCCGCGCGCTGGATCCTACGCGGGCGACGCTGCGGGCCATCCTGAAGTACCCATGGATGAAGAACGAGGAACTGGTCCTGACCGACGAAACGCTCACAGAGAAGAGAAGAACGAAGTGGGGAGCCTACGACTCCGAAGCCGAGATCTTTCGCTGGGCACGTGGCCCCGCCGATGAGGCTGGCAGAGTGGTCGACTTCTTCGGAACGGACAGGGTCGAATACCGCACGATCGAGGCTCAGATCATGGACTTGGCGGACGACATCACCTATGCCGTCCATGACATCGAGGACTTCTTCCGCGCCGGACTCATTCCGCTCCACACCTTGCGGCACTCCAAGCACGAGTTCGAGCTCTTCTTCAAGCACGCTTGGACGCGCATCGCACCGACGCTTGGACGCGCGATCACACAACCCGACGCGTATGCGGTCATGGATGGGATTCGGCTGACGCTCTTCCCCGAAAGCGCCTACACCGGATCGCGGGCCGATCGCGAGCAGCTGCACGTATTCGCCTCGCAGATGATTGGGAACACGATCAACAGCGTGAAGGCCACTGGAGACGGCTTCCTGCTACCCGGTCGCGAGCAGCTCGCGGCCATAGAGATGCTCAAGGAGATGACGTGGTTCTACGTCATCAAGCGCCCCGCGTTGAGCTCGGCCCAGCGCGGCCAGGCTCGCCTCATCCGTGAGCTCTACCTCTCGTTGATCCACTGGGTGGACGAAGAACGTAAAGACCTCGAGAACATCGCGCTGGGCGCGGATGGCGTGGACTCACGTCGCTTCCCGGCGCGCCTCCTCGACTACCTCGTCGTCGCCTTCAGCTCCCGATCTACAGACGATACGCCAGAACGAAAGGTCAGCCGGGCGGTTGTGGACTACATCGTCTCACTGACCGAAAGCCAGGCGATCGCGCTCACCGCGCGCCTCTCCGGCACAAGCCGCCGCTCCATGCTGGAAACCTGGCTGCAGGGCTAGTCAAGCACCTCATGGCGCGTTGCCGGCGGATGGTGCGCGGTGCTACGGGGTTGCCTGCTACTCGGAGTGGCCGTTTTTGGAATTCTTCTGCCGCGGTTGCGAAGTCTCGGCATCATGTGTGGGTGAGTCACGCGCGGCTGGTCCCGATGCAGGAGGTTCTGCGCTACGCGCAAGGCGCCAACCGGACCGATGTCGAGCTGGAAGGCTTCGTCAACTATCACTTCGTCACCACCCCACCGGACGCGGCTGGCCTTCCCAGATTGATGCTCGAGGCGGGGATCAATCCAGCTGCTCCGGTCCAGTCTCCTGATGGTGCTCGTCGGCCTGTGATCAGTCTGCGGTCCAGTCCGTGGAAGGCCGGTCATGTCTCCAACCCGTGGCATGACGAGTTCGACCTCGACCATGGTCACATCCGCTACTACGGCGACCACAAACCGACCACCGCAGGGTTGCCCGGCGCGACATCCGGAAACCGTGCGCTGCTTGAGGCTTGGACGCTGCATGCCGCCACCAGTTCCGCCGAGCGCCTCCAAGCGCCACCGCTGCTGGTGTACCGCTCCGTCACTGTCGCGAGAGCGGGGCGCAACCGCGTCAAGGGACACGTCGAGTTCTGCGGGGCCGCCATCATCGAACGGCTCGAGCACGTGGTCCAGCGCGACCCGGAGACCGGTCGCAGCTTCCCCAACCTGGTACTCGACCTGGCCGTCATCGATCTCGCCGACACCGGTGACACCCTCGACATGCGCTGGATCGACGACCGTCGCGACTCCGCTCTGGAGTCTGCGCAGGCCGCCCGTCATGCCCCGGAATCCTGGATGCGATGGGTCAAAGACGGTCGCACTGCCATCCCGCGAGCCCGTCGACGCGTTGTCTCCTCACGCGTCCGCAGCGCCGAGGAGCAGCTGCCAGCTGTGGGTTCGGCCGAGGCGGACCTACTCGAGCGCCTCTACAGGCACTTCGACAGCCGCAAACACGCCTTCGAACTCCTCGCCGCCAGAGTCGGCGCCCAGATCCTCGGCCGCTCCGGCGCCCGGTACCACGACGGCTGGCTCACCCGCCCGGGTGGTGACGGCGGAGTCGACTTCGTCGGCCGGCTCGATGTTGGAACCCCTGCCAACAACACGCCCCTCGTCGTGCTCGGCCAAGCCAAATGCATCGCACCGACGTCATCGATCGGTCCCGACCAGGTGGCCCGCGTCGTCGCACGTCTACGCCGCGGCTGGATCGGCGTCTTCGTTACCACCGGCACCTTCACCCGCCAAGCGCAGGTCGAGGTCATCGACGATCAATACCCGCTCGTTCTCGTCGACGGCAAGACCCTCGCCGAACAAGTGCGCCGCATGGCCGCCGCCGACCATAACGACGACCTCGACGCACTGCTCCACTCCGTCACGGCCGACTATGACATCGCCATCACCAACCGGCGACCGGACGAGATCCTTTTCGGATAGCCGGACCGCTCGTCGAGCCATTGGACGGCACTCGCATGAGCTGTCGGGCTCTCATCAGCCTTCCGGTGCGCTTCAGTGTGATGGCCGACTGTACCTTCAGGAGGCTTTCTGAACGCACAACGTCCCGTTCAGAAACGTGAAGCCATGCGTTCAACGCCACGCGCGCGGGAGCGTCATGCGAGAATTCGTCGATGCTCCCCACCTACGACGTCGACCCAGCAGTCGACGTAGATGAGCGGCAGCTCGATGTGCTGACGCCGTACGAGGTCGTGCATGGCTTCGCAGCAATCGCAGGGTACCACCCGCTGATCGAGATCAACTGGGACGAGGCACGCGAATGCGTCGAAGCCGAGGAGCGCTGGTTCGAGCGGGCGTCGAAGGCGGCGGATGCTGCTGAGTTCGACGAGATATTGGGGACGGCACCCGAGATCGAGGCCGACGGCGACGGCGACTGGCTGTTCCGCTGGAACGAGGTAGGCGCAGCAGGGCTGGTGCTTGCGCTGTCAGCCGCCGGCTACGCCACATGCACAAGCTGCCGCGGGCACGTCGGCCTGACACACGAGCGTGCACCACAGGTAGGACTGAGCACAGAACCCGAGCGCCTCCGGCTCTCGGTCGATCATGCACGGCGGGCTGACTGCGGCGTGGAAACTAGCGGAGGCCTTGTCTGGGTTTACGGCCGGTCCGTCGCCGATCTCCATGCATTAGCCCGTCTCATCTTGGACGAACGCGTCGTGTTCGACGCCTTGCCGGATCCCCCGTGGAGAGCACGTGCATTGAAGGCACTCGAACAAGGCGAAGACTTCGAATCGGATGACAGCGAGATCGCATGACAAGGCTGTGTGCAACTACTCGCCTGACGAGTCGACCAAGCCGATCGAAAGGCGAGCGAGCTCCGGACGCAAACTGAGGACCCCGAGCACTAGGAGCGCTCACGACGATTTGCGTGATCGCACTTGCCACCGGTCATCGACTTCCACCATGAGACATGCTGAGTTGCCGGATCGACTCCTGTACGAGCTCGGCGACTCTGCCCCGTACGGCCAACTCGTCAACGCCAAGGAACGAAGTGTACGGCAGCAGTCTTCGCAGTCGCTTGGTGACGTCTCGGACGACCTCCCGGCGCGGAACTTCTGAGGCCTCCACCGCAGGCGTGGACAGCTCGTGCGCGAGCGCACGCGCCAACGGCGGGATACCACCGATCGTGCGTCGCTCGAACACCTGGTTGAGGTCCGCCTCTGACAACCGGCCTATCAGGCTGTAGTCGCGGACTCCGTCCGCCTCGTCGACGAGGACCTGCGCCTGCCACCACAGTCTCCCGAACGCGTGGCGGACCAGGCCCCGCCCGAGCCACCGTTCGGGATTGCCCAGGCCCCATCGCCACATGACGACGTCGGGCACCAGTTGGCAGGCGATGAAGGTCCATATCTCTGGTACCGCTGCCTCGGCCGGCACCAGATCCATGGTGCGGTGCAAAAGCGGTGCCAGTGTGCGGTCGAACGTCGTCCCCGTTCGCGGCCCTGGCGCGTTGGTCGGATATCCGAGGCTTCCGGCGCAGTTCCGGATGACCGACGCGCAGGTCTTGAGATGCTCGATACTGGCGGGAACGCCACCCGTCGGTGCGTAAGTGTTGGCCGGATGGCTCAGCTGCGCGCGAGCCACGAGCTCGGACGGCGGCAGCCCGTCGAACTGCCGGATCAGCAGCCTAGCCTCGTGGTCGGGAAGCCGGGGATAGAGCGTCGTCATTGCGCAGCACCTCGGTCGAGCCGAATCAGAGCGCCTTGAAGCCGGCAGGCGAATCGCCCTGGATCGGTCTCGCGAAGTTGGGCGATTACGTCGAGCGGCTCGTCGCCGAAGAGATTGGAGATCAGCGCCGACAACGAGGCGCCAAGACTGTCTGGGTCCTCCACACAAGTTGGCAGCGCATCCCTCCAGTCTTGCGTCAATGCACGGTCGATCAGTTGCCGTGTCACATCGGCGTGCAGCCACTCCAGAAGCCGTCTCTGAACCGGTGTCGGGCTGGCAGCTCGAACCGCCGCGTTCACGATCTCCTTCTCGTTCGCATTGAGAAACAGCCGGACGCCGCCAGCGGCTGCCTGTGCCGGGTCGGACGCGATGTCCAGATACCATCTGGCGTCGGCGTCCAGGTCGTGGGCGGCAAAATCCACGACGTAGATCGGAAAGCGTCCCACCTCGCCCTGGAGCTGGATCTCGGCCAGGTCCTCCACCAACACATCGCCGGCCCGCCCCGCCAGGAACTGCTGCGCGGTGGAAGCCTCCTCCGCCACTATCAAACGCGTGATCAGGCTCAGCCGCCCGGCGAGGTCCGATCCTCGGAGCGTCACCTCGATCGGCTCGTCAAACACGCCACCGATCGCACGGCGCGTGGCCAAGCCTTTGAGCTGTGCCGCAGAGGCTTGCCATTCGACGATCAGGGCAACAGGCGTGGTGGTGCCCAACTGCGATTCGTGCAGCAGATTGTTGACATCGATCCGTACCTGCCGTCGGAGCACGAGGTCGGTTTGATAGTCCCAGTCGGGGAGGTGCGCCGGCAGCGATCGCCATTCGCCTTCGTCGTCGGCGAGCAGCCAGGGCCCGAAGCCGGCGGCGCGGTCAGCGGGCCGTACGAACGGCATGACGTCCAGGTTCATCGAACACTGCCCTCCTCGACGTCGAGGTGCACTCTGGTTGCCGCACCCACAGCCGGACGGATCACTGCCAGCCATCGACGCGGCTCGTCCGGTTCGACGGTCAGCAGGTCGCCGGGCCGGACCATACCGTCGTCCTGGCTTCGGATCTCCAGTACTTCGGGTGTGTCGGCGCCTGCCGGAGGGTCTGACTCGCTGCCTTGGTCGAGCGCGACGAGCGGCCTGACGCGGACGGTGACGGGATACGACGCGCGATCGACCTCAAGCGTGGCGACGATCCGTGCCTCGTCACCGGAGCGCACCAGCCGCGGCCCGTCGACGATTCTCGCAAGCCGCCGCGCCGATGATCCCGGTCCTCCACGACCGGAGCCCGACGAGCCGTCGGCGCCGGTTCCGGTTGCGGTGGGCAGGAGGACGCCCAACCTGCCCGACAGGGCTCCGAGCGGGGGTTGAGCACCACCGGACAGGTCAGCCGAACCGGCGGATCCGGTGAACTCCTGGAGCAGTTCCGTGACGCGCCTCAGCGTGTACCGAACCAGGAGTGCTTCATGACGGTTCGGCAGCGCGTCGTGCACCCAGTCGTCGTGGGTGGGGGGTTCCGCTGCGGCGAAGATCGTGTCCAGCTCTCGGTCAGCCAGAAAGACGGCGCCGTAGTGAAGCATGTCGTCGGGCAGAGGCGGACCGGGGAGGTATCGAACCACCAACCGAGGCTCACGTAGCAACACGCAGTGTTGCCCGTTGCCGTCGAACGGGACGGCGACGTCATCGGGCCCACGACGAGTCGGCGCCATGTGAGTCCGCGCCGCGAAGGTGCCGAGTTGGGTTTCAGGACGTTGGCGTCGCACGGCCAGACCCCGTCGCTCGTTGAGATCGACGTACGCATCGACGAACGGTTTGAGTCTAGCTACCTGGCTGGGGTCGCGAACATGTACCCGGCGCCCGTCGGCCTGCACGTGACAACGGAGGGCGGGAAGACCGTCGCACGGCAGGAGCAACGGCCAGAGATGCCAGAGCATGGCCGAAGCAACGAACTCGCCGGCCTCCTGGACAGTCCGGGGGCGTTGGCTCTCCGGATCTGTGTCGTCGGCAATCGAGCCCAGCCGAGCACCGATCACCACGATGTCCGTGCCGAGATCCTCTCCCGCCATCGACGGCAACCCGAGATGCTGAGCGACAGCCTCCGCGTCGTCACCGAGCAGCGGGTCCGGTACATCGTCGTCGGCGATCCGACCCCACCAGTGCCGACCGGTGTAACGGCGTCCGGATTCCTCGAAGCTGTGTCCCAGCGCGACGCCGATGAGTCGGGTCTGTGGTATGCCCTGCCAGATGCAGCGGGTCCTGATGAGCACGGCACCCGCCGCACTGGCCGTGAAGAGGACCCCCTTGCCGAATCCGTAGGTTCCGCCGCCGTAGGTCTTGTCACGAGGCTCGCCGATATTCCGAACGAGATTGACGAAGTCGGGTGTCGCGGTTGTGGCCGTATCGGCGCGCAGCGGTCCGCCGAGCCCTGTTGTACCGCGGTCGCTGATCGTCAACATCGGTGCGTCGTCATCGGCGATGGCGTCGGTCAGGCCAAACGCACCGTGGCGTGACGGCTCCGGCAACAGCATTTCCGCCCAGCGGTCGAGAACCGTCCGACCGGGGCGAGCGATCTCGATGCCGAACCCGACGTCATTGTTGGGCTGTCGGGCATCCCAGCTGTTCTGCGCCGCTTCACGGACGAGCACGGCGAGCGGGTCCATGCGGGGTACGCCGAGCTGTTTCTTGATGCCTTCCGAGGCGGTCGATCCCTCCGGCGCGAACGGCTGGGACCACCAGGTGGGGGCGCTCACCGGACGGCGCTCCTTTCGAACAGGGCTTGCAGCCCTTCGCCTGTTCGCGCGTTCGGCAATCGTTCGACGAGGTCGAGCCGGTAGTGCAGCCGAGTGACCTGCTCCGGCAGCGGGCCTGTGAGGGACCGGCGCGTCAGTCGGGGGAACGGGTCCGCAACGTCTAGCGCCAGGATCTGCTCGATACGATATGCCGTTGCGCGGTAGCGATCGGCGTCGGTCTCGCTGTAGCCGGCCTTCGACAGCTGCTCGTTGAGGCCTGCGCTGTCGCGGCACAATGAACGGATCCGTTCGACGAGGTCCGGAAGCACGATCCCGTCGGGATGCGGCCTCAATCGGACGAGCAGGAGATGCAGCTTGCGGCCGAGGTCGTCCAGCTGGTCAAGCCCGTGGATCTCGATCTCCACGGCGGTCGGACCCAGCGCCTTTACCTCCAGATCGTGGCCTCCGAGCTGGAAGTCGTGCGGTGTGCGATCCGGCCCGGTCCATGTCGACCGGATCGGGACTCCGTCGTCGACGTTGAGAATCCGTTCCAGGGCCAACAGCTCCGCCAGGAGACCTCGAACCGCCTCCTCGGTCATGGGTTGGCCGCTTCCGCGTAGCAACTCGCGCCATTCGGACAGCACGCGCCCGCAGACGGCGGCCGGCGGGCCAGGTGTCGAGCCCAACGCGGCAAGCATCGCCGCCAGAATGTCGTCGAAGAGCATGTTCAGGTCGGGTCGGTGACACACGACGTCGACGTAGCGCCCGAGCTGACTGTCGACCGTGAGGTCGCGTCTGGTCAACCTGACATGGGCTGAGCGAAGATCCTCGACGATCTCCTGGCCTGGCGCGGTCGGAACCAACATGTGATGATCGCCGCGCTGGTCGACCGCCAGCATCGGACGACCGCCGGCGAGATGAAGATCCAGCGGATACAGCGCGTACGGCTCGCCCTGCGTCGGCCGAAGGATGGGCCAGATGTGTCGTAGTTCCCGCTGCCAGTCGCCCGGCGACGTTTCCCCCTGCATGGGTTAGGCGTCCCCCTCGTCTTCGTTGGAGTCGTCGGCTGTGAGCGCCTTGTCGACGTCCTCGTACTCGGACTCGTCGATCTCCCGGTTGCTGGTGTCGACCTGGACGTACTGGTTCTCCACGGAGTCCTGTGCGTTTCCCGGGAAGACCAGGGCCATCCCGACCACGTGCTCTTCGGCATTCATCGGCACGCGCGTCTCTCGGTTGGCGGGATCCGGCTGTGATCGCCGGTCGATCGGGTAGAGCAGCAGGAGGCCTCGGTTCCGGTAGACCGGATCGTCGTTGCGCAGGTCGACCAGTGCACCTTCCGACATCCGGCGTGCTCTGGCGGGATCGATGTCGAGGTCCACGACACGATCTTCCTTGCTCATCAGCGTCTTGATATCGGCCTTTGCATCGCCGGTGGTCTTCAGCTTTGACCGGTTGATCGTGCCCGTCTTGACGTCTGCGGCGAACTCGATCGCGTGGGCCTTGGTCGTAGATCCTCCGGGCGGGCCGCCCATGGCCGCGACCGTCCAGCTCAGCAGTGACTGGGACCTTAGGTTCTCCCTCTCGATGTACTCGGTGACCAGCCTGTGGTCGAGGTCTGGCGAATCGTCATGGACTCTGTAGGTTCGTAGGAACTCCAGGACGTGCCGGACGTCGACACGGCGGAGCAGGATGTGTCCGGAGCCTTTGTCCTCGCGGGTGGCGCCGTCGGCTATGGAGTCCGACACGAGTTTCTTCGCAGCGTCCAGGTTCTGCCGCAGCCAGTCCGGGTCGCTCTCCCGGAAGTAGCGCGTCTGCACTCGTCGGCCGCCGTAGGACGCGTAGGCGATCTTGGCGGCCCCCATCTTGGCCGTGACGTTCAGCACCGGGTGGGTCCGGATGCGTACGCCGACCTCGCGCGGGCTCAGGTTCTGCTCTTCGTAGCGTTCGATGTCGAGCCTGATCTCGTGTTCGACGGTCGCCAGGTGGCGGAACCAGGACTCGAGCTGCTCGGTCATCCAGATGCGAGGAAGATCTTCGTAGCCTGGGCGGAACCCGAACCAGCGGCCCATCTGGAGCAGAGTGTCGTAGGTGGTTGCGGCCCGTACGAAGAAGCTGACGACGAGGCCTTCGAGAGTCAGCCCGCGCGAGAGCGTGTTGCCGCCGACCGCGATCGCCACCACGGGTTCTCCCGAGTAGTCCAGGCGATCGCGACTGCGGAAGTTGTCCAGGATCACACGCGTGCGTCGAAGGATCGGATCGAGCTGCGACCGCAGCTTGTCGAAGGGCACGTGGCGCAGGTTGAACGAGGCCGCCTTGACCAGGGCCGTCTCGGAGTCCCACTGCGATCGAAGCTCCTCCAGAAGGTCGGTGTCGTTTCGATCGAGGCCTGCCAAGACCTCGTCTCGGAGGCTCTCGAGCGGCGGCTTGTAGGACTCGTGCACTCCCGTCTGCATACTGGTGTGGATGAGCATGGTGGAGTGGCCGTCGTCGCCGCGGCAGAGACGTGCGGCCGTCGCCATCCAGAAGTACAGCACGGACCGGCGCAACTCGGTTGTGATCTCGGGGCTGAATCCGGCGGCAGCCGCGCGCCCTCGCGGCCTCAACATGTCAACTGTGTCGTCCGGCACACGCCGGACCATGTCGTAGCCGTCGAGGTCGGTGCCTTCCTCGTCACCCTCGACCGCTTCGCGACCGAATATCTTCTCCGTCCCGAAGTAGCCTTCGGGACGAGGTAGGTTCAGGATGAACGTCTCGGGGTATAGGTCGCCCGAATTCGGGTCGATCAGGACGTTCGCGAAGGGTGTCGCGGTGTAGCCGATGTACGACCGCTTTGGGAACAGGCCCAGCAGATCGCGGATCACCGGATTGATCTTCGGGGTGGCGACGCTCGCCTGATCGGCCTCGTCGTCTACGACCAGGACCGGGATGGAGCCGAATGCGCCGGCGCGTGCAGCCGGTGCCAGCCAGCGGTGGAGCTTCCGCAGGACTGATTGGTTCTTCTTCACGATGCAGATCACCGTGCCACTGCCGTGCTGCTGAATGAACGCCTGTGCGTTCACCGGCTGGGCACGAAAGTCTCCGCGAGTCTCGGAGGTCGTGAGTGTGAACCAGGCGTCCTTGCGGAGATCCAGCAACTGGCTCTCCAGGCGAGCCTGCGTCTGCAGACGCAGGCCGTTGTGGATGCCGGAGAGCACGATGATCAGTCGATAGCCGATATCGGCCGCCTTGGCGATGACCGCCGTGAAGTTCGTGGTCTTGCCCGACTGAACGTACCCGACGACCAGCCCCTTCGTAACGAATGTCGTCTGCGCCGGATTCTGCGTATAGGCAATGATCTTGGAGGAGGCCGCGTCCAGCTGCTCAACCCGATCCTGCGGCCAATCGGCCTTGTTCTTGAGGTATTCGGGGAACGGCGGCCAATACCGATCTTGATCGAGCGGCCCTGAGTACCACGGCGCCATCCCGGGTGCAGAGATGATCTTCGGCGGATAACCGATCCGGACATTCTCGATCCGGGACCGGTACTCCTGCTCGTACTCCGCCAACTCCTCGTCGGAGAGGGGGCCTCTGAATCGGCGCAGCGCGATCTCCAACCCGTGCCGCGTCGCATGGTCGGCGAAGACTTCGAAGAACTCGTGCTCCATGTCAGGCGACCTTAGCCGGGAGCACCGACGAACCGTCGGAGCGGCCCGCTCATCTCAGCTCCGCCCGAGGGCCGCCCCGATGTGCCGTGCGAGAGCCTCCGCCAACTCAACCGGAACCGCATTGCCGATCTGGCGGGCTATCTCGTACTTGGGCCCCCACCAACGAAACCCGTCGGGGAACCCCTGGATCAGCGCCGCCTCGTAGGGCGTCAGCGCACGGTCCTCCACCGGATGCAGGTACCGCCCCTTCTCCGGCTTGTAGAACTCGCAGCGGATGGTCACCGACGGCCGTTCCCACCGGAGCCGGCCCATCACGTCCCGCGAGCCGGTGGTGTGCTTCAGCCAGCACGGGGCCTTGAGGGCGTCAGGAAGGTCCATGCGGCTTCCACCATATGGGATCGCATCGAACCGCTTCTTCGACAGCGGCGAGTAGTACCTGGTCACATGCAACTCGTCGGAGCGGTACGGGCCTCCCATCTGCCGTCCGTAGCGTTCGACGCTTTCTCGTTCCGGCAGCTCGATGTGATCTTCGGCGACCGACGGCACCACACCATCAAGAACGTTCCCCAGCGTGCGCCATTGGTCGGCGGGCTGACGGTCCCTGGGAACCTCCACCTGCTCGAGGTCCTTGCGCGTGCCGATGACAATCGCGCGCTTGCGCAACTGCGCCGACCCGAAGTCGGTGGCACGTACGACGTGAAAGTCCAGATCGTACGAGCTCAGCCGGCCGTGGCTCACCACTTGCTGCAACGCGGCGAACTGCTGAGACTTCAGGAACCTGTCGACATTCTCGAGCAGGAAGACCTTCGGTTGGATCTTGACCAACGCAGTTACGTAGTGCTCCCACAGATCGTTCCGATCGTCATCCTCCCGTTTCAAGCCGAGGTTGGAGAATCCCTGACAAGGCGGGCCGCCCACCACGACATCTGCCTCGGGCAGATCGCCGTCCACCCAAGCCGCAATGTCACCTTGCGTGATGTGCTCTGCTCCGAAGTTCTCGGCATAGGTCGCGGCGGCGTACGCATCCGCCTCCACCGCACCAACCGGCGTGAACAGGCCCGACTGACGAAAGCCCGCCGACAGGCCGCCGCAGCCGGCGAACAGGTCGACGACTCCATACCGGCCGCTCATGATCGACAAGGTACGTGACCGAGAACCGTTGCCGCCAGCGGGACACGCCAGGCTCTGGAGCGACAGCGAACCTCGGGCACCCGGCGGCGCACCACGGACCAACTCGTGAGCATGCGTTGGACATGAGCACGTCCCGTTCCTGTCCAACGACCACCACCATGGATGACGTCCATCAGCTGACCTCCGAGCAGATCCGTACCGAACATCATTGCGAATCTACAAGCACGCACCGACAGTCTGTCGACCGACGGCGGGCGATCCGCTCGAGGCCCGGGGTTCAGCATTCCAGACCAGGACGTACGCAGGACCTCAGTTCATGGAACGGAGTAGCTGACGGGCGATGGCCGCCGCGAGCGGCACCGGCACCGCGTTGCCGATCTGCCGTGCGATCGCGGACTTCGAGCCCACCCACCGATAGTCGTCCGGGAAGCCCTGGACCCGAGCTGCCTCGTGATGGGTCAACGCCCTGTGCTCCCGCGGATGGAGGTACCTGCCCTTCTCGGGCTTGAAGAACTCCGTCCGGATTGTGACCGAGGGCTTGTCCCAAGACAGACGGCCCATGACGTCGGCCGAACCCGACGTGTGCTTTCGCCAGCACGGCGCGAGAAGACGCTCCGGGATCTTGAAGCGGTTCTCACCTTCTCCGATGTATCCGAAACGTTCCAGTGAAACCGGCTCGTAGGTGCGAGTCAGATGGAGCTGGTCGGTCGTGAACCATCCGGGCAGCTCGATGTCGGCGTGGCGGGTCCACCGATCCGGCAAAGTGATGTCACGGACATGCTCCGGTAATCCGGACAGCACTTCTTTCAGTGTCGGCCAGGTCTCGCGACTGTGGGTGGCCTGGGGAAACCCTGGGAAGTCGAGGTCACGGTGGTGGCCGATCAGCACTGCACGCTTCCGGACCTGCGCTGCTCCGTAGTCCGCCGCGTTCAGGATACGAGCCTGGAACGTGTACGCCCGAAGCCTTCCCTTCGCGTGCGTCTGCCGCTCGAAGCGTTGCAGCTGAGGGGATGTCAAGAAGGTCGCGACGTTCTCGACGACGAAGTACTTGGGTTCCGCCTTGCGGATGGTGTCGGCATACCGGCGCCAGAGCTGGTTCCGCGCGTCCTCGACATCCTGCTTGCCGAGGGACGAGAAACCCTGACAAGGCGGGCCGCCGACGATCACATCAGCCTCGGGGACCTCCTCGGAGCGTAGCCAGTTCTCGATCGAACCGGTGAATGCGACGTCGCCGTGGTTCATTGTGTAAGAGGCTGCGGCTGCGACCTCGCTCTCGACGGCGCGCACTGTAGTGAACCGTTGGGACGCCTTGCGGAATCCCTGGGTCAACCCACCTGCGCCGGCAAAGAGATCGAGCATGCGGACGCTGGGTGTAATGGACGATCGAGCTGCGCGGACCATGGTAGGACGATAGCCGGCCGCTCGGACATATGAGCACGTCTTGGGGCACAATCGCTTCGTGTCGCTCCCGAGAGTACCGCCACCCGTGACCGACGCAGCCACGTCGCGGCGAATGTCCGCCCAGCGACGTCGAGACACCGAAGTTGAGATGTCGCTGCGCCGGCTTCTCCACGCCAGGGGACTCAGGTACCGCGTGAACGCGCCAATCCCAGGATTCCCCCGACGGCGAGCAGACGTGACGTTCACAGCCAAACAGGTCGCCGTGTTCGTGGACGGCTGTTTTTGGCACGGTTGCCCGCAGCACGGGACACAACCCAAGGCAAACGAGGCGTGGTGGGCCGAGAAGCTGCGTGGAAACGTGGCACGTGATCGCGAGACCGACCAACACCTCAGGGAGCTGGGTTGGATCGTGATCCGCATCTGGGAACACGAGGACGCCGCATCCGCCGCAGACCGAGTCGAGGCCGTCGTGCGGAGCCGCTGATCCGCTCAGCCTTGACAGAAGGTGACCGACCCTCAGAAAGGGCGTTCCGTCAGGCGGATTTCGCCCGGCGAGGTAACGCTCGCGACCATATGCGGTGGACTGGCGGACCAGCCCAACAGAGGCTCTGCGGGCACGGCGGATCCCGGCAGTATGATCATGGGTCATCGGACAGTGATTCGATCGCAATGCGTGACTCGATGTTGCTGCGAGAACCCCGTCGGTCGCTTACTATCAGCCACATGTCTGGCGAGCCACGATCCGATATGCGGTCCCGCAGCCGGCTCCCGCGGCAGGCTCGGCGCGCTCAGCTCCTGGATGCGGCCCGTGCGGTCTTCGTCTCCTCCGGCTACCACACCGCGGCGATGGACGACATCGCCGACCGCGCCGGGGTCAGCAAGCCGGTGCTCTACCAGCACTTCCCGAGCAAGCTCGAGCTCTACCTCGCGCTGCTCGACAGCTCCAGCGACGCGCTGACCGACGCGGTGCGTGCCGCACTCGACTCCACCCACGACAACAAGCTGCGGGTCCAGGCCACCATGCAGGCCTACTTCGACTTCGTCGACGACGACCTGGCCGCGTTCCGGCTGGTGTTCGAGTCCGACCTGACCGGCGAGCCGGCCGTACGCGAGCGAGTCGACCGCGTGGCACGCGAGTGCGCCGAAGCGATCGCCGTCGTGATCGCCGAAGACACCGGCCTGCCGCGCGACGAGTCCATGCTGCTGGCCGCGGGGCTGGCCGGCATGGCGCAGGTCACCGCCCGCTGGTGGGTGGCCGAGAACCGCCCCATCCCCCGCGACGCCGCCTCCGCCCTCCTGGCCACACTGGCCTGGCGAGGCATCCGAGGCTTCCCGGCAATCGGCGGAGCACAACGCAACGCAGACCGGACCGTCTCCGTCTACACCGATACCGGCAATGCCGCCGCATCGACTCAGTTGATCGAAGCGCTAACGGACCTCCTCGCGGAGAACGACATCGAGTTGTCCACGGCCGGTGAGCTGGAGACGTCGCCATGAAGGTATTCCAGCGATTCCGGCTCTGGGTGAAGCACGCTGCATCGCAGGACGAAGTCGCCAGGCGGCTCGAAAAGGTCGAGCACGCCCTTGAAACAATCGCGGTCCAAGAACCAATGAGCAGGGTTAACGACAAGAACGCCGATGCCCTGGCAAAAGTCACAAGCGCTCTGCAACACATCGACAATTATGTCGTACTCGTTGGCTCTCTAATCATTATAAAATCCACCGACGCCGCAGGTCGTCCTACCGCATGCGCCAGGACGCTCTCCGTCGCGGAGGTACGCTCCTTCGAGCAAGATGAACGCCTCCTGAAGTCTCCAGCCGACGCGCTCAAGCACCTCGAGCTGCTGTCCTCCCTCGGGCAGTCGGACGCGAGTTCAGCCACGGAATACCCGGCCGACGGCTAATCCTGCTCGCCATGACACCTTCAGGCCATACTCACAAGCCAACTACATCATCGCCTCCGGACACACAGGGCGGTTCAGTCCTCGACGCCGGGCATGGTTTGTCCACACCCAGAAGACGCTGCCCGCCTGAGGATGTCTCGCGTCTTTGATTGCCGGGTTGCCTCGCCGATACAGATATTGAGCGGTCCGCTACCCCCGTCTGTAAATATCCGGAATTCCGCCGCGTCCGCGTATCTCCAACCGGCTCGGTGTTCATCGGCTCGTCCAGATACCCGCCTCGCACGAGCCCGCTCCAAAGCTATGCCTTCTCGTCAGCGGGCTGTGGGTCGAGATCGGCGAGACTCTCCGGCCAGGGCCGTGCACGACATACGCTACGCCTCGCTGTCGCAGCCACGCCGAGTGGACGCCGCCGACACGGCGCAGACCGCACTGCACCGTTCTCGTTCCTCGCCAACGGTGCCCAGCTCAATCCGAGTTGAGCATCCGCCGACTGCCATCCAGCCGCCGACGCGGCGGATATGCGCGATCGGCTCGTAGACCCGTAAGGCCCAATCTCTATGCCCGCAAATCGGATGCAGAGATTCGTTTACCTTGGTCCTATGGCCACACTGGATCGGGCATGCCCCAGCATGCAGGGTTCCGAGTGGAGCCAGCTGTGTTGACGAAGGCGGCGCTCGTCGACGCTCTCACCTGCGCCGCCTGGCGGTGGCAGCCGTGGCACGCGTCGTCTCAGTGCTCTCGCACTCCCTACCTGCCGCTGAGCGTGAGGCACTCGCTGTGGAGCTGCTGGATGAGTCGAGAGATTCGGCAGTGGCGACGAGGGTAGAACCAGCGGTCCGCCTCATGATGGCAGTGGCCCGGACTGGGAGCGAATCTGGAAACGACTACTTGCCACGCAAACGATGCTCCGGCGGATCGAACGAATTCTCCGCCATGAGGCCCTCTACTTCGACTTCGGAAGCACCGCTGGAACGGTCCGAGACGCCGCCGACGACGTGGCTCGCGCGTACGCGTTGATATGCGACGCGCCACGCGTTGCCGGCTCGCGGCTCGAACAAGGCGACAGCTTGCACACCGTGCGACGGCGGATCGACATCGCCCAGGCTGAGGCGCTGGATGCCGAACTTGATGCCGTCCGCTACGACCCAGGCCCAAAAGCTGTGACCTGGACGATCGAATACCACGAGAGCGGTCGCTTCGTTGCCGAACCATCCGCCCCAGCTGACGAGGGCCCTGCAAAGCTGTCGGGTTTCGCACCCACAAGCTC
This sequence comes from Flindersiella endophytica, assembly GCF_054779015.1. Classification (NCBI taxonomy): domain Bacteria; kingdom Bacillati; phylum Actinomycetota; class Actinomycetes; order Propionibacteriales; family Nocardioidaceae; genus Flindersiella; species Flindersiella endophytica. The sequence goes on from NZ_BAAGYY010000031.1 coordinate 39,283, forward strand.
CATAACTCGATTCCGATCCGGCCTGCGCCGATATGGCGTACCGTCGACAAAGTGCAAGCAGTCTTGATCGGCGCTGCCGCAGGCCTAGCGGGCGTCCTACTCGGAGCATGGCTGGCCGGACGACGCGAAGACAAGAACTGGCTGCGAGACCAACGACTCCGCGGAGCCGTGGAATTCATCGTCACCAGTGCCGCGCTCTACGACCGCCTCCTCCAGCTACCAGACACGGAATTTAAGCCATCAGAGAAGATTGAGTGGCACAATCGCATAGAAAACGGACGAACCACGATCCACCTCCTATGCTCGCCACGCGGAAGGGAGTTGATGGACACGCTGATCCGCCTAGTCAAGGCGACAACGCCTACGGCTAGCAATGACCACCGTGCGCAAGTCATTCATACGCTGCAGATGTTCACTACTCGGATGAGGGCCGAGCTCGGCAGTGACGTTCGCCGGGCGAGGATAAGGGCCACGTCGAGGCGGTCTTGACAGGCAACCGGCCGATCAGGACCTGGAGAGCCCAGTGCACCTGGTCCAATCTCATGCTTTGCCAGGCCCGGTCCAGCCTATCGGCGGGAGGTCTACGCAGTCGGAGCCGCAGGCGGAGACTGCGCCGACCTGGTGGGGACCGCAAGCTCCTGAAGATACTCATCTCCGTAGCGCTCGAGGATCATTTCGATCCGACTACAGAATGCAATGAACGCCACCTTCGACCCCGGTCCGGCAGCGTAGTGTCCGAGGCCGCGAGCAAATGCCCACCCTTCGGCCTCTAGCTCCTGCGGTAGTTGACGATTCATGCGCCAACGAATGCCGAACTTGAAGACGCCTTCGACCGCCGTGATGATCGCGACCATCAAGCTGAAGATGAAGGCGGGAAGATCAACCAAGGGACCCTGCAATGCCAGCAGAGCGGGCACCAACATACCCAGCATGGCCCCTGCGGAGCGAAGGACGAGCGACTGCCGCCTGCTTGAACGCTCCCAGTGCTTGGCGAGGAGCACGTGATCCCGCCACCTCGCATCCTGCTACGGCTACCGCGCCAAATCCGTCCCCACCCCGTCCCGGCCAAACACGCCAAAGGACAGAAGAAGACCTTCCTCGAACCAGAGCCTGCCCAGGCTCCCGTCGTGAAACGGATCTTCGACTGGCGACAGGAAGAACGACTCGGCTACCAAGCCATCACCGACCGGCTCAACACCGACCTCACAATCAACGCCCGCCGGTGCCGACCGACCCCACCCGGGCAACCGGACGCTGGACTTACCACAACGTCCGCGACATCCTCAGCAACCCCAAATACACCGGACACATGGTCTGGAACCGCCGAGCACGAAAGACCGGCACCAACACCGTCAACGCCGTCAGCGAATGGATCTGGTCCCCCAAACCCGTACACGAACCACTCGTAAACCTCGACACCTTCATCCAAGTCCAGCAGATAGCCGGCCACCGGTTCGGCTCCCGCTGCGCACCCGGCGCCAACACCAAGCACCCGCAAACCAAGCATTCCTACCGCCTACGCACCTACCTGTTCTGCGACCTGTGCAACCGCCGCATGTACGGCAAACAGCGCTGGAAACACCTCTACTACGTCTGCGCACCAAAGAAGGCCTACATCCCACCCGGCCACCCCGGCCCCCACACCATCTTCGTCCGCGAAGACGCCCTCCTGAACCTACTCGGGCACTTCCTGAACACCCACGTGTTCGGCAACTACCGCACAACCCTGCTGGCAACCAGGCTGCGCACCATCGACGCCGACGCCCAACGCGAACGCGAACAACAGGCAGCAGCCCTCCAGCGCAGCATCACCGACACCGACACCAAGATCCAACGGGCGATCCGCAACCTCGAACTCCTCGACAACCCCGACCCCGACTTCGTTCGCGACGCACATCGACGGCGCGCCGAGCTCCGGGCCCACAAGCTGCACCTCGAGACCAAGCTTGCCGAACTCGAACGGGCCACCCAGAACGCACCCATCCCCGGCCTGATCGACGCACTACCCATCGTCGAGACCGATCTCCAACTCGACCAGCTACCCGAAGAAACCGCCCGGCGGCTGTTCGAAGCCCTGCGCCTGAAGATCACCTATAACAAGACCACCAACCAGGCCACCTGCCACATCACCCTGACAGCACAAACCATCACAGCGGCACAACACGCCGCACACAACGCCATCACCGCCCAGCGGCAGGCAGCAACCCGCAAACACCCGGCAAACGACAAGGACCAGGTCAACGCCACAAACGACGGACCTGGTCCCATCCTTGTCGTGCCCCCGGCGGGACACACAGCAGAACCGCAAACTCTGAAAGCGCTGGTCAGCGCAGCCTCGTCATCGAGTGCACGGTCAAGGTCTCGGCTCGTGGAGGCTCGAAATGACCGAATCCTCGCTGCCCAGCCCTTCTGAACGCATCATCAAGTGGTCGACCGCTGCTGCCGTCCTGTGCGTGGCGACCGTGGCCGCTGTCGTGTCCTACGACCACGCATACGCCCTTGTCCGGACCTATGGTGAGGACGGCTGGACGGCCCGGCTCGTCCCGCTGACCGTGGACGGTCTGATCTACGCGAGCAGTATGGTCCTGCTCCATTCCGCCCGCCGCCGACTCCCCGTCCCGCGGCTTGCCCGCTGGCTGCTCGGCGTCGGCATCGCTGCCACGCTCGCCGCGAACGCGGCCCACGGACTCGGACATGGCCCGGTGGGTGCGATGGTCGCCGCCTGGCCGGCGGTCGCCCTCGTCGGCACCTACGAGCTACTCATGCTGATCATCCGCCGCACCGGTCCCGCACCCGCAGCGGAATGCGACCCCGAGCCTGTACCCACTCCCCTACCCGCAGCCGAGCCAACCGGAAGGCCCGTACTCACGGCCATACCCGACGTACCCGAACCCGATCCGCACCAGGTACGCGCCGCAGAAGCGTTCGCCGAGAAGCTCGCCGCCGGGATCGTTCCGTCCGTTCGAGCCATTCGGAACGAGATGCGCGTTGGTCAGCCTCGCGCCCAGCACATCCGCTCCTATCTGACCACGCTCGTCGCCGCGCAGAACGAGGGTCAGGCATGAGCACGCGAACCATCCCGTGGCGGCTCGTCGACGAGCTGCACGCGTTGGCCGACCAGTTGGCGGCCGGCGAGCTTCCCGAGCGCGGCGCAGCAGCCGAGCTTGGTCGCAAGATCGAAGCCGCGATCAACGAGCGCCGGCCGAAGCGCAGGCCGCACGAACGTACGACCCAAGCCCGTCTGCTCGCCCGGCACCTGTCGCAGCGGACCGGCATGGACGTCAGCCTGTCGTATTCGCCGTTCAAGGGCTACGACGGCAAGGTCACCGGCTGGAAGGTCGAATGGACTGACGGCCCTGCCGACCTCACCTACCACGTCGCGGCACTGGCCGACCGCGTGCCGGCGATCGACACAGCCGCGCTGCACTACGAGCGGTGCCAGACCGACCGCGCAGGCGTCGCCGCGCTGATCCGTCATCTGGACACTCACTCAGACGATGGCCCTGCGTACGCCGCAACATGGCACGACCGGTGGGACGGTTCGCGGTACCACCGCTTGGACGACCTCGCCCGCCGCGCCTGGGACACCGCCGACTACCCCGAACGTATGGACGACCAGACCGAACGCCTCGCCGCAGCCGTCTTCAGGCTCGCCGGCCACGACCACCAGCACCTCGGCTCCTGGTACCTCGACCACCGCTGTCTTGACCGCCTGGCCGAACAGATCAGGCACGACGGCTGGCCAGCCGCCCGCGTCCGGCTTGCCGCGCTCGCCAGCGGCCAGGGAGGTGCGTGAGCAGTGGTTTCCCAGCAACATTCGTCCGGAACATCTAGTCTGCGGTGGATGCGCACGAACGTCTACGTGGACGGGTTCAACCTGTACTACGGCTGCCTGAAAGGCACGCCATACCGATGGTTGGACCTTCGCGCACTGTGCCGCCTGCTCCTGCCGCGCGACACCATCGGTCGCATCCGCTACTTCACTGCCCGTATCCAGGCTCGGAACAACGACCAGCACGGCCCGGTCCACCAAGCAGCGTATCTGCGTGCGCTGGCGACTCTGCCCGAGATCAGCATCCACTTCGGGCAGTTCAAGACCGGCGCGGTCCGGATGCCACTCGCCCATCCGTCACCGGGCGTGCCTGCGACGGTCGAAGTGATCAAGACCGAAGAGAAGGGCAGTGACGTCAATCTCGCCACCTACCTCCTCGCCGACGCTTTCCAGAACGACTGCGACGTCTCGGTCGTGATCAGCAACGACTCTGACCTGTTGGAACCGATCCGCGTGGTCTGCCACGACCTCGTCCGACCGGTCGGCATCATCAACCCGCACCCGCCGTACAAGCGCAGCCGCGAGCTGCTCACGATCCCACCGACGTTCTACAAGCAGATCCAGCGCAGAGGTCTCGCCCGAGCCCAGTTCCCACCCACCCTGACCTACGCCCAAGGCATGATCCACAAGCCAGCAAACTGGTAACGCAGGGTAGAAAACGCAGAGGCCCGCCGAAGCGGGCCTCGCACCCAGCCGCCTAGGCAACTGGGGGGATGTCTTTGACTATACCCGATGTACCGCGTTGTCACTCATACAAGGTCGACCTGCGTCGTGGGATGCCTATGACCCGCTCGTCCCGCCTGCCTTGGTCTCGCGGTCAAGGGCTGCCATCGCCTCGGTCAAGCCTGGGTAGTTCGCGTCCTCGGCCATGACGCGTTCGAGATCTTTCCGTGCCTGCGCTCGGCGGTTCTGCGCGAGGTAGGTATTGGCTCGCTCAAGGTAAGCCCGACGGCGGATCTCGGCATCCACAGTGCGGCGGCGAAGCGCCTCCTTGAGAGCCTCCGTGCAGCGTCGAACATGCCGCCCATGCGCAACGCCCGCGCCCGCAACACCAGCAGGAACGCATGGGCATCCGTCTCGTTGCTCAGCCCGTTCGTCATACCGATGACCTCATCATGACGGCCGGCCTCGCTGTACAACTCGGCGAGCGAGACAGCGGCGCTGAACGTGGGTTCCAACTGCTCGACCACGTCGATTGCCTGATCCAGACGTTCGGTGCCCTGAAGAAGCTCAGCGAGAGTCAGGCCTGCTGCCTCTCGCCCAATCGGAAGGGCCATCTGGACACCATCGGCCACCTCAAGAGTGACCGTGGAAGCGCTGATGTACTTCTGAACGAACGGATGAGAGGAGACGTCATGCCCTGACTTGACGGCGGCAGTCAACGCGGGTTCGGCACGTGCAAGGTCCCTCGCCTGGTACGCGTATAGACCTTCCAACGTGGCGCAGAGCGGCGTCCAGTCTGGATGCTCCGACGCGATGTTCGACAGGCGTGTCCAGTCTGGCTTTTCGACAAGTGCCTTGAAGAGCTGCTTCTCTGCCTTGGGAGCGAGTAGGCCCGGCTTGACCGGTGCTGGAGGCATGGTTTGCGTCGGTCTGCGCTGAGCAGCCGCCGGACGACTCGCCGAGGACCGTCCCTTGGGAACTGATGCTGAATAAGACAGGCCAGTCCCTGGGAGACCTACGGTGCCGACCGTCCTTCCACGGGCTGTACGTGTTACGCGCGCTCCTCTGGTTCCTACGGAGTAGCCGACGCCACTCCGCGATACCGTCATGCGAACACCAGGAGCCAGCTTGAAGCTCTTTCTCATCTTGAAACCCATACCGCACCTCCTACGATCCTGCGGTGATCGGGATTACCGGCAGTCTAAAGCGGCCTCGGCAGGGCGCACGTGTTGCCAGTCGTGGCCCACTCCGAGGGCACGACTCTGGGACGAACGCCCTGCCATCTGCGGAAGGGCATTCCTCGTACATCTCGGACTCCTCCCCGAACTCGACTCAAAGCAGGTCGCAACTGTCCCGATTCGGTTACGACGCACACCTGCCCGGTGCGTCCTTGAGGCCCGCAGCGCTAAGCGAACCTCCACATAGTGGATCAAATCTGGGCAAAGAAGATATCCACGATGGACAGTCTACGTTCGACCTAGCGGACGCCCTCGCACAGGACAAACACCGATTGAGACTACCGAGTTCCCTGGTGCTCTTTGGGTGTCGACGTTTCCCATGCCAGACGTCACAACGAGAGGCGACGACGTCTCAGTGGAGCTGGATGAAGGTGCACAGATCGCGTGAGCGATGATGTCTCTGTGGCGCGAATTGAGTGGACGAGGCTTGACGGCAGCGACGTCGAGGCGGTTGTAGCAATGTTCGTCAACCGGGAGCACCCGAACTCCGTGCGCATCACACCTTCAAGGGGTGACGGCGGCGTCGATATCCTCGACCGCGGCGCCGGCCCGAACGGCACAGACGTGATCTATCAGGTCAAGCGATACACCGAGCCACTCGAGGCGAGAGAGAAGGCTGCTGTCGAAGGCTCTCTCATGAGACTCAAAGAGGACGCCCGTTGGGCAAGGCTCAATGTGCTCGAGTGGCACCTCGTCACCCCGTGGGATCCAACACCTGAGGCTGAGAACTGGCTGCACGACTTTGGCTCTGAACACGATCTTAGGGCGGTTTGGAATGGCCTGACACACGTCGAGCAACTCGCTTCCAAATATATGGACGTCGTGGACTACTACCTGCACGGTGGAAGCACCAAGATCCAGGATGCCTATAACGCCGTGGCGGCACTCTTTGGCGCGGAGCGCGTGGACGAAGGGCTGCGCATACCGGAGGTGACCAGAAAGCTCCGGCTAGCCCTGCCGACTCTGGATCAGGACCCGCACTACCGATACGAGCTCCGCTTCGGCGAAGGACAACTGCCGAAGCCGTCCCGGCCCGGACTAGTGTTGTCCTGGCTCACCGGGGAGGGCGACGGTGGACCCTGGACCATGGTCGATGTCATCGCGCGATGTGCAGCCTCCGTATATGAGAGGCCCATCACAATCAAAGGCAACATTCGCGTAGACCGCGGAAGCGACCTTGAAAGGTCCCTCCAAGACTTCCTGAGCTACGGAGGATCGTTCAGCGCCGAAGGTGCATTCCACGGAGAGGTCGACGCTCCCGGCGGGCTCGGCGGCCCGCTCGAAGGCGCAACGTTGACGGCGATGCCCGTAGCCGACAATCAGGGAGACAATCCTGAGCGCCTCCTAGAGATCCTCAACCCCGAGGGCACCGTTCTAGCAGCAGTCAACGCAAAACTTATCGACGTAACTCAGGGCAAGGACGGGATCAGAGTTTTGCACCAAGAGCAGTATGGCCTCTTCACGCTTGAGGATCGGCATAATGTGGTCGAGAAGACAATGACTCGCATCATGACCTTAGGCGATATTACCGGAGTGCCGGTTATCCCGGTCGAGCGAGCTCTAAACCTCGTCGTGCACTCCCATGCACCGAATGCCCTTCGCGTTTGCGCACGTCACATGCCACCAGAACACGGCGTGATAGACCACGCTATCGACTTTCCCTGGACTGCCGAAATGCGGTACTCATTGAGCGAAATCGTCAAGATAGTCAACGTACTGTCCCTCTTTCAACGGCACACCTCCACGGTCATAAAGATCCCGGCGCCCGGCGCGGTATCTCCGCAGCAGCAGGAACAGTGGCTCTTTGCGCAAGAACTGTTGCGAGATGGAGAGAGCACGGTTACCTATCCCGAAGGAAGGTGCCTTGTCGTCGATCTCGAAGCCGAAGCTCCGACCCCTGCGGGGACATTCGGCGTAATCGTACCCCTTACGGTGCAAGTCGGTGATCAGTCAGTCGACTTAGGTGTATGTGAGGCATGGCTGGACACCCCCAATCTCATCCAGCGGTCCGAGCGTAATGGACGCTCGTACCACGCGCTCACGACTCCTGATCGACGCGTGGTCTTCCGCCGTGGAGCACAGCAGGCTAACCCTTCCAAGTGAGGTCAGATGCGCGCAGCGAACTGCAAGGCACGCGAACTGGCGGAGCAATCGCTGGTTTGGTTGATGACGATGCGGTCGGGGATTGCTGACCGATGAGCGGCAACGACGTGCTGGGCGCCTTCACGCGTATCCGCGAGGCCGCCGAGCAGCACATGGACGAGCGGGAGCGCCGCAAGCTCGACTGGTCGGAGGAGACCGTAACCGAGGTGTGCAGCCACATGGGCTATCCCGAGGTTCGGGTCATCCCGTTCACACGCCGCCAGGAGGGCACCATCGGCGCAGACTACCTGTGGTGGTTCCTCGACCAAACCAGCAGCATCTGCTTCGGCATGCTCGTCCAGGCCAAGCGCCTCACTCGTCAGAATGGGCAGTGGAAGGTGGACATCCGCCACAAGATGGGCAAGCAGCTCGCCGACCTCGTCGCTACCGCCGATCAGCTCCACGTGCCGGCGATGTATGGGGTCTATACCGGCGGACAGGTGTTCCGCGCTGATCTAAATTGCTTTCACGACAAGGCGCCGGACTGCCTTGGCTGCCGCCGGATGGCCATCTCTGTGATCAGCGCCTATCAGCTTGACACAGTTATGTCTGCGGTGGACACCGCAGACATCGTGTTCAACGAATCGCTCCCACTGGAGGACCTGGTCGACCCGTCGTTGCCTGGCGGACTTGTGTGGGATGTGAATCTGAAGAAGATTCCGCCTGGTCAGCTGCGCGACTTCCTCCGTAAGGACCAGGACGGACCCCGCGAGATCGCCAAGCGGATCTTCAAGGCGGTCTGCGAGCACCGTATGGGCGCCTTCACGGCGGCCAGTGCCGAGCCGATCAGTGTCCCGGGCGCTCCGCTATTCCCCGAGGTGCCCGAGGACTCGGGCCACTTCCCAGGGCCGTACTACCGCCACTTCCTGCAGGGCCTCCGGGAGAGCACGCCAGCCTATGTCCGTCAGCTCCGGCACTCCCAGGAGCGCGACGAAGCGAGCGGCTACATCACGGCAGTGTATGGGCATGGGCCCCGGCCTCCGCGCCGGCCGGACGCACTCCGCGGCGTCGACATTGACGGCGTCGTACTGGTTGCCGTATAGCCGGATCGACTGGCGCGTTTGGTTCGTCGGTTTTCCAAAAAGCTACGTCCCCATGAATCGGCCAGGTCGGTTCGAGCTTGCCACGCAAGAGTGTCCGGCCCGAGATCATTTGGGCCGGACACTATTACAGCCATCGAAGGCGGCTACGCCGGCCGGCGACACCACTTAGCGATCGGCCAGCCGTCAACGTCACGTTCTTTGCTCAGAGATTCGATCGCATTCTGCACGTCGGCGATCTCGACATGTGCACGGCGGGCGATGTCCGCAGGCTCCATGCCGTGTTGGTAAGCGCGGTACATCGCCAGCCGCCGATCGCACTGGATCGAGTCGATGGCGTCGCTGAGCTCGAACAGCAGCCTGCTGTAGTGCTCGACCGGGTCGTCGGGCCGTTCCCGGCTGTCGGTTAACACGTTGGCGTCCTTCCTTCTTTGGCGGTGCGTCTGCGTCCTTCCCCGGCACCAGGGCGACGGAGCGTCGGTCATCGGGCTCGGGCTGCCGGCGAGTACTCCCTCGGCCCCGACTTGATCCATCTCGTGTCGAGCGGCGCCGGCTCGGCCGGCCGCCGGTTGTTCTTCCGTCCCATCTGCGTTGTCTCCTATGCGGGCGGGCGGGCGATCTCGCCCTGTCCGCTGCATGTACTGCAGTTTTCGGTGGTCATTGAGTCATAGTCGTTGTTGTCTCTTGGGACCTTCTTCAGCTTGGGCTGCAGGCCACTTCCTTTGCAGGTAGGGCACATGATCGTTCCGGGCTGCGACATCCGGATGTGCTTTCGCGCGCCCTAGACGAGCCATCCGCCCTTCAGTTCGGGGCAGTCGCCACCTGGGCATGGGTCGGTCGGCCAGAGCTGAGCGGGTGAATCGGCGGGCCAAGCCTGCGGCCGATCGGGCGCGACGATCAGCGTCCGACTGCCATCGGCATACACCGGCATGACGTTGGGGGTCGCGGCGAATACGGCAACTACGACGTAGATCAGTGCTTCGAAGCGCACGAGCAACTTGCCCCTCTGCATCCTGTTTCGGTTGAGGTGTAAGGCCTGCCGCCCCGGCGGCACCAGGGCGGCAGGTTTGGATGGACGTCTGTACGTCCACCCGATGACCTGCCTGGCCGCGCAGGCAATGGGAAGGCAGGCCGTGGGAGTCCGAGCACGAGTTCCTGCGTGTGCTCGGTATCCCGTGCCCTCAGCGGGCTTCGAACCCGCACCCAGCCGCAAGGCGGGCGCCTGTACCGGTTAGGCATCGGGGCAAGGTGCTGCCTGCGTGACGGACTTGCCTCCGGGAGCCCGAGGGAAATGGCGCTGTCACCGCGGCGGGCACGTGCCGCGATGGGTAGACACAGCCCAACGTCCGCGGGCTCCCAGAGGGCTTTACTGGTGCATCTACTTCGGACTGTGCCGTCGCGTGCACCAGCTGGCTATGGGACGCGGGATCCCTAGGGGACGCTGCCGTTGGCGCGCGGCCATCCATCGCCGCGCAGCAGCGCGTCCTTGATTCGCACGGCGTCAACCCTTCGCTTATGGCGGTTGGTCTAAGGGAGGTGGGCCGTCGCCACGACCGGCACGGGGGAACCAGTGCGCAGCGACGGCCCTGGTGACGCGTGCTCGTGGGGGAAGCGAGGCACGCGCCAGCATGTAGGGCTCGGAACCACTGCTGGAGCAGCAGCGTGGTTACGGTGTGGGCTGGTCCCGCGCCCCGGTCTTGCGGATGCTCGGCAGCTCACGCAGCCTGCGAGCGGCTTCGTCGGGGTCGCCCCCGCTCGACAGAGTCACCGCCCGGTTGTCGACGATCAGCCGAAAGTCCTGCCGGAAGGACTTGTCTGGGCGGCTCGTGCCGTTGCCACTGACGCTGTAGCCCCAGAGCGACACCACGGCGGCCTCGCCGCCAGGATCGTCAATCGTGAGTGCGGGCGCGGTCGGCGGGGGTGGCCACGTGAGGTTCGGCGGCAGCGGATGGTCGTCGATGACGGCACATCCAAGGTCGTCGAGATGCTTCGCCAGCAACTCCAGCCACGCACGCATTTCCTCACGTGTGTACGGCTCCGACTTCTGCGGTTCCATGCTGCTGGCTTTCTGTTCTCGATTGGGCGACGAGCTGGTAGACGACGGCGGCCGGGCGGGGGCGATCTCAACGAGAGGCGCTGGGTACGGAGTCTCTCGGAACGTCCGGCCGCCGTCGCCGGGGATGGCGCGCCGTGGATGGTGATGTACAACCCCGCCACCCGAGGGCCAGGGCATCGGCCTTCGCTCGGAAACTGGTCCAAGATGCTGGGTGGCGGGTGTCTGGGGGACGACTGCTTGTCACCTGTCGCGTAGTCCTCGGGGTGCAATTCGGCGTCTTGCTCGGCGAGTCTCCGAAGGCCTTCGGGCAACATCAGCACGGCGTCGGCCATCGCCTCCTCGAAGGAGCACGCTGAGCGGGGATCCCGTCGTCCGGTGGCTCCATGAACACGGTCGTCATCGGGCGATCACATCGGCCCAGTCGATCGGGTTACGCCGGTCTGCGCGTTCGTGGATCTGCTGACGCAACTCGAGGTCGATAGTTCGTTGAGGTCCGGCGGCACCATCGGCCGGCGACGCACGGAAGATGCCAAAAACCACAGTGACGGCGCTGATGACGACGGCCACGGCCGCAATCGCGATCGTCAACCGTCGGATCGACCGCCGCCTACGGGAGCCGCGATGCGAAGTGAGCGCATGTGTCACAGGAAGCTCCTCAGCGCTAGTGCCCACATCACCGCTGACGACGTTGCGTCGCTCCGGTCGCGGGCCACAGCCACGGGCTGGGTGTCAAAGCTGAAGTGGCCTGCGAGCGCCGACCGGACGGCTGGGTTGCGCCGCTGCCGGGCTGCGCGTTCGGCCTCGCGGCGACGTTGCTTGGTCCAGCGTTCGGCCCATGTCCGAGGCTCGCAGTCGCTGAAGCTCTCGCAGACCGCGCACTTCGTCACGCCGTCCGGCCGGTGCAACTGGAGGTACCGCACGGCGATTACGTCGAGCTCGCCCCGCGTGCGGGGCCAGTCTGGATAGCCGGGTACATGCTCCATCGCTGCCTCCTCTCCTCGCCGTCGACGAATCTCGGTTTCCACAGCTCGACCGCTGGGGCGACGGTGCTTGCCACCTGCATTGGGCATGCAGGTCACCCGCGCCATTCATCGGCGGACGTGCCGTCAGGACCGCAACTCTTCCGGTCCGAGGGGTGGCCCGGGAGGTTCCAGGGGAGGGGCCAATTAGGGGGCCGAATGAGGGGCCGAATGGCGAGGAGTAAGGATATGCTGTCAAGCGTTGACAGAACGTAGGACTTGTGGACGAGACGGGTTCAGGCGGATGGCAGGCGAGGAGCGTTTTGGGCCGATGCTGGCCCGGCTACGCCGTGCGGAAGGCCTGTCCCAGCGCAGGCTGGCCGAGCTGCTCGCAGAGGTTTCGGGCCGTCCCACGAACACCCGCAACGAGATCAGCCGCTGGGAGAACGAGAGAGACGGACGCCTCCCGTCAACCGAGTGGCTACGCCATCTCGCTGATGTGCTGCCCACCGACCTGCGATCGCTCGAACGGGCAGTCGCGGCCAGCCGGCGTACTCGGCGCGGAACCCCTGACCCGGAGCCAGAGCTCGCGAGCAACGACGAGATCACCGGAGCGCACGAGGAGGGCCAGCCGACTGGCGGCGGTCGTCCGGAGATGCTCTCCAGGCTCGCCGCCGGTCACTCGATCGGGCCGGGTACCGCCCGCATGTTCATGGAGCAGCTCGACGAGATCCGGACGTTGGACCGCAAGCTTGGTGCGCCCGCCACCCATGACCGGCTCCTCCAGCTCATCGAACCGATGCAGTCGCTTCTGTCGCACTCCATCTCGCCGACCGGCCGGGCTCCGCTAGCCCGCGCGCTCGCGGACGCAACCGCCCTCGCCGGCTGGCAGGCGCTCGACCTCGGCGACATTGAGCGAGCCTGGCAACTCCACGAGACCTCGAAGGCAGCGGCTCGTGAGGCCGACAGCATGGCATCGTTCGCACACTCAATGGCAGAGCAAGCCTGTGTACTGCTGGACCTTGGCTGCCAGGCAGACGCCGTTGAACTCGTACAGGCAGCCCGGCAGACCACTGCGGGCCGCATCCCGAAGATCCTCGACGCCTGGCTGCTAGCGACCGAAGCCGAGGCATGGGCAGCAGCCGGCAACGCCCACGAGGCTCGCCGAAGTATCGACCAGGCCGCGGAAGTGCTTCCGTCCGAACCGGACGAACACTTGCCGTACATCTTCCTTCAGCCTGCACATATGGCTCGGTGGCGCGGCAACGTTCTCGCCCGCATCGGCGACCACCAGGCGACCTCCGACCTCTTCCGTGCGCTCGACGGGATGGACACGACGTTCATCCGTGCGACGTCGGGCCTTGAGTGCGATATAGCGATATCCCTGCTCGCACAGGGCGAACGGGACGAAGCAAGACGGCATGCCGAGCGCGCTCAAGAACTTGCCAAGCAGACGGGGTCGGTGCGCCACCGTCAACGAGTTGAGCGTGTTGTGCGGGCTGCTTAGCTCCTGTCTCCCTTTACCAGGTGCCGAATGGCCGGAGCCTGTCCGGCGGATACCAGTGCACTCGGGTGTCGCCATCGATGACGGCGAGGCCCTGCCAAGTCTCGTGATCGGGCAGCAGCGCCCAGGCCGTGAGGTGCCCCGGAAGCCACCCACGTCAATCCAGATCTCGACCGGCCTGGGCGGTCGGGCCTTCAACTGCCCTTTGTTACTCCACTCAACTTCCCTGGTGGCTGACTCCACCCATAGATCCTCGCGCGCGAACCCTTCCATCAGGGTGTCGAAGACGCCGTGCCCCCGGCGTGTAGGGCGCACTTCGAAGCGCTCCTACTTCTCGTATCGACCCACGCCGGTCCTCCAGTAGCGCGACGGGCTCGAACATGTGTGCGATACTATCACACAAGATGCACTTGGCGTTGGGCGTAGGCCGAACGGTGCCATGAACCACAGGCGCTCGACCAGCAAGAACGGCTACTACAGAGTCGAGCTGATCGTCCTCGACGGGCGATCGATGCCTGAGAGTAATCAGCTAGTACGGTTTCAGCGAGGGTTTCTTTCCGACGCAGGCAGCCATGCAGGCCAAGCTTGTGTACCGAATGGCGGTCGAGCTGGTCAGGTGTCTTCGCGCCCCTCCGGCTTCAGTCTCGACATCACCAGCAGCAGGCCGACGAGGGACCCGGAGCCTAGGACCTCGCCACGGGCGATCAGCGCCGGCACATCGGCCATAGGTATCCACGACACGACGCCGGCCTCCTCAGCGTCGGTCGGCTCGCCGATCTTGTCGGCTCCGTGCGCCAGGAACAGCTCATGCGGAGTGTCCACCATGCCGGGCATCGGCTGAAACTCCAGCAGCTTCCGCAGCGGCGCGTGCGGCCTCCAGCCGGTCTCCTCCTCCACCTCCCGTGCCGCAGTGGTCGCCGAGTCCTCCTCGCCGTCCACGATGCCGCCAGGCAGTTCCCAACCCCACTCATCCGTCGCGAACCGATGCCGCCACAACATCAGCACGCGGTCAGCGTCGTCTAGCACGACTGCGATCGCAACCCGGTTGAGCCTCACGACATGATGCCACCACCGCTCCCCGCTCGGTGGCTCGATGTCGACCAGGACAAGGCGTACCCATCGATGCTCATAGAGAGTCCGCTCCGCGTACACCTTCCACCGCATCCGCTCAAGTTCCTCGGGTTTGGGCATGGTCTGACTGTACGGAGCGGCGTCACACTCTCACGCGGGACCTTCACCGCCTGCATCTAGCGAGGCGCCTGACACGGACCCGGTGTAACTAAGCTGTCCTTCCTCCGACTTACGAGAACGGCCTGTCTGTGCCCTCAGCCGGGATGGATCCATCGCAGCCATGGCGGCGCGACTCGACCTCAGTCGTGCCAAGGACATCAAGAACCGCAACTTGGAGTCAGTTCGGGTGAAGAACATCGCAACGCGGATTGCGTCATCCGTCATGCTACGACCTGCCTACTGGAAAGCCAGAGGACGGCTACAGCAGTCGCGAGCCAACTTCGGATGGCGAAGGCTCCAAATCAGCGAACGCATTCGCGAGAGCTTGGCCTCAGGGAAAGCCACCCTCAACCTAGCAGTGCAGACCGCCAAGAGCCTCGTCATCGCATTGCTCATCGTGGCTGCCGGCCAGTATGTTCCAGCAATCGCAGCGAGCGTCGCAGAGAGCCGAATATCCCAGAACACTACGGCACTCAGAGATCTTCTCCGTCATGTAGCCAGCCTCGGCGCCCACCCACCAAGCGAGTCCTACAGCCAAGTTCTTACTACAGGTGTCGGCGTGGCCGGCACATTGCTCGCACTCTACTTCGCGACAGTAGGCATCGTTGTAACCACAACGTACCTGAGCGCCACCCCCCAGCTTCGACGGCTCCTGCTTACTCTTCCGGCTGGGCGGTCATACACCACGGTCAATCTATACGCGCTGCTCGTAGGACTTATCCTCCTCTCACTTCCTGTTATCAAAGCATCGCCGACGACCCTATCCTTGGCACTTAGCCTCGCCGCAAATCTCCTCCTTATCGTTGGACTCGCCAGGCGTGGGGCGGAGCTACTCGACTTTCTTGAACCTACGCTCCTCCTAAGGCGGATCATCAAGGAAATGCGGCGCTGCATCAGAAATGCAGACAAATCTAGGAGCGGAAACCCGCGCAATACCAGAGCCCTCCAATCCCGAGCAGAAGCCATCCGCCTCATGGATGCCGTTGATGCGATATTCAATCTTCTCTCGGAACGCACGCCAATATCAGATGCATCCGGGAATCCATCTGTGCCCCTCGACCGCCGCTTATATGACGCCTCGATGTTCATAGCAACGGCATGGAGGATGTACGCAAATGTAAAGCCCTTGCTGCCTCTGGAAAGTGGATGGTATCCCAGCCGTGTCAAGCACGGTGACACGCTGATTGCGCCTTACACCACGGTCGCAGTCGCCATCGCGACCAGGACACCGCTGCAAGCACCATCAGAGCCTGATCGGCTCTGGCTCGAACGCCGCCTCGCCGGCACTTTAGCACGCCTCCTCAGTCGTCGATCGCTACCCGAATCGTCGACGCTCGCCGCCAGCCTTCCGGACCTCACACGATTTCTCACTGGCCGCGGCATGTTCCAGGAATCCGCGCTCTGGACTGACTGTCTAGCGTCAGTCAACGTCACACCCGAGGAGACGGCCGCCGCCGACTACGACGCATATCGATACAACCTCGCAGATACCATTGGACTGGCCCAGGTAAACGCCGTACTTGGCCTTGGCGACTATGCCCGATCTCTACAGGATGACTTCCTCGCTTGGACGTTGGAGGAAGGTCGCGGCAGAGATCGCAGAGAGCTGGGCCCCTTACCCCGTGCCCTGGTTTCAAACCTGAGACGAGCGCTTGATATCGAGCGCCACGCTGAAGGTCGTGTGATCACGCCAGACTACGCAGTCCGGCAATTGGTCAGCCGTGCAGTTGCCATCGAAATGATGGATGAGCTCACGTCACTGGTCCACTCACTTGAGACCCGCTATGTCAACTGGGCTAACGCTGCCGCCGCGCCACCGACCAATGTCGCAGCTGGGCCGGTCTGGGGTCGCATGGACGAAGCCATTCACAAACTAAGGGTCAATCTTCCGGCGGTTGAGGAAGTTCTGGAACTCTGCAGGGCTTGCAAGAAAGATGTTGATGACCAGTGGCCCGACACCGATCTTGGCGAGATTCGGCCAAGACTGGCGGCCCTAGAAGCGGTTTCCGCACGCAATATTGCACATCTAGCTGGAGCAATCAGTACAACATCGTATGCTCCTGACCAACCCGATACGTTCGGATGGGCCTACTTCCGCACCCTCGATAGCGTACTTGACGCCCTCTTGTCGGGTCGACCAGAGATCCTCCGGCCCATGGTCACCAGCCTATTCACTGCCACAGATACCGCACGGGAGCGACTTGCCGCAACGGTGGTACGAGAACACGATCGAGTGAAGGCAGCATACATATGTGAGCCCATTGTAGCTCTGTGCCAGCTCTCGGGCATTGCACTCCTACTTTCGCACCTGAATGAGGATTCGGCATTCTTCTCTCCATTCAAGGATAATTGGGACCGGGTCTTGGCAGACAATTCAGTCGCCAAGGTCAACTTCGCAATCGCGTCGATAGTCGCATTCGATGGATTCATCGCCCTGTGGAATGGCAACATGCGAACCGCAGACAGAGAGCAAGCCGTACAGAGATATCTGGCCAAACGCGAATTGAATATCGACTCAGTCGGCGACCTGAACGAAGAAGCCCATCCGTCATGGCTTCTGGATTTGCTCAGCCGAGCGCAGTATTACGGCTTCGAGTCGATCTTCGTTGCGCTACATCTCCTCCCGTGCGTCGCTGGGCAGGACGGAATTATCGATCTCCCGAGAAAGATTCATGAGCTCAAGAGGTATCGAATACCGACGGAGGACCAGAAATGAGACACCTCGAGGTAGCACATCGGCGTGCATCAAGATCGGATCGCCCACTGACCACGCCAAGCGAACGCCGGGCGGTAGTATCGCCTCCCCGCCTTGGCTTCTATACAAACATGCTGGTTGACGATCTCGATGTTTATGGGCACGACGACAACTGGTCCGTTCAATTGCGTCCGTTAACCTCAGAGGCTACCGTAAGGCCGGAGGACAAACTTGGGGTACTCTTGCAGGAGTTCTCCGACTACACTGAGACACTGTCGCGGGCGCTACACAACTATATTTGCCACGTTCTTCAGGAGCTTCTATTCCACGATCGTGCGCTCTTTGAGCTATTCAGACCGTCGTCTCCGAATGAAGAATGGGAAGTAGGTCCGACCATTGGACGCATACCCGGATGGTCGGTCCGGCGCAGGCCGTGGGGCATCTTCCAGCTCGCCAAACACAGCGATCACGGCCCTAGCTGGACATATCTCCCTCGCCACCACCTGCTATCGGTTACGGTCAATCGTAGGACACTTCGGTTATGGCATGCGGCAGTCAGACATCTTCAGATACGGGACAGGCAGTACCTCAAGGAGCACGACCTCGCCGCAGCAGTGAGCCGCGTGCCGGGATATGACTTCAAGCTCCATCAGCAGCGGCTCAATGTCGAGTCAATCCGAGCTACGCGATCGATCGGCTGGGATGGCCGGACCCTCTTCACGAGCGAGCTAACGGTGCCCTTTCGCACCTATCGCCAACTTCGATTCCGCTGGATATGGGCAACCGTTGCAGAAGCGGCAGTTAGCTCACTTAATACCGTAACGGCTTCACCGGCTGTCTTCGACTCAGATCGGTTTGAAGTGTCGACGCCTGGACTACCTACGGCGGCCGAAACGGAGGAGGTTATCCGGCGTCTTCTCCGTGGCGACCTGACGAACGATGCGGCTTTCGATTGGGTCATGGGCCGCCGATCATGAAACTGCACTGGGCCGGCCGTCTCACATGCTGTGGCGCCACTCGTCCGGCTACGTCGACCTGACCCAGTCCGCAAACGGCCGACACACGGTCGCATGTGAGGTGGACGAAAGATCAAGCCCGACAAGCTTGTATGTGTAACCTGATCCGCCAAAGGGATGGTGGTGGATCAGGTCACAAATCAGATCTTCCGTTGATGCGAGCTCGCCCGCCTGCTCCAGCAGGGTCTGTCCCCTTTGACCGGCTGGCGAAATTCCTCGGAAGGGATTGGCAACAACAACGCCAGTTACCCACTCGGCGTGTGGCGTGCGATCGTCAGGATCTCGTGACACAAGGTAGGCGACAGGTTGAATATCAATTGTTGTCGGGCTCATAAGATGACGGCGGATTGACTTTTCGGCCCGTGGACGAAAGTAGAGACCGTCATGGGCTCCGAGGGTGCGGCATAGTTGTAACAGTGGTTCGGTATCTAGCGGTATGCCCTGCAGTTGGAACGAGACGCCTGTCATCGTCGTTCGACGAACTTCATGTGCGGCAACATTTGCGGTGACTGTGTAGAAGCCGCCATCGCATCTGTCCACATAGCACACTTCCTCGCTGTGGTGAGCACTAGCGGAGGACGCCCGGGATTTCCAGAGCTTGAGTTCTTCAACGAACGCAGAGAAACCCAAACCATGCCACGTCCTAGCAGCCTGACGAACACTCCATCGTCCTTCTGAGCTAATCCAGCCGAGGTCTGCCAGCGTGCTAAGTAGGCCATGCAACCCTTCCTGATCAAATACCGGTGGTTCCACATCCAGAGTGACTCCGTGGCCTACCGCAGGCACCCAATCGATATCGGGAAGTCTATGAGCAAAAACCGTCTGTCCGTACTCTCCTCCAAATTCGATGACGTGACTTCGGTTGCCGTCCGTCGTGAGGTAGTAACTTTCATTGTGGGGCAGCCCTGACTTACTGAAGTTCGAAGCACGCTGAACAGGCTCGTCAAGGATGACCCTGCCGTCTACAAGCAGCGCCTGCTTCTTCTGCCAAAGCATCCCGGACAACGTCCGCAAGCCGCTTACAACTGTCTGCAGCTCATCTCCAGAAACGAGTAGAACTGGCTGATCCCTGTGCGATTCTACATCGGCCAGCACAGTTTGACTGAAGCCTCGGAAGCTGATTAAGAGTCCGACCACCCCTCCACTGGTTCGTCGTAACCGCGACCGTAGGCTGTCTATGTCATTGATGTTTGCCTTGTCGCTTCGCCACTTGCATTCGATCAGATATGCTTCGGTTCCCCTTATAGCCAAGACGTCGGTCTGCCTGGGCCGTGCTGTACCAGGATTCTTTATTACATTGAAGTGATATTGGCGAAATAGCTCTGCGGTGAGGGACTCCAACTCCAGTCCCCTCTTCGTGGCGCGCTCAATCTGGCTAATAGCATCCAACTGTTCCCGCAGCGACCGGTCTGTCATGGAGTTGTCATCGCCCATCTTCTACTGGAACTGCTGTGTTGATACGCGCCGCGTTGTCGGGCATTGGACGGCTACGGCTCAAGCGCGGCCCAAGAGTCGCCGATGATTTGGGGGACGGTGGAGTTCGGGGAGGTCCAGCCGAGGTCTGTGCGGATGCGGATGCTGTCGGCGATCAGGGTGTGGGGTTCGGGCTTGGGTGGCTGGTGCTGGACCGGGACATCGCGGCCAGTGCGTTCGGTGACCGTTTTGATCAGGTCGGCCATGGTGATGCCGGTGCCGCTGCCGACGTTGTAGAGGCGGCTCTCGCCGGGCTTGGTGGCCTCTAGAGCGAGGCGGTAGGCCTCGGCGACGTCGAGGACGTGGGTGAACTCGCGGACGGCGGAACCGTCGCCGTTGATGGCGACGTGCAGGGCCTGGCCTGCGGCGACGCGGAGGGCTTTGGGGAGGATGCGGGTGTCGTCGGGGTCGCCGATGCCGTCGCAGGCGCCGGCGATGGCGAAGGCGCGGAGGATGGTCGTGCCGATGGCGCCGGTCTGGGCTTGGTAGGTCAGGAGCTGTTCGGCGGCGTACTTGGTGGCCGCATAGGGGGTGTCGGGGCGAGCCGGGTCGTCTTCGCTCAGCTTGCCCTCGGCACCGCTGCCGTAGACGGAGCCGGTTGAGCCGAAGACCACCGTGGTTGGCTTGTTCAGGGAGCTGAGGCCGTCGAGGAGGCTGATGGTGCCGCCGACGTTGACGTCAAAGTACTCAAGTGGCTGCTCGAACGACGTCCGGACCTGGGCCAAAGCGGCGAGATGGCACACGCTGTCGGGGCGGAACGACACCAGCGCGTCGCGCATGCCGGTCCGGTCTCGGATGTCGGAGATCTCCAGAACGGTCACGTCATCGGGGCGAGGGCGGCTCTTGCCGCTGTGGGTCAGGACCGCTACGTCATGGCCGGCGGCGACCAGGTTTCGGGTCACCGCATGGCCGACGAAGCCGAAGCCGCCTGTCACGACAACTCGCATGGCACCACCTTCATGTCGCGTGCGAAGCGTCCTACGTTAGCTCCCAGTCGACGGTCGGTACGGCGACGCGGGGGCCATTGAGCTCGGCGAGGCGACGCAGGCCCTGCATGAAGGCGAACAGGCCTTCACTGGTCCAAGCCGGATCGTCGAGCAACTCGGCGAGCAGGCCGCGGTCCAGGCTGGAGTATCGCCGCAGGCTCGCGGCCTCCCAGTTCGCCTGGATCTGGCCACCGAAGCGAGCCCAGAACTCCTCGTCCTCGATCACGATCAGGCTGGCGAACTCGAAGTTGCCGCTGACCAGGTTCAGCCCGAAGCCCGTGCACTCCATCCGCAGCCGTCCCGGCGTCTCAAGCAGCCAGCTCATCGGCTCCGACAGCCGGCTCGGGTGCATCGGGTCGGCACTGCGCTGCTCGGACATCGTGTTGTCGATCTCGTCCTGGCGCCCGAACAGCTCCTCCTCCATCTCACGCCGGAGCGTGGCTCCGATCTGCGTGTCGCCGCTGATGTCGGTGAGCGGCTGATGGAACGCCTTCGGGATCACCGCGAGCCTGCCCGCCGCGTTGACCACACTGCTGGAGCGTTCCTGGACGAGCAGCAGATAGTCGGGGTTCGGATGGGTGAACGTCGCCGGGCGAGCGATGGCGCACAGGGCAAGCGCGCCACCACAGCACAGCCTGCCGGGCAGGTCGAGAACGCTCGCGAGGTCGGGTAGCAAGCTATCCCGCAGTGGGAGGGAGCCGGGCCGAGGTTCGACGCCTGCCGCGAGGGCGTCGAGCAGCTCGCCTTCGAGAGGATCAATCGTGAGGGCGTATTGGACGAAGCGAGACATGCCCACGTCGCCGGCAATGTCGCCACTGCGGATGTCGGCGGTCAGCAGTCGGTACAGCGGCATATCGACGAGTCTCGTCCCCAGGGCGAGTGTCTCGGCGAGGCGCTCCGCGGCTTGGGCCGCACTCCCCTCGTCCAGCGACGGTCCTTCGTACGGAATCGCGCTCGTCAACCTGAGGCGATCGTGCGCTGGAATCAGCGGCGCGCCGACATCCAGCCAGCTATCGGACGTGAGGATGCTGGTCTCGGTTCGCCCGCCGTCGAACCGTCCGGCGTACCTGCCGAATCCCGCGACTGCGTCGCCGTAGTACTGGCCGAGCGCCCTAACGGCGTCCTCGCGGCGGACTCGCGTCCTGCGCACTCTGCGGTTGTGCAGCTCGCTCGCATCTTGGCTGGTCAGTAGTGCGACGACCTTCCGCCGGCTCCCTCCCGGCTCCCATCCGGCGTGTTCGTCGAGCCAGTCAAGCGCCTTGCCGATGTTCCGATCTTCGTCGAGCCGTCGCTCCACCTCGGCCGATGACTCAAGATCCGGCGCACCGACGAGTTCAGCGAAGCGCGCCTTGATCTGTGGCGGGGCTTGCTCATACACGGTGTCGAGAAGCTGTTGCATCTCGGACCGGGGCACGAGTTCGGGCTTCTGGTGCCATCCAGCGACGGTCCGAAGGGCGATTCCGAGGCGCTCCGCGAAGGCGTCATGGCTGTCCCGTAGAGCCTCCTGGAGCGCACACGCGGTATGCCCGGTCCAGCGGGAACTCACTAGGTTCATCGGGCCGCGCGAAAAACCGAATGATGCATTGAACGTGCATTGGAGCTGCATTCCTCATGCATGGGTCGCCCGCCCGATCCAGCCTTGAATTCTAGGCATGAGCAAAGCATCAGAGTTTCCCCCTCTTGACGTATTCGACCACCGTTGCGAGATCGGCCTTTACGTCGTCCAGCCGTTCGGTGATTTCCGTCATGCGCGATTCGAGCGCATCGAGGCGGGAGTGCAGGCTCGGCTGACCGGTGGCAGCCAAGGGCTCGTCGGGGTCAGGCGGCTGGCGGCGGTTCAACACGGCGTGCAGGTAGCCCGGGTGCCAGCCGAGCGCCGTGGACAGAGCCTCCAACGTTCGGGCGCTGCGTCGGCGCTCGACGGTGTGGTTCTGGAGTTCGCGGACGGTGGCTTGCGAGACATGCGACCGCTGCGCAAGCTCCCGTTGGCGCCAGCCGAGCTCCTCAACGCGATCGTTGATGGCTCTGGCGACCGCCTTCCAATCCTCCGCCACGCCACAGAGATTAGCGGCTCTGGCATTTCGAATCGCGCCCCTCGGCGGCGCTATCTGCGCCACTTTCAAGGCAGAGCTGAAATCAACGAAATAGAGCTGAAATCAGCTATTCATTGGTCCATATTCGGCCATTTCTCGGGCGCTTTCGCTCACGAATCAGCGGCGCTGTCACGGATCGAGTCCGGCGTGTCGCGCAACGCCTCGCGAAGGGAGTCACGATGAAGACCAGGTTCACCTACGAGATCGCCACCAGCGAGGGCGACGGCCGCTGGACGACCGAGGTCGGGCGCACGCAGACGTTCGTCCGCCAGCCTCGCGAGATCGCACGCAGCCTGCTCGAACTCTGGATCCTCGAACACCGCGGCGACGTACCCGGCGGCGCCCGAGTCATGGTCTACGGCGGGCTCACCCGCGTCCGACCTCCCGTCGCGTACGTCCGGGTCCGGATCTACGAGGACGACGCCACCGACGCGCGACCGGTCGCGGTCGCCTACCTCGGAGAACGCGCCAGCGACTACCCCGACAACCGCATCGGGCTCGTACGGAGCTGGCGACTGGCGCGGGAATACCGACGCCACCTGGCCCGCCGGCACGACCACGACACCCGCCAGAACGGGGGTGAGGTCGCATGAGCCTGGCCATCTCAGTGCCGTTCGTCATCGCGCTCGGCGCCCTGATCTTCATCCTGCACAAGTTCGCCGGCCTGAAGTGGTGGCACGCCGCCGTCTGCGCGCTGTTCGGGTTCTACGTCGCCACGACCGCGTTCGCGCCCACCGTCACGAACCTCGTCAGCGGCCTCGTCCGCCTTCTGTCCGGGAGCTGAAGATGACTGACGAAACCGAAGACCTCCGGACGGTACTCGCACGCACCCGAGCGGCATACGCGAACCTGCTCGCCGCTGCCCGAGCGGCCCTCTCCGCCGAGGACGAAGGCGAACCGGACCCGCTGTACTACCTCCGCGACGAGCTGGACCCGTGGGGGCTGCGATGACTGAGCAACCCACCTCCACACCGAACCCCGAGACATCACCTGAGGCTGATGCGCCTCCCAACGCGGAGACGCAGCCAAGCACGGACTCGCCCCGGCCTGGCTTGCAAGGCGTGGTCATCGCCGTGGTGGTCGTGTCCGCGGTCTTCGTCGTCGCCGTGTTCGCGCGGTCTGGCTGGCCGGGACTGCTGATCGGCGTGCTCACGGCGATCCTCTTCGTGGTGCTGTTCATCGCCAGCCGGCGGAAGCGCCACCGGCAACGGTGGACGTTGCCGAGGCAGCGGCGCGCACGACCGGCCGGAAGCCGAGGACTCCGTTCCGGCAACCCCGGCAAGGCGATCACGGGTCGTCGGCATAGTGGCGGCCCTCGCGGAGGCGAGAGCAAGCGGCGAGGCTTGGCGGGGCGGCTCGGACAGTTGGGACGCTCCGGCCGGAAGAGCAACGAAGCGCGGCGGACAAGAGGGCTCGGTCGGAGGCAGCCCAACGGGCGCGGCGCTGTCGAGCCCCGGTCCGTCAAGCGTGCGTTGGGCTCGGCCGGGAGACGTCTGCGCGAGCGACTGACCGGCAAGCGAACCCAACGCCACCCGAAGCCATCCGCTGGCAACAGCGCGACGACGAGGCCGACCAAGCCCGCCGCTCGCCCGGGCGCACGTCCCAGCCGAAGAGCTGGCGTCCAGGGCCGTCCGTCCGGCGGCGCGGGCGCCAACCGACGAACGCACCCGTTCCGATCGTCGTCGTTCCGGGGCGGCGCGGCACGTCACGTGGCTGCGGCACGTCGCGCAGCCGGGCGGATGTTCGGCGGTCGGACGCCCAAGCCGCCCGCCGGACGGCAACCCACCACACCCACGCGCAGACCCGCCCGCAGCCGAACCCGAAGCGCCAAACCGCGACACTCACGCGTTCTGGCCTGGGTCGCTCGCACGTCGCGCGCGGCGTTCTGTCGAGTCTTTCGACGCCGGCCACCTGAACAGTCCTCGCCCGCCACGAACGCCAAGCCTTCCGGCCGCAAGCCGCTGCCGGAGATGAAGCCGGGCACGCCAAAGCAGCGCCCGAGCAAGAACCCCCAACCAGTGAAGGGAGACACCACCATGTCCAACGCACCCATCGAGAACGCCGCCGAAGCCATCACCGCGATCGGCTCGTGGGAGCCGGAGAGCATCACCGAGGTCGACAACTTCCTGCAGGACCTCGGCCAGCTCTACGAAGCGCTCGCTGTCACGCAGGCGAACCTCGCGCAGCGGTTCGCCTCTGACCTGCCGATCGGTTCCGCCGTGGTCGAGCACCTGTCCGAGTTGGCCTCGGCCGCCGGGTCGCTGACCGACCACGCCAGCCAGGCACGCGGGATCTTCCGCCAGCAGCACGCCGATGAGTTCGAGCGCCTCGAGAACCCCCGTCCACGCGAAGAGCTCTGGGACGTCCAGACCAACCGGTAACGACAGAAGGGAGGAGACCATGAGTCGCACGACAGCACGGCCAAGCCTGCTCGCCACGCCGTGGCGCTGGTCGGTCATCAGTACCCCGGTTATCGCGGCGTTCGCGCTCTACACCGCCGGAGCCGTCCTCGACGTGGTGCGAGTGAGTGCCTTGTACGTTGCCGCGGTCGTTGTCTGCGCGCTGATCGGCACCATCGCCGCGTGCCGGCGGGCCGACCCTGGACGGTTCGCCAGCACGTATGCAGTGATGGTCGTCACCGCTGCCGGAGCGTGGTTGGTCTGGACGACGGCGACCACGGCGTGGTCGATGCGGGCTGTCACCGGGCTGTCGTGCGGGCTCGGCCTGCTCGGCCCGCTGTGGTTCCTGGCCCGCCACACCCACTACCGCAAACGCTTCAAGGAGGAAGAGGAGCTACGCCGACGCAGGGAGGCCGCAGAGGCTCGCCGTTGGCCGGACCTCCTGGCGATGCTCGGTATGCCTGGCATCGTCCAGCGGGATCGGGTCGAGCATGGCCCTGGCTGCTACTCGCTTCGCCTTCTGCTCCCCGTGGACGGGAAGGTCAAGTACGCAACCCTGCGGAACAAGACCGAAGAGATCGAGATCGCCGCCGGTCTGCGGTACGGGGCGCTCTACGTGGAGCGTGGCAGCACGGCAGCCGACGTGTGGCTGCACCTCAACGAAGTCGACGTGCTGTCCAAGACGATTCCCATCCCTCGCGACAACCGGCCGCTCACGATCAACGATCCCTTGCCCCTCGGCGTGTACGAAGACTCCACCCAGCTGGAGGTCCCGATGCAGGGACGCGCGTCCAAGACGGTCGGTCTGCGCGGCAAGGGCAAATCCAACCTGATCAACGTCAAGGTCACAGGACTCACCCGCTGCGTCGACGCAGTCGTGTGGATGATCGACGGCAAAGGCGGACGCACCGCCCGGCCGTGGCTCCAACCATGGTTCGAAGGGCGTACGCATCGACCGGTCATCGACTGGGTAGCCACCACGCCAGCCGAGATCTCCCGCATGCTGCTCGCGGCAACGGCCGTGATCGACCACCGCGCCAACAGCGGAGCGGGCGGTGACAAGATCACACCCACGCCGCAGCTTCCCGAGATCATGATCCTCTGCGAAGAGGTCGCGCTGATCTTCGGACAACACGATGTCAGCAACGCCACGAACGCCCGGCTCGGGTTGAAGATCGTCCAACTCGGCCGCTCCGAGGCCGTCAGCGTCGACCTGGTCGCCCAACGCGGAACCGTGACCATGCTCGGGTCCGGCGACCTCAAGTCGCAGTTGGAGAACACGTTCGGGCTCGGCGTCGCCGACGCCAACGACGCCCGGTACATCTTCGGCGACACCAAGATCGCCGCCGACCTCGCCAAGCTCGAACATCCCGGCACCATGCTCGTCCAAGCCGGACAAGACACCCGCATCCTGCCCGCCAAAGCCTGGTGGGTCGCCTACGAAGAGATCGGCGGACCAGGCGGCATCGCCGAACGCAACACCCCCATCGGCCCCGACCTGGACGCCGGCTCGGCCGCAGCCGCCCACGCAGCCGGCAGATACCACGACCGGTGGAGCCACGAACGCGCCGGACACCTCATGCCCGGCGCCCAACCCCAACCCACCACGACCTACCAGCCGCCGACCGAACCGCAGACGACCGCCGAGAAACTCGGCCTCGAACCGTCGACGCTGATCCCGTCCCCGTTCCGCCGAGACGAGCAGCAGCCGAGCCAGCCGGGCAATGGCGGTACAGCGAAGGTGCCGCCGATCCTCGCGGCCGTCGACGCGGTCTTCCGCAAGCGCAACGTCGATCGGCTGCACACCACGTTCCTGCTCGCCGAGCTGCGCCCGGAGCTGTCCAGCAAGCGGCTTGGCATGCTGCTCGCCGCGTGTGGTGTCCAGCCCACCATGCACCCGTTCACCGAGGACGGACAGCGCGGCCGGGGCTACCTCCGGGCAGACGTCCGCTGGGCACTGCGGCAGTACCTCAGCGGCGCGGCAACCCCGCCCGAGGTCGCGATGACGTGGCCCGGCGGGAGCCCGGAAGGGCTCGACGATGTGTGACACGATCCGTGCGCCCATCTGTGCAGCGCACATATCAACCCGTGCGCCGCACGGATCGGTGCACGGATCCAAACCAGTCGATGACCAGGGCGGACAGTCGAAATGTCCGGGTGCACGGATCACGGATCGGATGCCCCGAACCCCGCGAAACAAGGCCGATTCCGAGGTCATCGGCCCTTCCGATCCGTGCGCACGGATCGATCCGTGCAGCCGCGCCGAGGAGGCGATCGCATGACCGCCAGGCCCGACGACCGCCGGCCGCTGAAGGTGACCTACGAGATCCTCGTCGTACGCGGCGAGGAGGCGAAGCTGCTCCGGCGTCGCCAGGCGGACGCGATCCGCGCCCTGCTGGTCTGGCTCACGGAGGAGGAAGACGGCGGAAGTACGGCAGCGTGAGGTGTTGACGATGTATGAACAACGCGCCTATCTTGTTCACATGCCGCCGACCAAGACGCCCAACACGCCGACACGCGGTATCCGGGTACCCGATCACGAATGGGAGATCTTCCAGGAAGTGACCGCCGCCAACGGGGAAACCGCGTCAGCCGTCGCGCGCCGGCTGTTCCGAGAGTACGTCCGCGAGAACGATCCCGAAGCCTACGCACGACTCCGGGAAGCTGCCGCGAAGAAGGGAGGCAGACATGCTTGAGTCTGTGGAACAAGCGATTCCCGCCGCAGCGGCGATGATCCCGATCGCCTGGGCGGCTCGCGTCTCCGACAAGGACTCGCAGGACCCAACGCTCTCGCTGCCACGTCAGCTCAATCGCATCCGTGAGGCGCTGCCGTCCAACGTGGTGATCGTGGCGCACTTCTGGGACGTCGAGTCCGGGCGGATGGACCTGGATAAGCGCGGGCACGGCACCGACCACACCGCGTTCGACATCAAGGTTCCCAGGGACGGCGGCGTGCAGGACTTGCTTTCCGAGGCAAAGGACGCGAACCGGCGCTTTGTCGCCGTCGTCTGCGAATCAGTTGATCGGATCGCCCGCGTCACCTACTTCGGAACCAAGATCGAGTACGAACTGGAGCAAGCAGGCGTTCCGCTGCTCGCGCTGGACGAAGGCGTAAGCCCAGAACAGCTCTCACAGGCTCTGCAAGGCATGGGCAGCAGCCGGCCGAGGAAGGCCGGAACCGTCCTGACTCGGCGGATGAAGCAAGTCATCTCCGAGTGGTACGTCCTCAACATGCTGGAGCTGTCCTGGGGCGGCTCCGTCGAGCACACCAAGCAGGGTTGGAACATCGGCAAGCCGCCGTACGGGTACAAGGCCGCGAAGGTGCCGCACCCCGTACCCGCCCGCCGCGCTGAAGGGCGAACGAAGCACCGGCTCGTACCCGACCCCGTAACCGGGCCGGTCGTTACGTACATCTTCGCGCTCCGAGCAGGTGAGCGGCTCGGGTACGACGACATCGCCGAACGGCTGAACGCCGACCCCGACCGATACCCGCCGCCCGTCCCACCAGACCCCGCGCGGGCACGCGGGCGCTGGACCTGGTCCTCCGTACGCGAGCTGCTGCACAACCCGAAGTACACCGGGTACATGGTGTGGAACCGCCGCGCCCGGAAGAAGGGCGGACGGAACAACCCGCCGAGCGAGTGGACCTGGTCGCCCCAGCCCGTACACGAACCGCTGGTCACGCGGGAGCAGTTCGAGAAGGCCGCTGAGATCGCCAAAGAGCGCGAGCGCACCCGTACGGGTACAGCCGCGAACGCGCACCCGGACACCAGGTACACGTACCTGCTGCGCTCCTACGTCGTGCACGAGGACTGCGGCCGGCGGATGTACGGCAAGACCGAGAGGTGCAACGACAAGTACACGTACCCCTACTTCCTCTGCTACCGGAAGACCCAACGGGATACGGGCAAGGCGTGGGCCGAGGAACATCCCACCTGCGTCCGCGTCCGGGAGAAAGCACTCAACGACGCCGTACACGAGTTCTTCGCAACACGGGTTTTCGGACCAGAACGGCAGCAGTTGTTTGCCGACGCCCTCAAAGCCGTCACCCACGACGACAGCGCCGAGCAGGAAAGACGGCACCGCACCGCAGCCCTGCACAAGCTGATCGCCGACATCCGCGCCAGGCAAGACCGGGTACTCGACGAGATCGAGGACCTCGACGACGACATGGACGAGGACACCCGCAAGGCGTTCCGGCAGCGGCTGCGCGAACGCTTCGCCGACCTCGCGAAGCAGCTCAAGACACGCCAGGCCGAGCTTGAGCAGCTCGCCGCCCAGCCAGCCCAGACCGGCCGCCAGGACGCGAGCCTGCTCGACCGGCTACCCACGCTCAGCAAACACCTCAGCAAGGCGCCCGAGCAGCTCCAGCGCGACCTGTACGACGCACTGAGGCTCCAGGTCGTCTACAGTCACAGGCGCAAGGAAGCGCACCTGAAAGTAACCATCACCGATGAATCCGCCGAAACCCTGACCACCGCGACTCGCGCCACGGCAGCCGGGTTTGCGGATCTGTTGAGTGCCCCTGTTACAGCGCTACTCGAACCGGCCTGGACTACTGGAAGGGCTGGTCAGCGTGCTGGAGCGTCTCCAGCGTAAGCGCTTGATTCCGCCGGAAGATCCCGGCGATACCCCACCACAACCACCACAGCCGTCGAGTGACCACGACGAGTGATCCGCTCGACCGGCGGTCTGAGGCTCGGCGCAGCCGGTTTCGGACACCACCCATCCCCAGGTCGGCCGCACCGGCCGACCTGGGGATCACCCACAACTTCATATGGAGGAACAGCCATGGAACAGCACCCCAACCAAGGAGGTGATCTTCAGGACACCCCAGAACCAACCAGCGCCACCGATGCCGAGCACAGCGAGTCTCGTGAGCACGTCGAGGCAGGTCTTCAGCCGCGGATCTACGCCGCCAGCGTGCACGACTTCAACTTCGGCATCCAGCACGGCGTGTGGCTCGACGCCGACCAGCCGCCCGAGGAGCTGCTGGCCGGTATCGAGACGATGCTCCGAACCTCGCCAATAGCCCGCGAGTTCGGTCTAGCCACCGACGAGTGGGAGATCCACGGCCACAGCGGCTTCGCCGGGCTCGAGGTCGGTCCGGACCACTCCTTGTCCGACGTCTCACGACTGGCCCGCGGCCTGGTCGCGCACGGCGAGGCCTACGCCCACTGGGCGGCTAGCACCGGCCTGGACAACGCCGTCCAGCTGAACCGCTTCGGCCAGGCCTACGTCGGCCGGTGGGAATCGCTCGACGCCTTCGTCGACCACGTACTGGATGACCTCGGCGCGCCGACCTACATCGCCAACGCACCCGAGTCGTATCGCCGACACCTGCGGCTGGATCGCCAGGCGCTCGCTGCTGAGCTCGAAAGCCAGCTGCACATCGCCCGCGGCGGCGACGGCGTGTACGTCTTCGACCCGTCCGAATGACTCAGCAGGCGGCACTTCGTCGGTGCCGTGCGGCCGCAACCGTCATCCCGTCAGAGGGATGGCCGGCCGCACCAACACCGAGGAGGATTCCGTGTCGGAACCCACATCCGGTCGAGGCACCGGCATCAAGACGCTGGCGCTTCGGCTACCTGACGCCATCCACGCTCGCTTCGCGCTGGTCGCCCAGGTCGAGGACCTGTCGCTGGCCGACGCTGGCCTGAAGGCCGTCGAGCTGTACGTGGCTCAGAAGCAGCAGGAAGGCGACTTCGCCGCCAAGGCCCAAGCCATCGTCGACGAGATCGAACGAGAGGCTGAAGCCCGCCGCAGCGCCATCCAAGGCCTGTTCGGCGCGTCCGACCAGGACGATGCGACGCCTCTCTCCAAGGGACGGGCCAAGCGCCACCCGAGCGGCCAGGCCGAGTAGTCGCGGAGGCGCGACCTCGCCAAGGGAGTGGAGCAGTGCCCAACGCACCTGCTCCACTCCCGAACAACAAAACCTCCACGCCAGACCGTGTTTCCCGAGGGCGGGCGATCGGCCTGGTGTGGAAGCGGACCCGCCCGCCAGGCAACCAAGCCATCAGGGTCCGGAAACGAGCAGCCATGCTGAGTGCCATCGTCATCCCGGCCGATCCGGGACAACCAGTCGCTATGGAGCACCTCGCCAAGGACGACTTCACCGCTTACCGGCGTCTGGTCGGTGGGCATCTGGAGGTCGTCAACCTGGAGCGACCGGCCGCAAGCCTCTACCTCAACGAGGAAGGCAAGCTCCTCGAGCTCCCACTTAACGCACGGGCTACAGCGCTGGCCTGGGTGCACAACACGACGATCCGCGGGCGCGACGTCATCGTCGGCGACGCCTTCATCCTCGGACCAGCCGACGAGGAGGGCTCCGACACCACGACGCCCGACGACCTCGTGGACCTGCTGTTCAGCACCGAGCGGTACCAGGTCCAGTTCCAAAGGGCCGACAACGATGGCTGGGACGTCGACAGCGAGGTCTTCACGGACTGGCATGAGGCCTACATCCCCGGCCTCCGCCTCGTGCACTGGCGACGGTTTGTCAACGACGTCCGGATCCTGCCCGAACCCTTGGGTGAGCTAAGCAAGAGGTGAACCTCAACCGAGCCGGTTCCTGGGCTCGGCTCCCCGCGGGAGACAGCGAAGAATGCTGCCCCCCGCTCCACCCAGCTAACAGGACCTGCCGCTTTCCATGCTTTAGATTACTGTTGCGCCTCCGTTGTTCTCGATAGAAGACTCAGAATAATACGATTCGTGGACTCAGCCTGTCGAGCCATCGCATCACGTTGAGGCTCCGCAACAGTGGGGTCGAGCGCATCCTCGACAAAGTGCGCGAGATGTATTAGTTCCAGATCAAGATCTGGATGTAGTTTCGAGAATAGTGGCGACAGTCCAATACAGATACCTTCAAGGGCTCGCACTGACGCCCCATCCGGCGCACATAGGATTGCGCTACGAAGTGCGTCCGCAAGGTGTGATAACTTGAGAGCAAAGATGCCCTCATTCGCGTCGCGTGGAAAATCAGTCATTCCATTTCAGTTTACCACACAATCATCCCCCGGGGATTACAAGGCTTCCGATTAGTGATCGGGTCCTGTGTAGTACCCTCTGTCTTCATTGAAGAACTCTCCGGGCCTACCGGCGTCCGGACCATAGTGATTGTGGTCGGCGTTGAAGCCCTCGGGATCGTCGGAGAAGTCACCGTCCGCGATTAGGGTGTGCCCATCGCGCGGACCACCTGGAACACCGACTTTGAACGAAAACACGCCCTTGTGTCCAAGGATCACGCCGACCTCTGGCGGCTCGGGGCGAGCAGGTGTCCAGAAACTCTGCCCGGGTTTCGGGTGATTCAGGTGTGCTGGCTGACTCCCGAGCGCGTCGCGCGAAATGTCAGGGTTGCCGCATGCCACGGTGTACCTCCTGCGTAACCGGCGGACAGATGTGACGCCCATAGTACATACGCTCATGTCCGCGTCCGATGGTTTCGGGGAGGAAGCAACGATGGCGCAGAGCGACCTGTCAGAGGTGATCGACGCGTACTGTCGTCGACAGGGCCTGATCGCTCCGCCCCCTCTCTTGAAGGCTCATGCCGCAGGTCATACGGAGGTTGACACTCTTCTATACCGACCGGACCCGGATACAACCCGTCCGCCGAGCGTTGAGTGGGCTATTGATCTGATCAATGCCAGCCCGTGGCCCTTGCCGCCCAATCTTGTTCCGCTCTTGCCGGTCGACGATGCATCGTTCGCGTGCGTCGTGGCGGCCACCCACGACAGGCCGGATCTACCTGGGGCTGGCGCTGTCGTGCGATGGCACATGAACGTCGGGGAGCCGCGACATCAGGCTGGGATGCTCGATACGGCCGCCGATGACTACGTCGATTCTGTCGCCGCCGAGCTTCGAGCGCGGCCCATCGGCTTGCGCCGGATGCTGGACGAGATCGGCCCCGCGTACGGATCGGAGTTTATTGATCAGGATCGACGACCGCGTGACTTTGTAGTCCGTCCTGTTCGCCTTGCCTGCCAGAATGTCATCGTCGGCCTGGCCGCGTTTGCGCACGATTCAACCATTGATGGCATGTCTGTGGTCGCCTGGCAGACCTGCGAGGTCCCTCACGTGGGGACGCATGAGGGTAATCGCGCACTGGCCGCTCTCATGCTGTGCGATGCCTTCCAAAGCGGTGGGACCATGGAGATTCGATTTGATCGGGCTCTGCGTATTGAAGGGTCGCACGCGAAGGTCGACGTCCGCTATCAGGGACACCCCGAGATGTGCGTTCCCGCCAGCCTCCGCCGCTTTGGACGTACCCGAGGCCTGGAACTCGGACGGGAGGACCCGGCTTGCATCAGTCCGGCCGAGGCCAGAGATCTCTTCCTCGCGGTTACCCCGATGCCTCCGGACCTGGCGGACCGGGCTCGCGAGGTTGTCGCGCTCGGGGTTACGACTCCAGAACGGCTGTGCTTCACACTGCTCTCGCAGACCTGGAGGGAAATCGAGCTTGACTTCATGTTGGCGGTCTCGGAGCGTGCGGGCTCGATACTAGACGGCGGTGCAACTTGGCGGCGTCGCCCGGATCGCCAAGCTGAGTCAGCAGTTGCTAGGGCGGCGCTTATCTTGGGGATGCTCTTCGGACGGCTCAACACCAAGGATGCCGCTGGCACGGGGGTCGAAGCGCGTGTCCTCGAGGACCACAAGGTCGGTATCACCTGGGAGATCGACGCAGATTGCGCTGCCGTTATGTTCCGCGGGCTTGCCGCCTGCCAGCTACCGTGGCAGGCCCGAGACATTCGGCTCGAGGCTGGGTCCGAGCTGGTCGTCCTGCCTCGCCACGAAGTAGATGACGAAGACATCCGCCTGGCCGTGGGCCTCCGCGACAAAGGTCTTGTCGCTCTCGCGGTCCCTGCTGATGCCGATGTCGATGCTCTGCCCGATGGCGTGCTGGTCGTTCGATGCCCCGACCGACTAGGTGAGCTTGATCACCAGATCGACGGACGGCTCCTACGATCGCGAACGGCGCGAGCATGACTGTCGAGCGCGCGCTTCTGGTACGAGTGCCTGGGGATTCCGCCGTTGCCGCTCTACTCGCCGACATTCGCGGAGCATACGCACGCGCTGCCAAGGCCCTGCCTGGCGATCGGACGGACATCAGTCGGTATGAGCTGGTCTCATCCCAGCTCGAGATCCTGGCGCATCGCGCTTACGCAGCCGGTGCAGCGACACTGTCCATTCCAACCTCTGACGTTGACTCGACGGCTGTAGTCGAGAGCCTGACTGATCCACGACTACCTCAGGTCGCTAGTACTGCCATCGACGAATGGATTCGATCCGGCGACGTCGCGGTCGAGTTGCGGCGCCCTTTCAACGCTGGGAGCACTGAGCATAAGGCGGCGCCGGTACCGGCGCGGTCACCAGCCGACCGCTGGCTTGCACCGACCGGCGTCGTGGGGAAGCGGGCTGTCGCGCTTCGATTTCGACAGCAGGTCGAGAGCGTTCTGGACGGCGCACCCGGCGCTGTTGTCAGCCCCGGCGGCGTCTCGCACGGCGTCATCACGGAGGTCCTACGCGAGTACGTAACCAGAGCTGGCCGCCCGGTTCAGGCTCCCATCGTCTACCGGGACGGCTCGGAGGCTCGGCCCTTCCCGCTTCGTGCGACGCAGATGGTTGAGGACATCCCAACGAGACTGTGGACTGAACTGCGCTTCGCGCTCCTGTCCATACGCCATATCGAGATGGACGTCGAAGTCGACGGCGCGTGGCTCCGCAACGCTGACATTTCACGGCTGCGCCCCGCTGGAGAAACCGATGAACTGGCGTTCGAGCTCAGCTGCCGACAACTGGGCCAGCTGTGCGAGACCGGGCCGTGCCTCATCTACATGTATCAGACGGGCCTTCAGCCAGCGATCGTCGGGTTCTACCGAGCCGTCACTCTGCATCTGATCAAGAACCCTAACTCTTTGGCCGTTGTGCCGATGTTCTTCCGACAGCCTGGCACTGAGAGCGGCTCGCACACGATGTTCTCCCAGGGAAGGCCGTGGGCAGTATGAGCGAACCGGGCCAGCGTGGCATCTCTAGGACTGTGATGCGCGACGTGCGCTGCAAGGACTGTCTGCGTGAGATGGCCAACGTCGCTTCGCCGGCCGACAGCCACTTTGAGTACAGCGAAGCCTGGGCCCAACGCCTCATCGACCGCGGAGGTAGTCGGACCGATCGTTGTCCGCGCCACCGCAAGCAGCATCGCCAAGTCATCCAGAGTATGGCCGTCGCCTACATCGATCTCCAGACGATCGGTGAAGTCTCCGACCGCTCCAATCCAACTGGGCCCCTTGGTGGGCTCGGCGAGCTGCCTGAGACGCACCGACCTGTCAGCCAAGCGGTTGACCTCGCGCCGTACCAGTTCGGGATGACGGACAACGACATCCTGGAGATCCTGAATCTTCTCCAGAGCAAGCGTGTCCTAATCCTCAAGGCCGGAACGGGGACCGGGAAGTCGACGTTCGCTCCATTCCGTCTCCTAAACCCGCCGAACGATGCAGCGATCAGGCTGGCTGATTACGGGCCCATCATCGTTACTGAGCCTCGAGTACAGGCGACGATTGGTGTCGCTCGTTTCGTGGGGGAGAAACTCGTTCGCGGTTGCCAGTGGCGAGAGTGCTCCGTACACGGAGCGTTCGAGGATGAGCATCCAGACACAATCGAGGCTCGGTGCATTATATCTGACTGCGCTCGTCATATCGGTCCCGGGTTTCCTGTTGGCTACCAGGTCAAAGGCGACAAGAACCATGACGACAGTTGCCAACTGATCTATGCTACGGATGGCACCGTGATCAACTGGCTCCGCGAAGGGCGGCTCAGCAAGATCGGGGCTGTTGTCGTCGACGAGGCCCACGAGCGAAGTTCCAACATCGACTTTATCCTCGGCTTTCTCAAACGGGAGCTTGACCGCTATCCACACCTCCGCGTGATCATCACATCCGCGACTTTTGACGTCAACTTCTACGTCGACTACTTTGGCGGACCAGAGAGGGTTGCTTGGAAGGACGTGCCTTCGGTCAAGTCATTCGGATACGGTGCACCGCTATTCCCAATTGGCAATGACGAACCGCTGCCGTGTAGCTGTGCGGATCCTTCCGAACACGGGGATCTGACGTTCAACGACTGGCTGACGATTCACTGGCCTGTGCGCCCCGGTCCGCTCCTTGACGACGGATATCAGGAGGACCTGTGGGACACAACACGACAACTCCATGAACTGCGGTTCGACAAGACCCTCCCGCTCGACGACTGGCGGCACAACATGCCCGATGCCGTCGCACAATTCGTGATCAACCTCGTCCAAGAGCTGGATCGACGCCAGATCTATGGGGACATCCTCGCCTTCTTGGCTACCGAGAAGACGATCACACCGGTGGTCGACCGGATCAGGAAGGCCCTAGCGCCAGAGCAGACGGATGTGTACCCGCTTCTCGCAACAGCCGAAGCCTCGGTGAAGGAGGCTGCCCTGGCTGCTCGTGGTCGCGACGAACGACGGAAGGTTGTGGTCTCGACCAACATCGCCGAGACGTCGGTCACGGTCCAGGGCGTGCGATTTGTCGTAGACAGCGGGTTGATCTGCCAGGAGGAGTGGAATCCGACCCTCGCGACCGGAGACTTTCCCACGAAGCCCCACAGCCAGTCCGGCCTGCAACAGCGTTGGGGCCGCGTCGGGCGGGACGCACCAGGCTGGGTGTTCCCGCTGTACTCTAAGGCGCAATTTGCCAGCCTTCCGCGAGAGACTCCCCCAGGCTCGACGCGGGCGAACCTGGAACAACTCGTCATGAAGGCCAAGGCCGGCGGCGTCGACGACCCGCTGAAGTTTCCTTGGCCCGCCGCGCACATCGTCCCAGACGTGGAGCTCGACGAGAGCGCCGAGCATGCCATCCAGACGTTCCAAGCCGAGATCGTACGATCCATCCGCGCCGCTCGCTCCAATGGAGTCCTCGACGCCGATGGCGACCTCACGCCATACGGCAAGGAGCTGGAGCGCTTCAGCGGGCTTGGGTCAGCGGCCTTCGCGGTCGCGGTCATGTACGCGGACCAACTCGCTTGCCTTCCCGAGATCGTCACGGCCCTGGCGCTGCTGGAGAACACACGGCTAGTCGGGGCACCGAAGGCCTCCACACGATACCTACTGCCAGAAAGCTTCCGCTGGCCGACAGAATGGCGCGTTCGTGCGCATCTGGCCCACCGCGCCCTCTCAGAAGGTTGCCGGGACGATCTCGATCTTGCTCTCCGGATCGCAAGCGCATGGGAGCGCGCCGACCCTGACCGCCTCCCGTGGCAGGACTCCGACAGACGTCGAGAGTGGGCGGCCAACTGGTGGATCGACCATGAGCTGATCCGTCGTGCTGTCAGCCACCGGCGCGATGTACTGAGCCTGCTCTCACCCCGCATGAAGCAGGAGGCCAAGCGCCAACTGGAACCGCGGTTGTTCATGCGTACGCGAGCGGTGTTGTCTCACGCTCTCCAAAGCCTTCAGTACCAGCTGGAAGATGACGGCAGCTATCGACCCACTGCCGATCCCACCCAATCGCCTGTATTGATTGAACCGAGCTCCCGGCTTTCGGGTCGGCAGGCTGGGCGCGTCGTCGCGCTTCGCCGCCGCCTTGATCGCGACGGCATTGGACTGATCGGAAACCTCATCGAGGTTCTGCCCTGGGCGGTCGACACCCTCGATCCGATCGAGCTGGTTCGGCAATGCGCGTTGCACTGCGCCCCGCGGAGTCTGAGCCCGGAATCTATCGATCCACTCGCCGACTACCTGGCCGTGTGGCCAACCGGTGCCCGCTTCCTCGCCGCTTTCGATGAAGACTCTGATGGGCTGCGCTTGACTGGCGTCCGTGACTATAGAGCGCCGTACGGCTATACCCAAGCGGCAGCAGCCGCAGCCGACGAGTCCGAGGAGGACGGCGGCGAAGACGACACCGATGATCTTGGGGTCGAGGGACGCGATCAGCTCGATAGCCTCGTAGCGGAGAGCGATGTCGCGGCCGATGAGGCCGCAGAAATCGACGTTAGGTGGCCGGGCGGCACCGATGCACCGGAGGAGGACGAGGAGGTCGTAGAGCGTCTCACCGTCCTGGATCCAGAAGACCCGGAGACCGGCCTCGAGGAGAACGACGATGATGAGCTTGCCGCCCTCGCAGGGCTTGCGTCGCCCGTCGACATCATGGCGACCTGGCGCGAGAGGGCGACTGGCACGAGGTTCGGCCAACCCCAGGTCATCGTCGACCACGCACCAGACGGTGAATCATGGTTCGTCTGCACCGGCTACCAGGTCGGCGACGGCGCCCGGGTAGCAGTTGTCCTGGAGCCTGACTGGCTAGCACCGGATATCACGGGCGATCCATCGCTTCACCCTGATCTTGAGATAGGGACCACCGTCCAGGTCATCGTCGGGCCGACCGTCAGCGACGGGCAGGCACGCTTCCGGGTCTTCTACCGGGAAGACCGCCGCGGCCGATTCCTCGTACCGGAGCAGTCCAACCCACGACGAGGCGAGGCGCCAGTCGCGCTCGACCCACGGGACAGTCAGCTCATCGCAAACCTCGTCGAGGGGGCAAAGCTCTCTGCCGTCGTAGTTCCTGGCCCAGCGAACACCAGAACGATCTCGCTGCTTCCCACGCTCTCGAAGCACGTCGACAACGCAGCACGCAGCCAACTCGTACCTCCTGGCCGGCCCGGCGGGAGCCGGGCTTCCTTCTGGCCCGCCGTCGTCACCGACGAAC
Source organism: Flindersiella endophytica (assembly GCF_054779015.1). Taxonomy (NCBI): domain Bacteria; kingdom Bacillati; phylum Actinomycetota; class Actinomycetes; order Propionibacteriales; family Nocardioidaceae; genus Flindersiella; species Flindersiella endophytica. Next base: position 78,330 of record NZ_BAAGYY010000031.1, read on the forward strand.
CAGCGGAGGGTCGGTGGGCCCGTGTCGAACTGATCCACAAAGATGAGTCCGTAGGCTTCCGGCACGCGTTCGGGATCCCTCCCTTTGCCACGGTGAGTGACGACGTACTGCTTTCGGCTGGAACCGAGGTCATGGTCCAGCTGGTCTCCGACCGGCGGCCGGCTTTGAGCGGGCGGCCTACCCGCCTCGCCGAGGTTGCCCTCAAACACGATCACCATGTCGTCCTGAGGAACGAGGATGGCACGAAGCCGCTCGAGTTGCGTGCGCGACGGCCGCTGTCGTATGACGTTGTTCGCTCGCTGCTCGCTGGCACGACGGGAGCCGACTGGTCCAGACGAGTCTGGAACTTCTATCTCGCGAGCCATCAGCGCCAGGTCCGGGCTGTTCTACCCGGCCAGCCGCCCGCCTCGCCACCGCCCGCGCCAACCGCTGCCTACGAGCAGTTTCGATCCGGGATGCTGGTCAACGGCAAGATCGGGTCCGTCGGTCAGAACGGCCTGACGATTCTTCTGGCAGACGGCGTCACCGGCTTCGCCGGCGGCGCTGGCGTGCCGCCTGGACACATCTACGGCGAGGGTGAGCCTGTCGTTGCACGGGTTCACGAGGTCGATCCATCGCGTCGTCGGCTGATGCTTGACCTGCGTGTATACATCGTTGAAGCCACAATCCCGCCATACTGGCGCGCCGCATTCAAGAGCAACCAGTCCCGCATCGAACAGATCGTGCACGCGGAAGTACAGGTCAACTCCACCGAAGCCAGTGCTCGCTTCTTCGATCGTCCAACTGCTGACAACGCTGTGAGGGCCCTGACACTGATCTTGAACAGTCCGGCCGCTCGAATCTCAGTGCTGCCGGACAAAAAGGGAATGGTTATCGGGACTGGCGGCCAACGCATTAAGCGACTGCAGCAGCTGACAGGGATATGGGATCTTCGGTTCGACGGAAGCTCCGCGGATCTTGTAGTCATCGCCGAAATGCCAGAGACTGTGCGGGAAGTCGTCTCACAGGTCGCACTCGCATGCACGACCGTTGAAGCCACGATGCAGATTCCGTACCCCGCGGCGAACCGCGTCCTGCTCGGCAAGGGTGGTGAAACGATCAGGCGGTTGATCAAACAGTCTGGCTGCACAGGTGCCGCCAAGGGCGACCATTCCTGGCAGTTGCGAGCCCGGACGCTGGCGGCCGTCGAGCGGTTTGTCGAGCTCGCCGAGCAACTCGTGTCCGGCTGCGCGCTCACCGAGGTTCTCGTTGACCAGCCGAAGGTAGTAGACCTTGCGACAAACCTCCCGGTCGCTGACTGGGAGACGCATCATTTTCACACACAGAACCGTGATGCTTGTGTGCTTAAGAATGGTTGACCTAATTACGGCCGTTTCAACTGACGGGCACGTAGTCGTCCAGAAAGACTCTCTTGTTGGGGCGCAGGTGTCTTGCCTTCTCGGCCACATCGTCGAGTTGCACCGGTGGTCAAGTCTGCCGGCTACGACCGCGTCACAGAAATGATGCACTATCTGGGCCGCGATACCGGCGGTACTCGTCCTGTGGCAGTTGCGCGGGATTGAGGTGCCCAGACTCCTCACGTCCGAGGCGGGGTTCAGCAAGGTCCCTGTCTTCGGCCGCCTCATCCTCCGGGCTCCAAGACGGCAGCCATGGAGAACCCACGTTGCCTTGCTCCCACTCCGCTCGGCAACCCCTTACGGCTGACGCATCATCGCCCACGTCGTCTTGTGACAGGTCGGCGCCGCTGTCTGTATCTTGCCGCCTTGACCGCTCTGGGCTGAGCACGTCCTCGACGAGCTCGCTAGCCCCCGCGGCCACCTTCGCTGTGCTCGTCGACCTGCCGCAGGATCGGTGGCAGCGGGCACCTATCGATGACGGCCACATAAAGCGCGTTGGGTTCCGTGGTCTTGAGCAGGAGCCGGCTTGCGCCGAAGGCGCCGGCATGGCGGACGGCGTTGCTGACCAGCTCGGAGAGCATCAACTGGGCGTGATCGGCTTTGTCAGTCAGCTGCCAGACGGTGAGAAGACTGGTCAGCCGACGGCGGGCCAGGCTGGGTGCCCGGGCATGTGACGGAAGCTCGATGGCGGCTTCCAGACCGGTGCGCGGCGGCGCCAAGACACCTTGGCTCAACGTCATCAACCCCTATAGCCGACTTGCGAGGTTCGCCGGATACCCGCTACGAGCCGGGTCATGCACTCAATCAGTGCCTGTCCGGAGGCGAACTCAAGCTGCAAGGGCGGCAAGGTCCCGTCGCTGCCCACGCTGTTTGACCAGCCCTGGCGTAACTTAGAGACGCGGCGACGTGACAGACGCGTCTCGATGTGGCATCTTGGTGCCGCTTCACTTGCGTACTGGGGCGCAAGCTTGCATGGCCGGGGAGGGTCATGGACGGTGACAACGGCGAGGAGCTCAACGGCGCGGGGGCGGGTAGGTCCCGAAGGCACCGCAAGACTTCCGGACTTACGCAGCGACTGCGGTGGTGGTTCAGTCCTCGGCGACTACGAGGGAGGGGTCAAACTTCGACACTGCAGGCAGAAGCGGCCCAGAGTGCCGTATCCGGCGAATCAGGTAAGTCCACTAAGCCCGAACCAATCACCAGTAATCGGTCAGGTCCTGAACAAAAGAGCCCGCCCCCGAAGATCTGGAATATCGATCGTCGATTGGCCTTCTTTAGCGGCGTGGTGATACCGCTCCTTATAGCAGCTGCAATTCTAGGTTTCGACATCTACAAGGACAATAGAGATAGATCCCAACCAAGCCCAAGCCCCGAACCTTCACGTTTCGACACCCCGCCGCCGAGCGCCAGTGTCACGCCGACGAATACCACCGTTGCGCCATCATTTACTCCAACGTCTACTCCGACTCCAGCGTCCACTCCGACTCCAATGCCTACTCCGACTCCGGTCAACCTTCCTTCATACCTATGTGGCCATAAGAAGCAGCCCTCCACTCAGCAAGGGGAGCGCCTCGGCGTGGAGATTCAGGTCACTGCCTGCACCGTGACGCCGAGGCCGGACCACAGACTAGTATTTAACATGAGCGGATCGATAAAAGGTGCGCCGCTAAGTGGCGAAGCGTTCCGGATGCTCAGGACAGATAACCCTCTTACGAAAGACTCAACGGACGCCAAGAATCCGGGAGTGAAGAACTTCTTCTTTTGGCGCGACGACAAGTTCGACCTGGAGCCCAACGGGCAATGGCGTGTTGACCAGGTCATAATTGGCTACGCCGAGTACTGTGGCATAGCTCCGAGGTTCTTCCTGGTGAGTATGCCCCAAGCCCTCGAAGACGACCTAGCTGAAAAGCTCGTCGCCGATCCTAGGCTGGACGATGACGGATTCACGGCAGATGAAGTCGCTGGCGCGACTCGACTGGACTGGTTCGAGATACCGACGCGTCGCGACTGCTGAGGCGGTCGACAACGTAGGGCGGCTAGAGGTCAACCGATGGGATGGAGCAGCCTCCAATAGGCACGAGCACCTGCCTCGTGCGAATATTCCGTCTGCCACAATCGCCTCCCTCCTCGCCGCTCGAGCGGCGTACATGGCTCGACAGTTGGGATCTGCCAGCGACTCATACCCGGCTTCAGCCTTGGTCTGATGTCTAGATTTTCGAGGTTCATTACTTCTATAAGAATACTTTTGGTCCTTCACCATTGGTGCGCGCCCGATCTAGCTCCACGCCTGAGACGCCGGACCGCACTCCCTCCATCCACCAAGTCCACAACGAGGGCTCGATGAACAATGCCCCTACGCTGCGCGCTGACCACAGTTTGTGGCATCTTATGGCCAGGCGGTTACAGAGTCGAACGCAAGCAGAGTGATCCGGGAGAAGCCATGGGCAAGGAAGGCTCGGAGGGTACTTCTCGCAATTGGCGCCATATAGCGTGGAAAAGTCGAAATGTCCGAACCGCGTTGAAGAGGGCGCGTTCGTGGCTGACTAGCCTACTTGCCATTGGTCATCAAAAAGTAGGTCAGAGTGAATCTGCGCCATCCCTTACCCCCGAGCCTTCACTCTCAGTACACACGTCTCGAAGAAGAGAGCGCGTGGCACGATGGGTAAAAAGAAATGCTCCTCATCCAAAGCGACAGCACTTCGCACGGGCAGGCCTCGTTGCCATCGTGATGATCTATATAATGACAGTGCTTGTCGCAGGGCTGCTGGGCCATCGCAACATGGCGTCCCTGGCACCTCCGGACCCGCCGGCGCACAGACCAATCATCTATGCGTGGCTTCGAGTGGACAGCGTGGACCTCAGCAGCGGTACGGTAACAGGGCTGCTTCGTCTGGCCGCGCACATCGACCAAGTTGACTCACTGGCACGTTCGAAAGCGACGTTTGACCTCGCGTTCAGCACCACTCCAACTCCTACGAGAATGCATATTGTAGTCGCCAAACTTGTGACACAACGACCGGAACCCGAACGCCAGGTCGATTCTTTCATCTCCCTTTACGAGCGAACAGTAACAGTTTCGATCCGCGGGACCGCACGTTCGTATCCGATGGATCGCTATGTACTCGGATGGGGGCTGCGGTTAACGGGAGTAGAGAAGGTCGATACGGGCCACGAGGGCGTCGACATCGACCTGTGGACCTCATGCAATTATAATGTGCTCGAAGAGTACGACTTCGAGCACCATATTGGGCTGACCCGGAAGATGGGGGATCAGGCCTTTGTCTGGGCCCTGTCGCTTGCGCCGCTGTTGCTTTTGATTCCAGTTATCAGCCGGCACGCGCTCTCGAACCATGGAGCCCTATCTCTTGAACTGGCAGTAGCACTATTTTCTATACTGCCGCTCCGGCAAGTACTCGTACCGTCCTCCATCACAATCCCCACCCTGGTTGACGTGGTCCTTGGCGTCGAGCTGGCCGCATTTTTGGCCATTGCCGCGGTAGGTTACCTCCTGAGCGACCGCGGGAGCAAGGATAAGGAACGCCTCCCGTAAGCCTACGCGACAATCGCTGCCTGGCCGGTTCGCAGGGTTGAGGCACCCAGCCTCCTTACGTCCGAGGTGGGTTCAGCAAAGGTCCCCATCGTCCGCCCCTCACGCTCCAGGCTCGTACCCACGACGGTAGCCATTAAGAGCCAATTCGCCTTACTCCCACTCCGCTCGGCGATCCCGACCACATCGCGAACCGACACCGCCCCGCCCTCATGACATACGCCAGGCGTAGTCAGAGCCCGAGAAACTACGTGCCGCATCGTTCTGGTCCGAACCCGCAACATCTACGTCCGAGCGGCGTATCGTCATCCTCAGCCGGACATGCAGTGGTCCGAAGATCTCAGCCCCTGATTCAGCACTGGAGTCCGGCGAGGGCCAGCCTCAGACAACCCCCTTGGTCGAGGCTGGCCCGCCCTGCGGTAGCTCGAGTCCGACATCCGCAGCGAACTCAACACCGGCGTAACCAGGCAAGAAGCTCGTCGTCTTGGTATCGACGCATCCATCATGGGGCCATGCGTCGGCAGGGCCAGGTCAGCCATTCCCGCTCGGCAGGACGGGCCCTGCCACTCATCTCGTGCCGCAATGAACCGAGCTGCACGCGGCCCGGCACGACGATCGGACTTATCACCGAGCCGACCCCGGCGAGCCAGATCAGCGCCCGCGCAACACCTCGGTGCCGTACAGGCTCAGCTGTGCTTGTCCGTAGCCTCCGGCGACGACGAGACCCTCACTGACCAGCAGCGTCATCCGCTCCCGTAGCACAGGAGCGAAGTGGCCGCCCTGGGCCGGCCGCGGGTAGGCCGTCAGCCGATCGCCGTCCGGCGTATCGAGCGCCACACCGCCGTTCGCCACCAGCGCGAGCAGCACCAGGTCGAGTGCGGTGGGCGCGAAGGTCATGGTGCCAGCATGTGCGGCCAGGAGCAGCCATGGACTGGCAGTTGGTCATCCGGTGGCGGTCCGAAGGTCCCAAGGCCGCCAGCAGGACGACGCCGGCGGGGTTGCGCCGCGTCGAGCAGGGCGCGAGAACGGGCTACCAGGCCAGACGTCCGCCTAAGCCGGGGGCGACTGCTGGCGACACAGGCATCTCTACTGCGTCAAACTTTCTGGCATGGTCCCAAGCAGGAGCGTCCGAAAGGGGGTGAAGAGTCCGCAGACCAACGGGGTGGTCGAGCGGTTCTTCGGCACGTTGAAGTACGAGTATCTGTACCGGTGCGATCCCCGATGGCGACGTGCTCGCGGTCGAAACGAACCTGTTCCGCCAGCTCTACAACACCATCCGGCCGCACCAGACCCTCGGCGACGCACACCCCCGGTATGCCTACCTCGAGCCCGGCCCATGACCCAGGTCCAGCCCTGGACGGCATGAGCGTGCCGCAGAACGTTGGAGGGGTCTGCGCGGCACGCTCAGACAAGGCCCGGTCGAGCCGGACCCCTGTGCTGGAAGAGGACTGGGGCGTGCCCTCCAGCATTCAGTGCCACCAACGCCATACCCGCCACCTGACCGCCCTAACACAGCGCGACCAATCCTGGCCAACCCGACGCCGGCCCCCTCACCGGTTCCGGTGCGTCAACTCCCAAATCTCGGCCAGCTTCGGGACACGACGCGGCAGGTCGGCCAACGCGGCCGCCGCTGCCTCAACGCCTGCTTCGGCGCGCTGGCGAAGATCATCCACATACGCCTTGCCCGGCAGGATCACCCTCCAGCAATGGAGACCGCGGATCGTCCTCTCTTGCCTCTTGGCCAGGGCGATCAGCCGAGTCCAACGTCTCGCGCGCCATCGCACGAGGTTACCCGCGAGCCCGCCGATCTCACCGGGCAACGCAGGAAACCCTGCCAAGCCGGTTCGTCGCGGCTCCAGACCCCCTGGAGGACGGTACTTCAACACAAAGGCGCAGGTCAGCAAGCTGGAGTCGCTCCTGCGGAAGCAGGCGGGACCGTCTACCATCTCGCCGAGCGGTTCGGGATCAACCGGCGGACGGTCGGCAAGATCCTCGGCCGTCATGGGGTCGACATACGTCGACGTGCCCTGACACCCGAACAGGTAGACGAAGTGGTGCAGCTTTACGAGGCCGGCTGGACACTCGCCCGCATCGGGGAGCACGTCAACGTGAACCCGACCACTGTATGGAAGCGGCTCCGCGAGCGAGGCGTGAACATGCGGCAACCGGCACGCTCGTCCTGATCACGAGACAAGCACGCCGATCGTTGTCTGGAGGAGGCCGCGTCGGTTCGCCGATGACGTGCCCAGATGCGAGCGACGTCGACAACGACTCAGGACGCCAGATCAACTATTGTAGTCGCGGGTCGCCCCAAACAGGCATGGCGTTCGTGCCGTAACGTGTCTCGTCGGGGTTCCATTTGACGAGTTCCATAGTTAATACAAGATGACTTCCGGTAGGTAGATCGGCGTGGATCGGGCAGGCCGAATAGTACTTGCAGGTCTTGCTCGCAACTGTAGCGCCGTCGATGGCCACAGAGAACTTGACAATCGCATCGATGTCAACATTCGAGCCCGGCAGAAGCCCTACAGTTGCATCAAATGAATGATATTGACTTCCACCAAGGTCATAGGAATACTCATCCTTTCTCATCTCCTCCTGAATGTGTAGTCCTTCTTCCAGGGATTTGCTTCCGTATCGAAGCGCGTGAGCATACAGGATGCCTCGTAGCGAGATTGGGTCTGGCGTAGCCATGACGGATTCTTCGGGAAGGTCGGCAAGATAAGTGACATTGGGCTGTGAAGTGGCTGTATCTGAAGGTACGGCTGGCGTGGAACGATCTGGCGTATCCCCCGGCGAAGGCGACGGGAGGTTCGTTGGCGTGACCGTCACCGTGACGGTGGGGCCAGGCAGCGGCGGCTTGTTGTCGTCAACCCCAATGCCGCCGAAGAGATAGGGAACGACGGCGACTCCGACCGTTGCGATAGCGCTCACCGTTGTCCCCGCCACCCCGATCAGTGCCCCACCAACTGTTCCCATAACTCCTATGACAGCGATGCGAACACCCTCGGGCTGGCTCTTCAGCCACGCACGAAACCCCATCGTCCCTCCCCTGAGTGTGGCGAGTCGCAGGCTAGCACGCACCGGTTGCTGCGAACCACGGGCGCTTACAATAGGCGTGTTGGTTCCGTAATGCTCTGATCATCGAATCACCTGCAGCAGTGGACCAACGTTCCACGCGGCGACCACGCATCAGTTATGGTCGTCCGAGGGAATCGGAAAGCCGTACTGATCGGAGATCAGCCGCAGCGCCGCAGGACAGGCAGACCAGATGCTCTCACGACCGCTTGCGTCCCGGATCTTCACCGAGGCGTAGGGCGCTTCCGGGCACCGCTGGCTATGCCGACGCTCACCGTGCCAGGTACATACGCCGCCAGCGCCGACCGCTCCGGTGTGGAGCTCCGGGTTGTACGGCTTGCACCAGACGACCTCGGACATTGATAGATCCCCCTCGACGACAAGGCTTGCCGCAGTCACTGCTTCACCTACCAGGCGTCCGGCAGCCCGAGTGGTTACATGGTGCGTTTCAACAGAGCCTGGTCTGGAGCCAGACGCAGCTGTGGTTCCGATCATGTCAGCCTGCGCAAGGCCCTTGTGCCGAAGTTCCTTGCGCCGACTGACTGGCCATCGATCACGGACGCGGCTCGGGTGGCTCACGGTAAGCCCGTACGACCGTCGCGACACCGCCTGTGTCGCATCCGTCGCGCGACTTCAGAATGATCGGTGCGGGATCGGGTGGAATCTTTGCGCGTGAGCCGTCACGTTCGATCGCGGTGAACTGGAAGTCCAGGGTGTGCGTGTCCGTCACGTTGCCGAACAGGTCACGTACTTCGAACGTGCAATTCACCCCGAATAGTGTGGTTTGGGTAAGTATCGGAAGCATGTCTCGTACTGTGCCGTCGAGGCGCCACTCGAAGGGGAGGCGATACGGCCCGGATGCTGGTTTCAGCAGCCAGACGTGCGGCCACGGGTCGCCGTTGCTGTCGGTAAACTTTCCGCTTGTTCGTCCGGCGTTGGTAATGAGCACTGCGTTCGGACCGAAGTTATAGAGCTCAATCATCACCCGGACAGTGAGCTTGATCGTGTCGAGATCGTCGCCTTCGATGTATTGCGGCAGTTGACGTATCGGAGGCCCATCGGCGTTCCGAAAGAAACGATGAACTGCCCGATCGGGAATGGATATCGAGACCTGCGGGGAGGATACGTCGTATCGAGCGTAGACGCTCTCCAGAAAGGAACGGTGAGCTACCTCGCGCGTCTCCTCGGCGTGCTGCGCCTGCCTAGCGGCCTCCTGGCGCTGCTGCTCTAGCGCGGCCCGGCTCTGCTCCAGTTCGTCGCGCTGCATCGACACCTGGCTGGTCAGGGCGCGGACTTGCCGGCGGCCCAGGAGCATGAGCTCAAACGTCAAGGCCGTGTAACCGACGGCCGCCATCGCAGTCAATGCCAAAGACAGTGCCTCCGGCCGACCCCGCAGAGGGTTGTAGGCCAGCCAGAAGGCTGCCGCGGTAACCAGGGCTTCGACGAGCCAGCGGGGCACATCCCGCAGCGTGAACCGTTGCTTCACCCCGGCAGTGTCCCACCGCAGGTGTGAGCGACGTTGGCGACGCGCCGTCATGGTTAGTTCAACCTACTGGTCACTGAGGAGAACACCCGCATGCGGAGCGCTACGGCGTACGTGACAAGGCGAAGTGCGGCGAAGCCTTTGTCGGCTTGGATAAGTCCCTTTGACTCGCCAGCGGGTTCCGGCGACCGTGACCTGGCTGGTGCGGCCGATCTCGGTGATGGCTTGACGCAGGAAGTAGGCGTGTTCACTCGTGGCCGGATTACGGCGGATTCAGCAGCCACCGGGCGGACTGCGGAACCGGGTCCCCGGATGGGTGGGGCGGAGTGGACCCGGAATCGGGGTTGTGCTCGTCTTACGCGAGACCGGCAATCAGAAGAAGGACAGCCAGGCAGTCCGCGCCATGACGCGGCGGGCCGCGCACGGTCATCAATGGATACGCACCGGACTGTCGGACGTCTTACAGCACAGGCGAATCAGCCGAGGTCACGAATCACGGCTGTAACTCTAGCTGCGACGACAGGTTGATTGGTCAACCGGCTATCGGGTGCCCTCGTGTAACCGACAGCTATGGCTGACGACAAGTGGTCATTACCGAAGCTGATCGATGGAGGCAAAGGGCTGATGAAGGATGAACGGTTTTGACTGGGCAAGGACTGGAAGTTTGAGATTGGTGGTGGCGGATTCGCCATGGTCTGTGAGCTGAACGGCGATGATGCCGTAGTCAGGCCTGCGCCGAAGGCACCGGGTGCGGATCGATTACTGGGACCGGCCGGCACAGCGCGCACCGTTCCATCGGGAACGGCCGAGGCAATGTATCGAGCGCGGTGATGAAGGGTTCTGGCTGAGCGGAGGGGAACGATGCGAGCCATCCACGAGCAGTACACAAGAGAGCTATATAAGAAGTGGCACTATTTTGCCACCTGGGCGCCTAATCTCCGGCTCGCGTTGGGAGACGTGGGTGTCCTGCGGGGGTTCCGCTTCGACCGTTGGACCTCTTTGGCCGACCTCGGTGTGGACTTCGCGACCCGCGCTCCTGGCGAGCCGGCAGATTACAGCCACTCCTCCGCCGGACAGGTCGACGTCTCGCTGGATGGCGACGTGGGCGCGCCCGCGCTTGCGGGTGGCGGCGCGCAACTGAAACTCACAGTCTCCTTCAAGAGCGCACAGGCGACCTACTTCCATGCCGTCCGCTGCACTTCCGAGGATGTCAGTGACTTGCCGTCGCTGGAGAGAGCGCTGGTCGAGCTGCGCCGGGCAGGGACATGGCGCCAGGAGTACGTCGTGGTGACCCAACTGGTGCGTACCGGCCCCGCGATCATCCTGGTCTCGGATCGGGCCGGTGCGCGGGCGCAGGTACAGGTCAAGGCCGATTATGCACCCGTACCGGTTGCGCTGGGCGCCGCATCGGCTGCCTTGACCGCGTCCACCGCTTCAGGCATGGCGACCAGTGTGATCTCCCCGGATGGCGGTGTGACGCCGTTGTTCCGCGTCGCGAAACTGCGTAGGTCCCTCGGCGGTAGGCGGGGGCTCATTGTCCGGGGAGGGAGAAAGGCAAGGTGGCGTCTGGGATCTGCATCCTGGGAGGACTTTGCCGAGGAGGCCTGAGAGGCAGTGTGGCCGCTGTGTCAGCCGACATTTCACTACAGCCATAGGGATTTCCCGTGCTTCAGACCGTGCGGTCTCTCGATGACAACGCGCGTCGCCTGCTGAGCATCGTTGATCACATGCCGGTACAGGTAGCGGAGCGTGACCGCATCGTGGCGGCACTTGAGCTGGCAGCCGCCAACGAGTGGACCCGGGTCGCTGTGGTTCTCACAAGCGAGCAGGTGCGAGGGCTGAGCCAGCCGGCGCTTTGTTTCACTCCGGACGACCTCGCGCACGTTCTGGAGGTCGCCGCCACCGTCGCACGCGTCTACGGCTTCGAGCATGTCGGAGTTGGGCATATTGCGGTGGCTCTGGCAGCCACCAGCCGCCGGTCCGGAACGGCCATCAACGCGATGGCCGACGCTTTCGGACTAGGCACCCTTGAGAGTTCCGGGGACATCGTAAGCCAGCACCTGGTGTGGCTGGAGGAATCCGGCAGCGAGCCGCAGACATCCTCCGCTGAGAACGAGCTCATTTATGGGCCCACCCCGAGGGCTCAACACTGGCATCGCGCGGCCACACTCATCCACCTCGGTCTGCGTGCGGCAGCATTCATCGCCCTGCTGATCATCGCGGTGCGAAGCGGCGACCCATGGGCGTGGCCGGTGGCCTTCGCAGCCTTGGTCTCGACTCGGGACGCACGGGAATCCCGGCTCCCGCTCGGCGACGAGGTCTCTCCCGCACAGCCTGCAGCCCGCTGGCCGTGGCTGGGCTGCCTGGTGGCGGTCGCCGGCTTCCTGGGGCTCTGGGCTTCAGCATCGGTCATCGTCGTTCTCTACCTCCTGCTGGAGGCGGCATCCTGCGCAGGGGTGCGTATCGCATCGCGCTACCTGTGGATGGAGGGCAGCCCAGGGACGGTCGTGAGCAAGTCCGTCGCCCGCCAGATCTCCGTCGTGGACGGCTACACGGCGCGCCAGCGGTGCCTGCGCCTCGAGGTCATAGCCGTGCTCGGGGTGCTGCCGTCGGCCGCGACGGCCGGGGGCTCGCCGACCTGGCCGCTGTATGTGATGGTTGCGGTTTTCGCCGCCCGCCGGTGGACTCTGTGCGCCGTGATCGCCTCGGCACTTGCGCTTGGCCTGGAAATCGGACCGGCCTGGCTGTTGCTGTCTGCTTGGGCTGGCGGGGCGGCGGCGCGTACCATGATCGCCTGGATCGACAGGCCGCCGACTGCCGCACTGCCGATGGCTGGCCCTGGGATCGGTGCGTTCCTCAGTCGCCGGGGGCGCGCCCACCTCAAGGCCCGTCGCTTGGTGCGCATCGGCCGTCCGGGCGCCGCGCTGATCTCGCTGCAAACGGCCGGTGCCGCAGCGGATCCCACGCTCACTGCACTGCGCGGCTGGGCCCTGCTGCACTCCGGCCACCCTGGCGAGGCCAAGAGCGCGGTCAGCGCCGGGCCGGCGTCTACTGAGGTATGCATGTTGATCACCTTTCTCGCCGAGCTTGACCTGTCCAACGCTGAAGCCGCAGGGCAGGCACTGACGGCGCTTGGAACCATCGAATACGACGACGTTTCGTCCGCGCTGTGGTATGAGTTGCTCGTCGCCCGGGCTCGCCTCACCCTGCTGAGTGAAGGCGGCTCCGAACACCTCACCGACGGGATCGCCCGCGGTGTACCGCGACGGCTGCGGCGCAGGGATCTGCTGCCAGCAGTAAGGTTGCTGCGGCTGGCCTCCGAAGGCGCGCTGTCGTCGTCCCCTGCGCTCTCGTCCATGCTGGCGGGGTTGGGCACGCTCTTGAGTCGGCCCGACCCGGACGCCGGGTCGGCTGGTTTCATCGTGCTGGGTCGGTCGAGGCCGCTAGTGCTGGAGAATCTGCGCTGTATCGTCCGCAGGGCCCTCGCCGAGTTGCGGGCAGGTCGCGCCAACACCGAGACGATCGCCCAGCTCGGCGCTGCGCAGGGCGCTGTCGGTTACCTGATGCGAATGAACCGGCCGGTGGAAGCCGCCGGCGTCCTTAACTCACTGGCTGACGAACTGACCGACACGCCGCAGTACCGGCTCACCGCGATGCTCAGCCGGATCGAGGCCCTCGCAATGCTCAACGCGGTCCGGCACCAGCTGACCGACAGCGGGGACCGGCGGCACTGGTGGGACGTGTTCGGCCGGACGGTCGAGGACGCAATGCGGGAGGCGACAGCGGGACAGGACTGGCAGAGCCTCGCCGAGCTGATCGAGTCAGCGCGGCTGCAACTAGGGCCAGGCAAGGACGGTGTCGCCTCCTCACGGAACGTCGCCCCGTTCATCCGGGTGAGGGGGACATCCTGTTTGGAGCAGGCGCATTGGTACCGGCCAGGCGAGCAGCCGCCTAGTTATGCCCTGGAAGACCTGGCAGACCGCGTGCTGGGATCAGGCACGTGGTGGTGGAGCACCTGGTCGACCGGCACCGAGTTGTTCTGGGCGCTGGTTCCGCCCGACGGACCGGTCAGCGGCGGCGTGCTTCCCATGGGCCGAGGCAGCGTCCTGGGCGACGCCCTGTGCGATCTGCAAGATGCACTGCGGGACTTGTATCCGGACGACAGCGATGAAAATCGGAACGATTACGTGGATGAAGACCTGAACGATCAGGTGGGGACCAGTCCGCTCATCTACGGTCCGCCCGAAGCGGAGACCGAACTCTCCCGGCGAATGGGGATCCTGCTTCCTACACCCCTGGTCGAGGCGCTGCTGCACACGTCGCAGCCGCTTCGGCTCGCCATCGCCCCCGCAGCCGAACTCGCCAACGTCCCATGGGCGTGCGTCGGCGTCCCCGAACATCCTCAGAGCGATCTGCGTCTGATCGAGCGGTGTGTTCCGGCGATCGCGCCACCGGCTGGCCTGCTCGCCGCGGTCTGCGCCCGCTCGCGGACCGCGACAAGCACACCCCTTACTCTCGCGGTGATCGACCCGGGCAGCGAGCTTGCCGGAGCAACGCGTGAACCGCTGCCCACAGCGCCCCTGCTGCTGGACATCCTGCCTCCGGGCGTCGAGATCATCACCCCGAGCGAGAGCATTTCGGTAGAGGACTTCGCCGCTCGTCTGCGCGCGCTGCGAGCGCTAGCCCCCGAGGCCAGCGCGGTCTTCGCCTGCCACACCGACGAATCAGACGACTCCGCGCCCAGCTGCGGGCTTCTTCTGAGACCGGCCATAGAGGGTGACAGACCGCATACCTCCGCAGAGCTGCTCACCGCCCGCCGGCTCATCGAAGAGCCCACCCGCTTTCCCATGCCCCGCGTAGTCCTGATGCTGGCCTGCGAAAGCGGCGACCTGCGCAACGCAGCTGCGGGCGAGTGGCTGGTCCTAGGACCAGCCATGCTGTGGGCCGGATCCGACCGCTTGATCGTTACCAGTTACCCCATCATCGACGCCATCTGCCGGGAAAACTACGACGTCATCGGCGGGGAAGAAAACTTCGACGTCATCGACCGCCACCTGCTGCGCCTGCTGATCGAACAACAGCCGCTCGCCCAGGGACTGCGTACAGTACAACTGACCCAACTAGCATCGTGGCGCGCCACCCGCCACCAGCCGCCTGACGGGCAAGACACCCCACGAAGCAGTCCCATCCACTGGGCCGGCCACGTAGCCATGGGAGCATTCGCCGACTCCCGTCCTCTACCCCCGCTCCACCCGATCCGCCGACGACTCGTCCACGGCGGCGTGGTCCAACTCCTCGACGCCGCGGCGAAACGCGCCGCGCGGTCAGGACGCTCCCTGGCCATGCGAGACCTGCTCATAGAACTCGCCCTGCACGGTTTCGAGGAAGACCTGCCACGCTGGCGCCGGCTATCCCTGCGGGCGGCGGCGTACCCATACACCCTGTTAACGACCGCCTTCCCGCGACGCCCGAACTCTCCACGTGTGACCGCTGCGGCAATCGGGCCTGACATACAGAGCCTGCTACGTTCTGCATCCCAAGGCGCCCACAATGCGCGGCACCGGGTCGTCAGCATCGAGCATGTTCTCGCGGCAATGCTCGGTGCGCCGGGATCAACGGGCCGAATCGCACGGGTGCTGTTCAGCTGGGACCCCCGCCAGCCGGAAGTAGCCAAGGAGATCCTCGGTGACACGCAGTACGGCTACCAGCAAACCGGCCTGCCGGAGTTGCAGTGCCTTGATCTGGACGGGCTCGCGACAATCTACGCCGCGCTCGACGTGCCGATACCCCTGTCAGAGGATGGCCAGTTGCGGCTGCTGAGCGATGGGTAAGAACGTCGTCGCGACGGCAGCAAGCGATCACTGCGGTATCGATCTTCTTGAGCAACCGCGGGTAGGCCGTCAGCCGATCGCGTCCGGCGCATTGAGCGCCATGCCGCCGTTCACCACCAGTGCGAGCGCACCAGGTCGATGGCGGTGGGCGCGAAGGCCATGATCACAGGATGTCTGCCCCACTGGACGAAGGAGCAGTAGTTAGTCACCGACGCAGTGGTCCGAAGGTCCCAAGGGCCGCTAGCAGTACGACGCCGGCGGGTTGCGCGGCGTCGAGCAGGGCGCAGGAGCGGGTCACGAGGTCATACGTCCGGGCGAGCCGGAGGCGACTGCTGGCGATACAAGCATTAGCGCAGTGCCGAACGTTGGCATCGGCAGGGACGAAGGACTCGCGCACCTGCGGTGGCGTCCGGGCTCGATCCGAGCTCCGCCGGCAGTCACCCTCGTGGCGGGTCCTCAATCCCTTGCACAGGATCCTGGTAGGCGAGACCGAGCATGGGACCGCACAGCTCCGCCCAAACACCGGCTTGGAGCGATCCTGTCGCACACTCACCGAGAGCTCGGAAGGGACGAAGGGGCCACAACGCCCACCGTCCGACAAGAGAGGTAACCGTGAGTCGCGAGCTCGCAATCCATGTCATCTGCTTTCTGGGCGGCGTGATCGCCGCAGGAGCCGTTGCGCTGCTGCTCTTGGTCGCACTGATGGGATGACGACGATCGCTGAGGCCCTCGTGCGAGGGCCTCAGTACCCAGTTGGTTCGGTCCGACTGCCCCGCTGGCGGGTCAGCCTCCCCTTGGGAAGCGAGTCAAACGTCTATCTGAGCCCAAGCTCGACAGCAGGCCGAACCCCTGCGATATCCACGAGGTTGCCCAGGCAGACGTCGACAGGTACGATTCGAACACATGTTCGACATACGGCTAGCCGGATCCGCCAATGTGCTACGTTCTGCGCATTGCGGGCCTCAAGCTGCGCAGATTGACACGGGGAACGACGTACGATGAGGGCAATGGGCAGACCTGGGTTTCCTCGGCGGGGTACGCCAGCGGCGTTCGTCGCCTTGCTGGCGGCTGCCCGCGCCCAAGGCGCCAGCATGACCCGCACAAAGGTAGCCAAGCTGCTGTATCTGGCTGACTTGCGAGCCGTTGACGAGCTGGGTCGCCCATGTAGCGGGATTCAGTGGCGCTGGCGCCACTACGGACCGTTTAGCAACGCGCTGCTGCAGGTCGAAGAGGAACTGGTCCTAGACGGCGCCGTCCAACGCGAGACTTGTGAGAACTACTGGGGTGCGGAGCACCGATTGAGGCTGCATCGACCAGAGCCGATTGAGGTGGATGAGGAGTTCGCGGCGATCATCGCGCAGGTAGTCGATGAGTACGGTCACTTGGCAGCTTCATCGCTTCGCGACCTGACCTACCAGACGCCCCCTATGCAGGAGGCTCAGCGAGAGAACGCTCGCGAAGGAGTGCTCGACCTGTTTGAGGGTCGCGTCGTACCGGACATCGGTGCAACGCTCGCCCGCTTCCAGTCCGCGGCAAATCGGCTAGCGCCACAGGACGACGCCGGCGACCCTGACGAGCTTAGGCGCGAGCTGGCTGAGTGGGCGCCCGGACGGGCACGAGCAACGGACGAGCTCAGCTGATGCAGAAGATCGTCACGGGTGGCGTCTACTACGTGTCCGATGAGAAGCTCAGCCTTCCCCCTGAGTCCATTCGACAGGTACACGAGGAGCGTCGGCGCTTCCTGGTACTTAGTGGGTCCGGCACGAACTCGGAGACCGGGTGGCTTGTTGTCACCGGCTGTCCCATCTCAGGATCGACCGGCTTCCGGACTCGGTTTGACGTTAAGCTCGCCGCGAATGAGGCTGGCGTCACCAAGAAATGCTGGGTGCGCGTCCCGGCCATTCAGCCGTTACTCAAGTCAGACCTTGAGGACCTGACGGGGACGCTCACCGCCGACCGTCTAGTCGAAGTGCAGACCCGACTTCTTCAGTACCTCGGCCTCGTCGATCAGCAGGCCTACGAGGAGCCACCCTTCTAGGTTTCGAGGTGCACGCCATTTCCAGATGCCCCTGGGCACTGGCTACCACTCCCATCGGAAGCCATACCCTGCATGCTCGACTGAGGTCAGATGACGATGCACTGAGTTTGGCCTGTCCCTCGACAGATCCCGCTCCTGTATGGGTTGATCGAATGGATCACTCCATACTGCCCACGAGATCTGACGAGGCACTCGCGCACCGTCGAACTGAAGGATCATGGTCGCGTTCTCAACACGGCCGAAGATGGTTCGACGGTACTGACACGCGCGCAAACTGTCTGGCACGATCTCAGCGCTGTACTCAAGTGCCGCTGTCTCGCCGCGACGAAGCTTCCTGGCCAGGAGGATGTCAACCCCTGTTAGAAGATCATTGACCCGACGTGGCCAGCCAGGGGATCCTCCCCGGTGGACGTCGATCGCCTTGAGGTCCCCCTCAAAGCGGAAGGGCACCCGGTGCACATTGTCGTGTAGTGCCCGAATCACCTGAATGACGCGTAGAAGGAACGTTCCGCCCTCAGTTACCCTGCACAGATCGTGCATCGTCAGAGTCTCGTGCTTCGCCTTTGGCACCGAATCTGGGCGCGTGGCAGAGGCGACGACAGGGCCCTGGATGGCATGCTCGTCGGGCGAGCCGGTGAGGTAGAACCAGAGCAGTTGAGCGTCTTCGTCTGCGATGTGGAAGGCCTCGATGAAGAGCCGGAGTGTCCGCGGGCTCAACACTTGACCAGCTAAGGCCCTAGCGACTCGATCTTTGAGATCACGGGCAAGGTAGTCGCCCTCAGCCTCACCCTCCTGCCACAGATGCTTAGCTAGCACCCGGGCCACTGCGGAGTGATTGATGCGGTCATCGTGGAGGAGGCCGGCCTCGCGCTGCCACGCCCGTCTGTAGGCTCCGCGCTGCGTCAGCAGTCGCCGAAGGAGCGTCGCTGCCGCCTCAGTCTGCGTTGACCGTCCCACCACCGTTAGCTACCCATCATCTCCCAGAAACTACAGGATGTTACTGTATTGAGACTCCTGTGCGACATCTCTGCATTAGCCTACTCGTACACCAACGCAGTGGTAGCTGCTTGGAGGTACTGGCTTGGGGCATAGGCGAGACCATCTTGTAGCGCGGACAGGGGCGACCGCATTGTGGGCAGCTTTCAGCGTTGACCGATAGTGCGCTTCGTTGTTTACTAGACGGTAACATGTATGCAGAAGAAGGCGCGGAAATGGAGACAGGGTTCAAGAACGGGTCACTGGCGGACGAGATGCTAAGGGATCCTGGCGGCTATTGGAACCGCGTCGAGGAAAAGGCGAAGGTCGACACCGAGGAGTGGTTCGAGCGCGAGATGGCGCGCCGAGCGGAGTTGCGGCAATCTGCTATGGAGGCTCGCGAACCCAACGAATCCACATCCGAAAAAACTGTCTCCGTCGGAGATTTGTGGGTAGCCCTAGGGAAGGTGGCAATAGCCGCTGTCGCATTGATTCACCGAGCCGCCGCTAAGGGGCTGTCGGCTACTGAACGGCGTCGCAATCATTAATTGACAGCGCGACGGCGTATGCATCAGCCAACAGTCGAAGCGTCAGAATCTGCTCCCTGGTCAGGTCTCCCGACTTAGGAGCATCCACCCTAAGGACCCCGAACTTTGCCTCGCTCGTCGCGATAGGTACGGCAATGTAGGTCTTGGCGTCCTTCCTCATGCCGATCTGCCAGTCTTCAGGATGCGCCTGATCGACATCCTCGACGAATCGATCCGTGTCCTCGTCGAGCATCTTGAACATGTCATCACCGGCCTGCTTGTCGCCTTCAACAAACTCCCTGACCGGGGTGGTTCTTTCGTTCTCGCGATTCCGCCACTTGTCCAGCTGAAGCACTCGCCCCGAGGCCAGTTGCTTGTTCCTGTAGATCGCCGTCCGTACGTCCAGGCCAAGCTTCGCAGCGTTGAGGACAATCTCCTTCATCGAAGCAACCAACTGCGCCTGACGAGAGTCGGAGGTTGCGGCGACGACTTGTTTTAGCCCGTCTAGGTTTGAGCTCAGCGCGCCGTGCGCTTCCGCTCGCGCCTTACGCAGGTCTTCCTTGGCCAGGTTCTCGGCGTCCTTCTCGCGCTGCTCGGCTACTTCGAGCTTTCGCTCAGCCTCGATGGCACGCACTGTCTCGGCCTCGAGCGTCTTCCGGTTCGTGCCGTTCTTCCAGAAGACGAAGACGGTGGCCGCTGCCCCGATGGCAAGCAGCGGCACCTTGATCCACCACGTCGTGATGGCACCGCTCAAGCCGGCGACCGCATACGGGACGGCCGCCAGGGCGTAGAGCACAAGCCAGCCCCACCTGCGCCGCTTGGGACGCGTAGTGGAAGGCTGAACGCTATCGGTCATGGGGGCAGACCATACCGGGAGGCGCCCCCCGTCGTCTCGCCACGCCGAGTCGAGAATCGGGCATTTCGGTCACTAATCGAAGTTGTTGTGATACTATCCGTGCTGCTACGTACCGGAAAGCGCTTGTAGCCCTTAGCGATCATGCTCCTAGCTGCGGAAATTGGAAAGCTGTGACATTGATCACGCTCGACGCGGGTCGTTTGCGCTGCGTAGAACCATTCCGACAAATCGTCCGGGAATCAGTGCTGGTCAGACCATTTGTTCTGCGGGAGGACCCACTTTGGTCGGGCGGGCTCGTGCCGTAGAGGTTACTGACAGGTAGGTGCCAGGGGCTTGCGAGTTCGCCGAGCACGGCACTCGACAGCCGCTCGTGAGATGTCATCCTCTCTTCCTCGCCGGTTCATCCCGGCCCCAGACCATCCCGAATGCCTCCAGCTCCGCGATCTGTGCTTTGGTCAGTTTGCCGCCGCGTTTGCGGTGGCGTTGCCCGGCGATCCAGCCGCCGAGTTTGGTGCCGTCTGGTGCGACGTACGAGGACGGGACGCGGACGTGCCCGTAGGTGGCTCGGTACTGCTTGAGGGCGGCGATCCACTTGGCGCGTCCGTGTTCGATTGCGTCCCAGACCATGCCGAGGGCGTCGAGCTCGGCGATCTGCTCGGGCGTGAGGTTGCCTTTACGGTCGCGTTGGGTGCAGATCCAGACGCCGAGCTTTGCGCCGTCCGGGCTGACGTACTTGACCGGTACGCGCAGGTCACCGTGCTGCTTGCGGTAGGCACGGGCCCGGATGAGCCATTCGTCGCGGGCGGCGTCGACGGCGTTCCAGGTCATGTTCAGCGCGTCGAGCTCGGCGATCTGGGCGTCGGTGAGGGTGCCTTGGCGTTTGCGGTCCCGCTGGTTGATCACCCAAATGCCGAGCTTCATCCCGCCGGGCGTGACGTAGGTGGGCGGGACGCGCAGGTCGCCGTGCTCGGCGTGGTACTCGGTGGCGGCGGCCAGCCCACCCAGCCAGGGTGAGGTGGTGCGCTCCAAGACGCGCAGCGCGACCGCGGCGGCGAACTTCCGGTCGACGCGTTGGCCGGTGAGCTGCAGCCAGGGCGGCAGCTGGTGGGCTTGTCGTGTACCTGGCTGCGCTACGTCGAAGGCGGTGACGCGGGCGCGGTGGGTGTCGAGCCAGTCGGCCAGTCGTTCGTCGTGGGCTCGCAGGGCGCGCAGCACTCGGTAGAGGACGTCCCAGGCTGAGGTGTTCAAGGCGGCGTCTGGGGTTTCGGTGTCGTTGAGCAGGATCGGGATGATGATGCTGGCGGTCTTGCCGGCGGACTGTCCGCGTCGCAGCGCCCGCCCGATTGCTTGCACGACGTCGGTGGCGGAGTCACGCGGGTCGGCGAACAGCACCGCGTCCAGCTCGGGCACGTCGACACCTTCCCCGAGGACGCGGGCGTTGGACACCACGACCAGGCGCCCGGCCGGCTTGTTCAGGTGGGACAGGATGGCGCGTCGGTCGTCGGCGTGCATGGTGCCGTCGACCGCGGCCGCGTACAAGCGTCGCGGGCGTTTACGGACTGGGAGGAGATTGGCGGTGTTCGGCAGGGTCTCGGCGAAGCGGCGAGCCGAGGCCACGCGGTGGTGGAAGGAGATCGCCCGGCGCACCCCGTGGTCGGCGGCAGCCTGCAGCAGCGCGAGCTGGGCGACCAGCATCTGCAGCGGCACGGCTGGTCCTCCGGCGTTGACCACTGCATCGGGTTCGAGGAGTTCGGTTTGGGTCATGGTGGTTACCAGGACCTGGTAGTCGGCCAGCAGGCCGTCGTTGATCGCCTGGGCGAAGGTCAGCTGGAAGACCTCGGGCCCGAAGACGGCCGGGTCGTCCATGCTGGTGACCTCGAACTCGCCGGTCTCCACGATCCGCGGTGTGGCGGTCATGTACAGCCGCCGGCGCGCCGGGATCGCCGCGTCGTCGTGGACGACGTGCCAGGCCCGATCAACCCGGCCAGCGGTGCGATGGGCCTCATCAGCGATCAGCAGGTCCCAGCGGTACGCCTTCTGGCGATGTGCGGCCACCAGCACCGGCAGTGACTTGTAGGTGCACAGCACGGTGACCCGGCCGCGGCGTCGCGTCCAGGCAGCGACCTCGTGCGGCTTGGTGGTGGAGCCGACGTGCAGCTCGTCCAGCTGCTCGCGCAGCCGGTGCGCCTCGACCGTGGCGGTGTCGTCGGAACACACCGCGCCCAGCGTGCCGACCTCATCGCCCAAGTAGGCGACGTACTCCTTGGCCGTCTGCGCCAACAGCTCCAAGGTCGGAACCAGGATTAGTACCCGGCCCGCGCTGGCCACCTGCGCCGACACGGCCGCACCCACCGTGGTCTTGCCCGTGCCGCAAGCCATCGTGACCCGGCAGCGGCCCTGCAGCGCGATCTCAGCCACCACGGCCTTGACCGCTTCCTCCTGGTGCGGCCACAACGCGCGCTGCCCCGTACTGCCTACACGAACACGCCCCACTGATGCCCCTCCCGGTTTGTATGGAATGGAGAAACTCGAAGAGTCCGCGAAGCCGCGGTTAGTCGGTATCCGAGTCGGTTCGCACGCGCATCGGAAATAGTCCGAAGCGGGCGATGCGAGCATGGCGCTGGTCGAGCCGATCGCCCCAGATCTGCACCAGATCGTGAGTAAACGCAATACAGATGTGGGATCGCGAGACGGGCGACCGGATCAGCTCGACCTCAACAGCCCAAGCCGCAAGCTGGGTGACGCAGCCGACCCCAACACGATCGCACCAGTGTTGGATGCGTCGGCGCACCGTCCGAGCAGACACCTCCAGCTGTCGAGCCGCTGCTTCATTGGCGTAGCCACAAACAACCAGCTCCAGCAGCTGAATTTCCCAAGGCGCAAGCTCCAGCAACGGCGACTCGCTGGTTCCTGGCATTGCCGGATCAATGCATTCACTGGTTGTTGAGTCGGCCAGAGGCGGTTCCTGGGACATGAGAAGGTTCCTTGTCGTTACGCGTGGGACGAGTGACAGTCCGGCGACCCTGGCCACATGTCAACCAGGTCGCAAATTCACTGTCGTCTGAGAGATCGAGGGCCAACGACATCCGTTGCCGAGTGGTGGCGTCCGACGGAGGACTTAACTTGAGCCAGGATGAACCCGTCATGCCCCTTGCTACTGACGGTTTGGACAGCCCCCGCTCGTACGCGCGGCTCGTTGTGTAGCGCTCTCACGAGCTCGCGCACGCACTGCACCGAAGGATGGTGGTTGTTGGGGTCGAGGATGGCGCCCTGTCGCACCTGATTGTCGAAGACGATCACCGCGTTCGATGCTGCCAGTTCCAGCGTCCAGCGGAAGTAAGCCGGGTTGTTCGGCTTGTCGGCGTCAATGAAGATGAAGTCAAACTGCCGATCCTGCTGCTTGACCAGCTCGCGCAAGCTGTCAGCTGCCGGACCGGTGCGCACCTCGATGATGTCGTCCAGTCCGGTGTCAGCGAAGATGCCGCGGGCGATCTCGGCACGTTCCTCGTGTAGCTCCAGGCTCAAGATGCGGCCGGCACTGCCCAGGCCGCGGGCCAGCCAAATAGTGCTGTAGCCGAACAGCGTGCCGATCTCGAGCACGTTCGCAGGCCGCTTGATGCTGACCAACAGTTGGAGGAACCGCCCCTGGCTCGGCGAGATGGCGTGAGACAGAGGCAGGCCGGCCTTTCGCCCGGCCTTGAGTGCCAGGTCCAAGGCCGGGTCTGGCGGCATGAGCATGTGTCCGAAGTAATCGTCAATGGCTGTCCACAACGCCTGATTCATGATGCCTGCCTTCGCGAGTCGCGACTTATCTGGTGAGTAAGGAGCGGCCGGAGCCACGGGGAGACTCCGGCCGCTCCCGTTGAGGCCCGCTACAAGTGCGCCGTCGCCCGGGCGAAGGGACGAAATGACGCACCTCTCGGAGTGAGCGAGCCTCGGGCGGTGCGGCGTCGGAGATCGAGGGCCGACGCGCACCAAGCCGGTCAATCGCACGCAGGGCGTTTGCACCATTGTCGAAGGGCTTCGCGTACAGCGTCGGATAGCTCGACGTCCGTCTCGCGACAGGTCCGCAGCAAGTCGGTGGCCAGGTCGAGCGGCAAGACCACCTTCACGTTGTCTGGCGACTCGTCGAGCAACAGATAGACGTCTTTATCGTTAGCGATGATGAGCGGCGGGAGGTTCTCGTCAATGGGGTCGATCGTCATGCGGGGTCCTTCTTGCGGAGTGTCAGGAGTGGCCAAGGACGCGGAGCGTCAGGTCTTCGGGGACGTCGATGTCCGCGCCACCGGCGCCGGTGCCAACCACGACTGCCGTGCCGTACACCGGCAGGCTCTGCTGGTCGGTCTGGCGCACCAGCTCGGTGGCCTTGAGATTGAGCGTCAAGTGCGTCTGCTGGCCGCGTTCGATGCAGTACAAGTGCCAGCCGTCTTCGATGTCGTAGCGAATGTCGACGTAGCCGCCGACCAGCTCCCGGAGCGACACGACGTCGGGCCAGGGTGAGATCTGGCGGATACCTGGAGCTTGCGGTTGCGGCGGAATGACCAGTGCGTGCACGGTTCGTCTCGGTCTCGGTGGTCGTGGGCTGAAGGTCGGCGGTTGGCTCAACGTCACACAGAGCCGTCCGACTGAGGCGGTACCAGTCCTGGCGGCGGGCCGGCGACCGTGTTGAGCTGCTCTAGGTGTTCCTGCCGCCAAGCGGCCTGATCGCGCTTGGGCAGCCGTTCCACCAGCTCCAGCAGCTCGTTGCGGAAGCTCCAGCCGAGCACCTCGTTACCTGCGAGGTACATCTGCGACTGCAGGGCGGAGATCTTGTCCAGGATTCGCTGCTTGCGAGAGGCGTACGAGCTGAGGCTGGTGGGTTGAGTAGTCATGACCGCTCACCTCGCCGAAACAAGCCCAACTGCACTATCGCCGCGCGGTCGTGGCGCAACTCGACCTGCTCCAGAACCGTTTTCACGGGCGCGGTCGCCGGAAAGGAGTTATGTTCCGGCAAGCTCAGCTCGCGCGCCGATGATCCACGAGCCGGAACATCCTGTTGCGGTGCGCCTCCGGCGCTGAGCAGCGGCAAGCACAGCATCGCCAGGGCTGCCAGCCGAATCAGGGAGCGACGAACGAGACGAATGCGTAGGGGCGATGTCAGCCAATTGGCTTCGCGTTGCCGACGCCAACGCTCCGAGCGGCATGGCCACGGCTGACCGTCGAACAGGCACTCCGGCATGTCGAATGCAGCCACAGCCGGCGAGCGGCGGTGGAGATGTGGGATTCGCTCGGCTATCTCGTCGAGCTGCGTGCGCGACCACCACTGCGGCACATAACCGGGTACGGATTCCCATACCTGCTTTGGCTCCAGCGTCACTGTCGTCGTCATGGCTTCGTCACCTCGCTTCCTAGCTGTGCACGGCGGCTGGGGTTACAGGGCGACCATCCCCAGCCGCCGTGACCTGGAGGGAGCGGCCGGTCATCCCGGCAACGCCCAGAACCAGCCAATCGGCGGGGGTGGGCACTAGCCCAGATCAGAATCCGCCCGGAAAGGGCGCAAGAAGGGCGCATGGCGCCCCCTGACCTGGGCAAATGCCTTACGGTTATCCTGACCACGACGGTTTCGGACCGGAACGGGAAGAATGCCCTCGAAACGGCGGAAACTTGCCGAAAGGCGCAAGGCGGTCGGCCTGACCCAAGAAGGGCTCGCCGAGGCCTTAGACGTTGCCGTCTCGACCGTCAAGCGTTGGGAGTCCGGCGAGACCGATCCGTCACCTCATGTCCGTCCCAAGCTTGCCCGCGCGTTGCGGGCTCAGCTGCGTGAACTCAACGACCTCTTGCAGGAGCGCCCAACCTCGATGGGTGCACTATCCGTCGTTCACGAGTTGCCGTCGATCGGATCAGTTCTGCCGTCGCTGCAAGACGGTCTGACCTTCAGCACCGAGCTGGACATCGTGGTGGGCGGGACTCGGCAGTTGTGGGCCGGGGACCTCCAAGGCTCGGTGATGCCCGACCTCATTCCGGCGGCCGAGTTGCTTCGCCCCGTGACGCGCTGGCTGGTCACGCCACCCGGCACATCGCCGCAGCGTCAGGGAACGCTCCGGGTCGGTACCGGCGACGTGGAGGCGGTTCACGCCACGGTGCGGCTGTTCGAGAAGCTGGACCACGACTACGGCGGCGGGTATGCTCGAAAGGCCGCGGTGCAGTATCTGCACAGCTCGATCATCCCGTTACTGGAGGGCAGCTATACCGCTGCGACCGGTCGCCGGCTATTCGCCGTCGCCACTGAGGCGACGTACAAGACCGGCGCCATGGCGTACGACATCGGGCAGCACGGCTTGGCCCGGCAGTACTTCGTCCAGGCGCTCAGCCTGGCCCACGCCTCGGACGATCGGGCGCTCGGCGGTAAGGTGCTCGCCCTGATGAGCCACCAGGCCAACTTCCTCGGCGAGTACGGCGATGCCGTGGACTTCGCTCGAGCAGCCAAGCTCGGCGGCTACCGGCAAGCCACGCCGCGCATCCGGGCTATGTATTGCGCGATGGAGGCTCGGGCGCTGGCCAGCCTCGGCGACCGCCCAGGCTGCTATCGGGCACTGCAGGAGATGGACCGGGCCTTCGGCGAGACCGATGCCGAGCACCACGACCCGGACTGGATCAACTACTTCAACGTGGCCGAGTTCCACAACGAGCTGGCGCACTGCTTCGCCGCGCTTGGCGAGCCCCAGGAGGCGTCACGCTACGCCGCGCTGGCGTTGGCCGAGTCCGGCGATCAGTACCCGCGTAGTCAAACGTTCTGTCGGCTGGCAGTGGCAGCCGCCCAGCTCAGTCCACGCCGACCGGGCGATCGCGACGTCGACCAAGCCTGCGCGCTGGCGGAGGGCGGCCTGTCGAGTGTTGCCAGGCTGAAGTCCAGCCGGGTGCGGGCCTACCTGGATACGTTCAACACCAAGCTCGACCGCTACGCCGACAGCACGGCGGCCGGCAACTTCCGTGAGCGGCAGGTCGCCACGTTCGCAGCCGACGAGTCTTAGCTGGTCAGCTACTCGCCGGGCGTCCAGTCGCGTGGCGCGGTGTCGTCGCGCAGCGAGGCGATCCGCTTCCGCGCTTCCGGCAACAGACGCGGCTCGCGGCCGGTGCGGGCCGCCAGCCAGGTGGTCATGCGCAGCTCGCGGATGGCGACCAGCGTCGCGAAGCCGTCCCACTCGGTGATGTCGTAGCCGTACGCCTGCGTGAAAGCGTCGTACTCGTCACGGCTGTACCAGCCGACGCGGTGGTAGACCGCGGGCACCACGATGTCCCACTCGCGATGGCCGAGCCCGAAACGCTCCAGGTCGAGCAGGAGCAAGCGGCCGTCGCCGGCGCGGACGACGTTCTTGCGGTGCGCGTCACCGTGCACGACGCCAAGCGGCCAGTTGTACGGCAGGTGCGGGTAGGCATCCTCCAGCTCGGACAAGCGAGCACGAAGGAAAGCCCGGTCGTCCTCGGACACATCCGCGGCCTCGATGTGCTCGCGCTGGCCAGCGAACGGATCGTGCGGGGCGAGCAGCCCAGCCGGTGGCGGCGGCAACTGGTGAAGCTGCTGGAGCAGCTCGCCGATCTCCGCCGCCGACGACTGCGCCAGGTCTGGAATCCATTCCCAGAAGCTCGCCGCCAGGCCGTCGTGGACGACCAGCTCGTCAACGTCGCCGGCCACGCGTACCGCGGGAAACTCCAGCGCAGCCAGCCAGTGAGCAATGCTCACTTCCCGGCGCAGGCGCTGCAGCCGTCCGGCCAAGGTCAGCCGCGCGACCAAGCGGTGCGCCGGCAGCCGAAAGACGGCGTTGTCGCCCACCGGGCCCAGCAGCTCGGTACCCTCGGCGTCAAGGCTCAGGCCTTTGCAGATCTCCCGAAGCGCGGCGACGGCCGAGTCGGCGGTCAGCTGACGGTCGGCGGGCTGATCAGACATGCGGAACTGTCCAGGTCACGGAGCACATGGCTGCAACGGTACCGGGGTTCGGCGAGCGAAGTTCCGGCCACCGATCTCACCGGCGAGGGTCGTAGCCTTCAAAGGTCAGCGGCGCCGGCTGGCGGAATAGCGGACGACGGATCGCCTGAAACGGGTTTCAGACTTGGTACTTGTAACGGCTGAGCGGATGCGGGATGGAGCAACTGGTCTCGCGCTCGCTTCGCCGAAGCTAGATCTTCATCGATACGCTTGCGAAGGTCCGGCTCTAGTTCGCGAAGGCTTTTGCCGCGCAAGTACGCACCGGCAACTGTCTGGCCATGGCCCAGGAGACGTTCGGCTGCCTCCATCCCACCAACTGATACGGCCTCGACAAGATCTGTAAGAAGTTGGCGGACCCCGCTGTCGTCAATGAGTGCTGCATTGGCGCTAATGGTTACGAAGTCCCGCTGATACTCGTCTTCAAGGTAACCCTCAAACATCCCGTCGGCGTATCCCTCTCCCTGTGCGTCCATGATGTAGGAGCGGCGGATGCCTACCAGGAGATCGGTACATCGATCCAAGATTGCCTTGGCTGCGTCATCGCTCCGCTGATGCACACGCTTACGCCGCTCCGAGCGCAGGCTGATTATCTGCGTCATCGCTCCGCCAGCGAGTGCCAGTATGCCACCCAGAGCTGTGGGGAGGAGAGTCGTCCAGTCCATTCACCAGTTCTACCTCCGCCGAGGCTGGCGCCGCAGTCGAAGTCTACAGGTTCGGCGCGAATGCACTGATCTTCAGACGTCAAGTTCGTACACAAAACCCCTACGCCAGCGCAGGGGTTTTGGATGCTCGGACCTGAGAATGTTATGCGCCACCCATGCTTGCCTCCTCCTGCTTACTGCTACTTTCATTGTACGCGGTTTGTCCGTTTTGAGACAGATAGTACCGCGACGGCCAGGTCCACGCTATCCCATACGAGTGGTACGGCTTGGGCCGACACTCCGTCACGGTGTAATCCACGGTGTTGGTTTCGCTGTTCACAGTTCGCACATGCACGAGGCTGCCTGCCACACGATCATGGCGAGGCGGAGCGTTGCCGTTCCAGATCATGCCTTCGACGAAACCTAGCGATTGAGGGTCTTCGTCACGCGGGAACCGTACAGTGGTAGTGATCTTGTGAGTCTTGTAGCGTCCGCCGCTTTCCCGGAAGTATGGGTGTTGAACCTCGACGTCATCTTCATGCGTCTGCCGTACCCCGACCGTGATTTCTCGCCGTTTGCCCAGCGGACGATGGGCGTATATCCACCGGTGTACGTATCCCTCCTCTTCCGCGCGTTGCCCATCGAGAAGGACATGATCGCCCATTAGAGATTCGACCCGCACAGTGCCGCGACTCCCTCGGCCAGTCCAATGTGCCCTGAACTCGATGAGCCGAAGACCGCGGCGAGTGGACCGCACCTTTTGCTTTCTGATGTATGTGTAGCGGTGATGGTCACCCACCGGTTCCACGATGAGAAGGCCGTCGAGTTCGAGAATCTCATAGAAGGTCGGGTCATAGATGTGCTCTACGTAATACCAGAAACTCATCATCGTAAGGCCCCACACCCCGAGGATTATCCCGACCGTCAGAGCGACGCCTGAACCGATCAGGTGTCGCAGGAAGGTGAAAGAGCCGAGGACGCCAGTCGCACTCAACGCGAATAGAACGGCACTAGCGGCACGAATCGTCGCAACAAGGTTGCGTAGGTTCTTCAGTGCAGGTCTATCAAGAAGCTTTTCCAGATTCATAGCACCCTCCCCAGCCGACGCCGCATGAGCGGACGGTGTTCAGGCCGTCTCGCGGCCTTCCGTCATGCTCGACAAGTCGACTCATGGCCACGGTGGTTACGTCGCGTAGTCGTGTGTAGGGAGACAATCAAACATCCCTACGGCATAGTGGGAGTAGCTTGATCGACGACGCGGACGGCCAACATGTCTCCACGACCAACCCCCTCCCGTAGCGATGTAACGGCACAGCGGTTCCTGACCCTGGCCGCTGAGCTCATCGATGCTTCGCTTGCGCCAGCCGGCAGGCCCAGACCACCTCGCCTGCGCTCGCTTGGCTTCCCGGCCACGCTGGAATGGCTCCGCGTGGATGACGTCATCCGACTGGCCGAGGAGAGCGGTACACCCGGCCTTAGCCGGAAGGCGTTTACGAATCGCTGGCCACACAAAGACGTCTTCGTTAACGATGCCGTGGTGTATTCACTGCTCTTTCGGGACAAAGCAGCCGATCCCGTCCTGGAGCCAAGTCAGCTCGTGCAACTGCCACAGGCGAGCACGCTGTCAGCCGGGATTATCGACGTAGCGGATGCCCACCTCGACCGCTTGTTTCACGACCCTCGCAGCTACCTCCTGGTTCACATCGGGCCGCTGCTTGAGCATCACCCGGAGGCCAGGTCAGAAGTGCTCCCGACCATTCGTGGGACCAGGGCATGGTTCGACGGCTACACCATGCTCCTGGCAAGCCTAGGGCTCGCACTCCGACCTAGCTGGACGTCTGAGCGCCTCGGGCTCTGTCTCCAGGCGCTACTGGACGGCTTCCTCTTCCGTTATCGCATCCAGCCGGAGGACTACCAGCCGACCCGTTGGGAAGGCGCGAGCCTGTTCGCGGACGCCGTGATCGCCTTCTGCTTGGGCGTGATCGACGTCGATCGATCAAGTCAGACCGCACGCGAGGCGCTAGACGCCGCGGTGGCGCGCAGCCAGGCATAACAAACGGTCGGTGTAACCGATCACGACGATCGGCGACACGTACCCAAACGAAGTGCCGGTTCGGTTCGGAGTTGCCATGGTCTACACACCTTCGACCACTGAAGAGTTCAACACCTGGCGTGAGGGTCATCCGGACGGCTACCTACTGAACCACTACCGCCGGCCAACCAAGATCTACCTGATCTTGCATCGCGCCACGTGCTCGTGCTTCGAGCGTGATCAGGAGTACGTCGGTGAGTACGGCAAGACCTGTGCTGCACGCATCGTTGACCTCCGCGTCTGGGCACAACAGGTGGTCGGAGCAATCAACGTGGCGGAATGCGGACGGTGTAAGCCGGTGTAGCTCGGCTTGCGGCAAACGCGTAGTCCACCTACCAGATACTTGCCCTTACGTCGTAGTAGGAGACAGGCACTGTCCACTCCCAGTGACCAGGAGCCGATTCGCCATCGTCGCTCGGTCGCCCGCACTGGCAGGACCACGGCTCGACACCATCACCCTCGACGGGCGACCAGAAGCGAAACCTGATCTCCTTGACCGTAGGGTGCGTCTTGTCGTCCGGCCAGTGTTCGATCTCGAAGGACTGAGGCTGGTTGGCGCGGATGACCAACGGCATGCCGATCGGTGCGGACGCGTTGGGGCCCATGATCGCCGTTGCCCGCACCCGGAAGTCGCGAGGCAGAACGACTGAGCCCATCAGGGCGCTGCGACCCCCACCGTCCTCAGAGTTCGTTTCCACATCCCCTTTGATCTCCGCAGGAGGAGTAGGACGCAGATCGTCATGCCGTTGATCGCGTTCGAGCTGAGCAGTCGCGGCTGCCTCGTCGGCTGAACGGCGGGCAGCTTTGGTTGCTGGAATCGCGATGAAGACGGCAGTCAGACCACTCACGGCGCCGATGACCCCAGTCACCGCGCCTGTCATTCCAAGCCAATCCATAGCGGCAACGTAGCCCGGCGCTTCCGCCCTGGTGGCTCGACCCGCCGGGCGGAACGTCACGAGTCGGCAGGGCCAAGGACCTGCATGAACAGCGATTCCAATGCTGATCAGATGTTGCGCTCAGTCGAACATCCCCAGAAAGGCCTCGAAGTCATCCGCCAGCTTGGTCACGTACTCGTACGACGGCGCCTCAGCTCCGAGCAGGTCGGCCTGGTCATGGTCGGACCACCACACCGAGCCGACGTCCTCACCCTTGACCTTCAAGGCAACGGTGCCGCCGCTGCCGTGGGCGATGCGGATCAGGTCGCGGGGCAGCAGCTCGTCGAAGCCGTGGTACTGGTCGGTGATGTTGTAGGTGCCGTCCAGACCGACGAACGTCTTGACCGTGCCGTCGACGGACTCGATCTCGTAGAGCTTGTCCGGGTGACCGCCGCCGGTACGCCCCAGCCACGAGCGGTAGGGCTCGGGCAGCCGGACGCCGAGCTTCTGCTCGGCCTCGACCAGCTGTTCTTCCGAGACTGGCCCCCAGGCCCTGACCTCAAGCATCGTCCGTCCTTCTGGTTCCAAGTCGCTGGCTAATGGCCCACCCACCATGGTGGCGGGTGGCGTCGTGTACGTCGGTCGGCACCAGCAGCAGGGTCCGGCCGTCCTCGTGATGGTGCCAGGTGTACCCGGCCTCATCAAGGACCTCGCCGGTCTGGTCGTGCCAAGCCCGCCGGGCGCGCCGTTCGTCGGCCTTCCGGGTCGGCCCGAAGCCCTCGTCCAGCTGCACGATGGCGGTGGCGTAGCGGGCGAACTCCGGGAACGCCTCGTAGGAGAACTGCACGCCATCCGGGTACGCCGCCTTGAGCTCGTCGGTCCAGCTGTCGTAGAAGACCCGGCCCGCGTAGCTGGCGTTAATTGGCTTCCTGCCAAGTACGTCCGTGGTGCGCGCCACGCCCTCGGCACTGGCCGCCTGGCGCTCCTCCGGCGTGTGCTCGGGGTTGAACGCCGCCCGCGTGCCGCCGAGCGGCGAGTACGGGTTCTCGCTGCGGTCCCAACCACCGGTGACTTCGGCTCGAGTATCCGCGCCCTCCGCCGGCGCCGCCGCGTCCGGTCGCTCCTCAGACGAAGACTCCGCGTCCTCGCTGCGAGCCTCGGACGATGCGTCATCCCGGTCGTGGTAGACAACCTTGCCCCAAACGAACGACACCCGCGGTTCGGACGGCTGATCCGAGTCCTGTGACTCGGAGCTGCTGTCAGCTGGGCCGCTCCAGCCGGGGAAGTGCCGCGTCTCGCCACCGCGCTCGGCCCAGTAGGCAGCTTTACGCTCGTCCAGCGTCTGCGGGCGGTCGAGTTGCGATGGCTCTGGTTGCTCGATGCGCGTGGAGGGCTGTGACTGACCGAGGTTCGTCGCGGCCGTGGGCGCCTGTTGGGCGATCTCGCCAGGTTCGGCTGGCTGGTCTGGATGGTGTTCTCTGGACCCGGCGTATGGGCTCGTGGGCCTGTCCGGGGCGTTGTCTTCGGGCTCAGCTGGATCGACCTCCCACCAGCTACGGATGCCCTTCCCAAGGTCCTGCGGCTCGGTGACTTCTGCGGGACGGTCCTGCTCGCGCTGGTCGGGTGCTTCGATCGGCTTGGCCGCGGTCGTAGTCGATCGATCCTCGCGAGCCGCAGGCAGGATGTGGTCTGGTTGGCTGTCCGGGAGGTCCTGGGTGCGCTGTTGCTCGGCCAGCTGGTGAGGTGGGAGATCTACGGAAGACGCAGGCTTCTCCGGCCTGGCCGCCTCTGGATCGTCGGCGTGGTCGGCGTGCCTGCCGACTGACGGTTTCTCCGTCGCTTCGTCGGCCTCCGCCGGTTGGTCACCGGCACCCGAGGAGTCCTCCGACTCACCGAAAAGCTCGTCGTACAGTTCCCTCGGCTCTGGGAGTCTGTACGGCAGTGGGCGATAGGCCGGTCTGGTGAAGTCGAGCGGACGATTGTCACGAGGACGCTGCGCATCGTCGTCGGGCGGATGATCGCTGCCGCCGGATCCCCGGTCGATCGGCACAGAAGATGATTACACGAACAGTTGTCCCATGACCAGCTACGCGGCGCCTGGCGTCCCGACGAGCGACATTCCTCGGCACCTTGAGGCACAGCCTTCAGCCCTCCACAGTCATCAGCTTGACGGGCGGTCTGGTCAAGTACTCCAGGCGAACTGGCCATGATGCGCCGAGGTACTCGTTGATGAGAACGACCAACTCTGATCCGCCGATGAGCTCGATACGACCGTTCCGATCAGCCTCACGTGTGGCATCTCGTGTAAAACCTGATGTTGCAACGAGCACGCCTCTGTTGGCACGTTCGTTTGAAATTACGCCGGCAAGCGCCCGAACTATCCGGACGCCAACGCGAGAACTCATTCGCTTGCACTCGATGAGTAGGTGTTCTTTCCGGCCAACAGCTGAGAAGCGTGCTACGACGTCTCGACCACCGTCGTGCGACCTGGGGGTGACTTCGACCTCATAACCCATCTCCTTATAGAGGTGGGCGACCATACATTCAAGCGCCTGTGGCGAAAGGCTCAGCAGCAGCCTCCGCCGACTCTCCGACGACTCAGGTACACCGATATAGCGCGCCTGTATGACCATCTCAGCATCTTGAATCGCGTGGACCATATTGTCCGTAAGGTTCCACATGTGCGCTAGGAGATAGGTCTCCAGAGCCTGCAACGCAGTATGCGGACGATGTGGCAATAGTCTCTGCACCCATTGGATACCTTGCCAAGGAAGGTCAGCGTTCGCGTGCTCGTGGTATCGAACTACACGTTGGAAGTGAATGTCCTCAGACAGCCGTGCAAGGTGCGCCTTGTCCTTACGTTTTCGACTGTCACGCAAGTCCAGATAAAGCTCGTACAGAAGGTCGTCTTTGGCCAGACTACAGGATGGGAGAAGCAGATGCTGGAGCACCATTTGAACCTCTGCGTCCGATCGGTCCTGAGCGGACTTGAGATACTCCTCGCGAACTTGATCGTCAGGAAAGTACCAGACCATTCGACGGTCATCCAGACCTAGGTCATCGGCCTCGTCCTCATAGAGCTCATCCAGCCAGCGACGCAAATTCTCAGAATCGTTCAATATCGTCACTCCCACCGGGTCGGCGCCGCCGTCAAGATCCCCAGTGCGGCTCGCACCACCTATGAACCACAACGGAGAACTATATCGTTTGAGCGTGAGGGCTCCGCGAGCGATGTTGAGGACGAGGCCATAGAAGCGCCCCTAGCTACCGAAGACCCAGCCTGGGTCGAACCGCTCCAGCACGATCCGGATCGGCACGCCAAGAGCCTGGGTAACGTGCCACAGTTCGATCACATCCAGCCGC
The DNA here is from genome assembly GCF_054779015.1 of Flindersiella endophytica. NCBI lineage: Bacteria > Bacillati > Actinomycetota > Actinomycetes > Propionibacteriales > Nocardioidaceae > Flindersiella > Flindersiella endophytica. The sequence goes on from NZ_BAAGYY010000031.1 coordinate 112,996, forward strand.
CGCTCGCCGGACTCGTACTTGCTGACGAAGGACTGCGGCACCTCGAGTCGCTGAGCGACCTGCACCTGGGTCAAGCCGGCCTCGCCCCGCAGCTCGCGCAGTAGCTCGCAGAGCCTGCGGTACTCGGCGGAGTAGATCGACTTTTCCATCGACGCCAAGCCGACCGCCTGGCTTGCAATATCCCAAAATCGGATACTGTGGTGGCGGCCATGGCTGACCCAAAGGAGGTGGACCATGATCCGCAACGGCGGCGGAGGCGGCACCTGCTGACCAGTAGCCCCTGGCGAAGATGGGCATCCCCTGGATGAGTGGGCCGGGGGATGCTCACGTTTCGTGTTCAAATGCTGGCGAATTTCTGGTATAGTCAGTTCAGTAATTATGCCCAGCCTGCTTGACCAGCTCTACCAGTCCAAGCTGCAGCTCATCGCCGTCGTGTCGGTCGTTGGTGGCGTTGGCTTGCTAATCCTGGCGCAGTGGCTGGACGTTGCAGCGCTCTCAGGCTGGGTACGGTGGCTCCCCGTCGGCGAGCTCGGTACAACGCTCTTCTCCACGGGCCTGCTGGCCATCTTCTTCGAATACGTCGATCGCAAGCACGGTGAGCAACGGGCCGCGGAGCGCGTTCGTGAGGCTGTACGCCAGGAGGCGCCAGCGATCCGCGACGCCGTGCTCAACAGCTTCGCGTTCGAGCCGGCGAAGCTCCGTAACGTCGCCTCGGTCGAGACACTGGATCGGATCACTGCCAACGCCCTTGGATTGCGGCTCGGCGACCAGGAACTCGCCGCCGAGCTCTACGTCGACACCCGCAATCAGGTCATCCACTCGCCGGAGCGGTGGCGAGACGTCGATGTCTCGGTCATGCTGACACCCTGGAACGGCGGACCGACCTCAGGACCGGGCTCCATGCTTGTCGCCACCATCCGCTGGGAGTACCGCACCACGCCGGCCAACCCGACGCTCCGCTTCGCGTGCGTCTCCGATCCCGAGCAGTACCGCGAGCTGATCCAGGACCCGGCCATGACAGGCACCTGGCACTTCGACGCCTCGGCTGGCCTGGACGTCACCTCGAAAGAAGTCTTCGAAGTCGTCCAGTCGACCGTCAACGGCCGCGAGCGGCCGATACACCGCAGCCGACGCAAGGGTGCGCAGCTGTACAGCGTGCCGCTTGGCGACGAACTCGACCAGGGGCAGGTGACTGTGTCGTTCACCTACCGCGTGCTGGTACAACGGCACGGTCATCTGCTCTATCTCGAGGTACCCAAGCCCAGCAGGAACTTCAAGGTGCAGTTCAGCCACCAAGGCTGCGGTATCCGGCGGGTCAACGCACTCGACTTCATCGCCAGCGAACGGCTCTCACGCGTACAGGAGCTGCCGAGTCCGAAACCCTCGTCATCGGTCTCGATCGGCGTCGACGGCTGGGTGTTTCCGCGGTCGGGTGTGGCGTTCGTGTGGGTGCTGGAGGAGGAGATGGCAAGAGCAAGAGGGAAGAAACTCGCTTCGAACGAGCTGTAGTCGGCACGTCGCCTTGTGCTATCGACGCAGGTGATGGTTAGGTCGTCCCGTCGGCTCCGGGGAGCCGTACCGTAGGACGCCACCCGACCTGTGGTTGTTCGCTGGTAGAAGGAGCTCAGCTCGTCCCGGCATACGCACGTGGCGGGCAAACACCCATTGGAAGCTTTCCTGATGCGTTGAGGTCGGCGGCGCATGGAAGGACTGCTCATGGCACGTGACCTGCTGGCCCGCATCGCCCGTAACCGGACCATTTACACCGGCGAGACCTACATGATGGCCCGCCAGGAAGCCAGTCAGCTCGGACAAGGCGCCCCGATCATCCCGTCGACCAGAGCCGACCAGGCCCAGTTTGAGTCGCTCATCTTCGAAAAGCTAGCTTGGCCAAAGCTCCTGACGATCTATCCCTTCGGGATCCGACGAGTACGCCCTCGAACCGACTCGCTCCTCATTGAGTTGGAGAGCGATGCCATGGTCAGCCAAGCCGTTCAGGCCCTGCTTCCCGCCTCAGCTGAAGGACACGACGTCTACGGAGTCCCGGGGCTGCGGTTCCGGCAAGTCGATGAACGCAGCATCGAGCTCTACCGCGCCGGGACGACTACTTCAGTGCTGCTCGCCGGCTTCGAGCCCTGGGTGTGGCACCAGGCAGCCAAGGAGTACGAGGCCTCGGTGGCCGAGATGGGGCTTGAAGCCTACTGGCCGGTCAGCACCGACACCTTTGTCGATTACGAGGCGGAGTTCGACCAGCGATACGAGAAGCCGTACGAAGGCTCGGCCTGGCTTGGGAGTGGGCTACTGCGCCGAACTCGCCTGATCATCGCGGTCGGACGTCACGTCAGGACTACCGCCTGGGCCAACGCCGCGACCCGCGGCACCACCTGGTGTATCGAGATGGAGCACGACCTCGGCGAGCGGATCGACCACGGCGAATACGCCCGCGCCCTCGCCCTACCGAACCTCGGACTCCCCGTGGAGGTCAGCCGGGTATGGTGCCATTGCGACAAGGAGCGGCCGTACTGCGTGGTCGACCTCGACGGCACCAACGGTCACCTCGGACGTGTGAACCTCCGGTTCATCCAATACGCTGACCGGTTCTCCGATTACGACAAACAACCCGATCCTATTCAGAGCATCAAAAACCTCTGGGCCAAAGATCGGCAGCGACTTCCTGGATAGCGATATCACCCCTCATGTGATTCAAGGTGCTGGCACCCGAGTAGGACTTCGTTGTCGCCGTGCGCGGTAGCGGCTTAGGGGAGTTGGTTACGAGCGATGACTGCAATTCGGTCTGACGGTCCGACAACGACCGGCGGGCGCGATCGACGAACTCGGCTCATCCGTCTGGGCGTGGATGTACCGGCACTCCACATGACCGGTACAGCTGGTCGGCCTCCGCAAAATTATTCTGTGCAGCCGACTTGTCGCCTGCGTGGTATGCCACGTATCCGAGTCCTTCAAGCGCACGCGCGCGGTGATACACGGCTTGGATCTGAGCAGCTATTTGCTCCGCCGTGTCGTAGTTTTCGCGTGCCTCATCGAAGCGACCCCAGCTCCTCAGGCTGTCCCCGTAATCGATTCTAAACTCGGCATCCAGTTCCGGGTACGTGGATGCGTCGTTGACCGCCTCTTCGTGGTATCTGGTTGATTCCTCTTGCCTGCCGAGCAGGCGCAAAGCGATAGCGATGTTATTGTGGGTTGAAGCCTCGTGCGCTCTCCGGTTGGCCCGGGTCTGCCGGTTAAGAACATTCTGGAACATTTCGAGGGCCTCTTGCTCGCGTCCTGTCTTTAGATATACAACGGCCTTGGTTCCGAGCGCATTAGTGATACCCTCCTCATCTTTCTCGTCCACGAGAATCGAGTACGCCTGCTCCAGGTACTCCAACGCCTCCGAGTACATCTCCATGCGCATATACATGGAGCCTACATTGCTGAGAGCCCTGCCTTCCCCTCGACGATCCCCCACGTCGCGACAGACGGCCAGAGACTCCTTGAACCAGCGAAGGGCTTCGCGATGCATTCCCCTGAAGGCGTAAGTGTTCCCGAGGTTGAGGAGAGCCCGTAGTTCCGTTGGGCGGTCGCCGCGCTCCCGCGCCCGCACAAGCACCTGCTCGGCACACTCGGCTGCTTTATCGAACTGGCCTGTTGCTCCATAAAGCAGTCCGAGATTTCCATAAGACCATATTGCTCCCTCATCGTCTTGAATACCAGTAAACAGTTCGGCGGCCTGTGAAAGTGCGGCTTCTGCCTCGGAGTGCTTTCCAAGTCGAATGCATGCAACCCCAGTCTCATGAGTGCGCCGGCCTCGCCAGCAACCTCCTCCCGAGCATGAGCCAGTGCTGCGGCGTCGCTGTGAAGCTCATATCCCTGCCAATACAACGCGGTATTATCGTAGTATCCGTACAGGGTGGCCGAAAGATCGATCACCGCTTCGGCGAAGCCATCACGCTTGGCGAGCTCGATGATGGCTGTAAGGTTTTCGGACTCGTCTTTCAGCCAATTGTGTGCGAGTTCAGGGCTGTCGATCACGGGTAAGGCGCCGCCAAAGGTTGGTAGAGTTGGGCGACGTTTCATGTACTGAGGTGCTACGAGATTTACGCACTCCAAGGCGACGTACTTGTAGTAGTCGACGAGTCGAGTGAGAGCTTGCTGAACCTCGGCAGAGTCGTCCTCGTCCCTTGCCTGCTCACGCGCGTAGGCAGACAAGAGATCGTGCGTTGTATAACGGTGCGCGCGCATCTCCTCGAATAGGGATACACCGACAAGCGCTTCCATTTGCCGACGCGCCACCGCCTCGTCGCTGCCGACGAGCGCCGCGGTTGCGTACTTGTCAATATTTGGTCCAGGATGGAAGCCGGTGAGGCGAAATGTAAGTGCCACCCTCGGCTCAAGGTACTTGTACGACCACGAGAAGACACTGCGAACCGCCATCTCGGGGTTCTTGGCCGGTGACATCACCTGCAGACGTTGTTGCTCGTCTTCCAAATCGGCCGCGAGGGCATTGAGCGGAACGTTGCGGCGGACCTTTGCGGTAGCTGCCGTTACGCGCAGCGCCAGCGGAAGACGGGCGCATCGCGCCGCCAGCTTGCGCAGTGCTTCAGGATCGGCGTCGACCCGTTCGTCGTCGATCGCACTCCGAAGGAGGTCAATGGCGTGCTCCATGTCAAGGAGCCACAGACGGCGATGGTGTGCGCCTCTCGCCGCGACAAGGCCTGACAGGTCATCCCTGCTGGTCACCAGAACTGTGCACGCGACACTTCCAGGAATGAGATTTCGGACGTGCTGGGAATCGTGGGCGTTGTCGAGAAGGACCAGCATTCGCCGTCCGTGAAGTTGAGTGCGATAGAGCGCTGCCCGATCCTCTTCGTCGGCGGGGATATCGGCGTCACCGACGCCTAACTGCCGCAGCAGCCTGGCGAATGCCTCGGCAGGGGCGACCGGCTCGCCGGCGCTGTAGCCGCGCAGGTCGATGTAGAGGTCTCCGTCAGGGAACTGGTCGCGCATTTGATGAGCCCAGTACAGCGCCAACCCGGTCTTGCCAACACCCGGCGGTCCTGTAATGGCGGCTATCCGCGGGGCTGGGCTCGGGCTTGCGAGGATGCCGTCCAGCCCTTGAAGCTCGACACGTCGCCCAACGAAGTCGGGAACGTTTGGCGGTAGGTTCCGCGGGGTGAGCCCAGCTAGCACATCTCGGTGAGACTCAACGGCTTCCACCTGCTCGTCGGTTACTGAGGGATCGAGGAGGTACTTGGTTAACCGGGATTTGACAGCAGGCTTGGCTACGTAACTGGAGATGCCACTCAGCAACGCCTCAAGAAGTGCATCCTGATTGCGTTTGCCGACGTTGTAGCTGATGCTTCGGAACCAGAGCGCGGCATTGGACTCGAGGCGTCTCTTGGTGCCGTCATGCGCATCGTCCTTTTCCAGCTGCTCCTGCCAAGCGTCTTCGGTGATCTTGTGCCAGGAGCGTAGCTGCTGCAAGCAAGCCGGATCGCTTATGGTCAGCAGTTCGCCGGCCGCAGCAACCTTCACGAACGAAGCGGCGTGACTGAAGTTGCGCATGAGGGTGGCCTGCTCGGCTTCAAACTGTTCCATGGCCCGCGCTCGGTTGGTTTCGACAGTCCCGACCAAGACACGCTTGAGTACCGTTATCAGCTGGCCTGTGGAGGGCTGACCAGAAATGCGCAATTCATGCAGTATGTGAGACGCCAGGCGGTCGCACTTGCCCAGGGCTTCATCACTGAGGCCCTTCTCTGCTGCCAGGTAGTGCAAGTTGCTCAGCTCTGTGCCGCCTGGCGACAGCTTCCTAGACGCCATGCCCACCCCTTCGGGTCTTGCAGTGAAGGAATCGTACCGACTCACGGCAACTACTGAGCGTTGCACTCAGTAGCACAATGTGCGATAAGTGAAGGGTGGTTGACGGTTCAACTAAAGAGGGGTGCCATGAGTTGGTCGAGCACGTTCACGAACGACATCGTGCTGAGCTTCACGATGTTTTGCCAGGACCGGTTTCCGCCGTCTGGCTGGATGGAGGGCAGCGGCCGGCCGAACAGCCTGCTGGAGTACATCGGGGCTTGGCTATTCGCCGACGAGGGCGCGCGGATCACCTGCGGCAGCTACGAAGCGTACTTGCAGGCGATCCTGATCATCATCGACGCCTACGACAAGGATCCGAGCATCATCAACTTCCACGGCAACGGCAGCGGCAGCCCACCGACAGAGCTCCGCACCGTCACCCGGCTACTGGACCTGCACGATCAGGGAGACACCTTCCTGGACGTGCATGTCTACCGCAAAGCGGTGGCAGGTCTGGAGTTCTAGGCCTGCCTAGCCGTCCGACCGCCCGTCTCTCCGAACCAGGAGGGGCGGGCTTCTCCATACCTGGATCTCATCAGCCCCCAACCTGTCCCGAAGTGGCCCTGTGCAGTGTCTTCGGGACACGCTCGGGTCACTTTCGGGATGTTTCTCGCATATCGCCGACGGCGGCTCTACGTTTCGCCGTATCGAGCCCAGCGCGACGTGACGGTCCCGCCAGCGACGATCAGAACCTTGAAACCTCAACAGCGCTCACACGACTGCGGGGCTCTTCAGTCCTCAATCAGAGAAGCCCCCGCAGCCGGCCAGCGAAGACACTGAGTGCGAGGAAGATCGTCGCGTTGTGCCCAATCGTCGGCAGCTGCTCGCAGCGCAGGCCACGACGGCGGCTCTTGGGCACCGGCACGCGCCAATCACGCAGGCCGTACACAGAGACGATCTTGCCTCGCACCTGCGGGCCGGCAGCGCCTAGGAACGCATGCGCCTGGTCGATCGACGCCGCCAGGAGTGGCACCGTCGGGCGATCCTTCGGCCGGAGCGGCGAGGCCACGGTCACGACGTTGCGGATCGTCGACCGCGCACTGAGCAGGTTGACGGCTGCGGTGCCGCCGGCACTCGCGCCGACCACGTACAGACCGTCCGCGCCGATGGCGTCGACGTAGGCCAACAGCGCCCGCTGTCGGGCGCCGAGCTCGTCAGCCCGACCTGCCCAGCCAAATCGGAAGATATGCGGCTCGTACCCCAGCCGCCGCCACAGCGGCGTGACGAGCCGATACAGCCATACCCGATCACCAAGACCCGGGATGAACAGAAGGTGAGGTCTAGTCATGCCTGAGCCTCAACATGTCAACTATTAAGGCAAAAGCGGACGATTGTACCGTCTGGCGAACTATCTCCAGCAGGCCCGTGCCACGAGCGAGCTGACCGGTAGCGCGCCCCTCGCGGTTGCCGAGGCGTTCCGGCGCGCCGGCGTCGCCGTCCGTGTTGAGGGCGACCTGCGAGACCTTAACAACCCGAGCAGGGGCGCCCTGCTGGTCGGTGATCACCGCTTGGGCATGGAATTCGCGCCCCTGCTTGCAGTGCTCGGCCAGCTCGGACGCCACGACGCGTACTGGCTGGCCAAGCCGTTCTCGAGGAACGCCAAGATCATGGCGTTCCTGAGCCCAGAGACCGACATGGTGTTGCACGTCGTGCCGAGGACGTTGGCGCGCGACAGGGCCAACATCCTCAACAGCGACCTGGGCTGGCGCCTCATCGAACGAACACGGCTGCTCCAGCTCGACGAGTTGTCCGCGCTCAACCAGAACACACTCACCCGCGCCAGCGGCCTACTCAGCGATGGCCACATCGTGACCGTCTACCCGGTTGGCCGCGTCGCTGACGCGACGCGCAGGCGGTGGCAACGCGGCGTCGGCTCGATCATCAAGATGGTGGAGCCCTCGAAGCGCGACAGCACTTCGATAGCGCTGTTCCGCTTCGACGACTTCTCGCAGATAAAGCTGCTGCGCTCACTGGTGCTCCGAAGCCATGGCTTCGCACCTCGCCCGTACACGATCACCTTGCGCGTCGGCGTCTGCGGCTCGATCAGTGAACTGCTCGGTGGGCAGGCAGCTGCCGATGAGCTCAGCCCGGCTGAGGTCACGGCCCACCTGCGCCGACAGTTTCTCTCGGCCTTCCGCGGCACCGCGTTCGCGGAGTTGTAGAGCACGTCCTCAACGAAAGGAGAACGTATGTCAGGAACCGAACTCTCTCAATGGTTCGCCAGCCCAGCCGAGCGCCAACACAGCCGGGACTTGGCTGCCATCGAGCGCCAGCGAGACAAGGGAATGGCCCGGATCAGAGCCATCGCCCAAGTCGCCGATTTCGCCATGATGGCCGGCGCGGCCGTCACGCAGACCCGCAACCAGGCCGAGCGCATCGTGCCGGACGGCGCCGAGAAGTTCGCCATGATCGACACGGCGTCGACGGCGGCCATCATGAACGTCGTCATCGACATGGGCCGGTAGCCATGGCCGTCTTCATGACGCTCCTGGTCGTCGGGCTGATCTTCTGCGCTGCCTGGACCTTGGCGGAAGGGATCGCTGACGACCGCGAGCGACGAGAACTGGAACACCGCCAGCGTCAAGCCGAGGCCGAGATTCTGGCCATCGCCCAACAAGCGCAGATGGCGATCCTGTCCGAGGCGATGCGTCGGCAACAGAACACCATCCGACCGGAGGACGGCTCGTACTACCCGCCGGTCATCCAAGGCGAGTGGGAGGAGCGCCGCTAGCCGGCGTACCTCGCTCCGTCCTCAACATCTCACACCACAGCAACCGAGGAGCCACGATGTGCCACGACAACAACGCAAGAAGTTCGTCGGCAAACGGCGAGAGAACGGCCAGCTGGCCTGCCAGGAGCGCGAAACTCGCGATCTGGAGAAGCGACTACGCAGGGAGCAGCAGCTTCAGGACTTCTGGCGAGCCGCCAGGCGGGCGAAGCAAACGCGCGACCTAGCACGGTAGCCGAAGGAGGGCCGCTGCCCGGTCGGGCAGCGGCCTCCCCAGCTCCGATCCCCCACGGCGATCAACCGAAAGGGAAGGTGATCAGTGGCAAAAGGCGGCAAGTGCCCGCAGTGCGGGTACTACCTGTTCGTCAGCGACGAGAAGTGGGAGCCCAAGGGAACCACCGTCTGGTACAGCTGCGCGAACGGCAACTGCAACTACGCCATCAAGACGTTCGTCCCGAAGGACGACTAGCTAGGGCCTGACCATGGCCCGCCCACCAGTGAAGGCCGTCAGGCAACCACAGCCTGGCGGCCTTCGCCATGCGCGAGGAGGATTCATGTGTTCGATAATCACGGCCGAGGTTTCATACGACGCGCGATCGCGGCGCTGCTGTTCATCCCAGCGTGCTTCATCGGCCTGGCGCTGCTCAGGTGGTTGGTGGAGCTGCTGATCTGCTGGCTCACGCCGCTCTTACCCGGCTTCATCGTCGCCGTCATCGTGCTCGGCGGCGGCTACCTCTGGTACCGGAGGCGGTAGGTGCCGGAGGTGCAGCCGGTCTACGTCGGCCGGATCGCCGTCGTCATCCGCCGCGGTGTCACGGCTGCAGCATTCGTGATCGCCGGCTTGTCCTTCGTCTTCGGCTTCGGCAACGCCTGGGCCCTGGGGCTCCGACTGCACGTCACCGGATGGGTGGCTCCGCTGGTCGCCCCGGCCGTGGACCTGTCCGTGCTCGCGCTGCTGGCCGCGCTGCAGTACTTGCGCGCCAACGGCGCGACCGGTCAACTGCGTGCGCCTCGGCTGCTGCTGGTGTTCTGCGGCGTCGTCACCCTGGCGTTGAACACCGCCGAGCCCATCTTGGTCGGCGCGTACGGCCGCGCGGCGTTCGACGCCGTGGCACCGCTGCTGCTCATCGGCTGGGGCGAGGTCGGCCCGCGGCTACTGGCGCTCCTGCACGCAGGCTCGCCGGACGCAGCCGTCCCGTCGTCCGATCTCGTCCCGGACGACAGGACCGAACCCTCGTCCGAGCTGCTGAACCTGGCTCGGAAGTTGGACGCCGAGCACCGCCTGGCGACCGGCCGCTCGATCAGCCGGGACAAGCTGCGGGCGGCCTTGAAGGTCTCCAACGCCACGGCTGGCGAGCTGCTCCGCGCCGTCCGTCAGGACCAGGGATGAGGCCTGCCTGTTGTGGTTTTGACGGCTAGTGCGTCCTCACACGACACCGCACAATGCCGGGCTGAGAGACAACCGAACCGAAGGAGGCGCCTATTGACAGACAAGCATGCACACCAAGCCCGGACGGATCAGCTCGCCGGGAAGCGGTACCGCACCCTGCTCGCCGATCCGCCGTGGGACATCAACCAGCGCGGCAACAAGGGCGCGATCCGGCACTACCCGCTGATGAGCCTGGACGAGATCAAGGCGTTGCCGGTGCGCTCGGTCATGGCCGACGACAGCCACGCCTGGGTCTGGGTAACAAACGGCACCATCGATGCCGGACGCGAGGTACTGGAGGCGTGGGGCTACCAGTACCGCTCGATCCTGACCTGGATCAAGCCGCGGCTGGGCCTCGGCCCCTACCTCCGCAATCAGACCGAACACGTCTTGCTCGGCACGCGCGGCTCGGCACCGATCCAGTTCCGTGGACAGGGGACGTGGCTCTACGCTCCGCAGCAGGAACACAGCACGAAACCCCAAGAGCAGTACGCCGTGATCGAGCGCTGCTCGCCGGGCCCGTATCTGGAGCTCTTCGCCCGCGCCAAACGGGCTGGCTGGAACAGCTGGGGCATGGAGGTTGACAGCGATGTCGAGCTCTGACGATCACCGGTCGGCCGGATCGGCCGGCCAGCAACCCAATGAAGCCAAGGGGAGGTCTATGGCCAAAGACAAGAAGATCATCGTCATCGGCAAGCAGCGCGAGACGCTCGACGTCGACCTAGCCGTACAGATTCTGCTGCTCTACGTCAAGCGCCTGGTGCAGGAGCAAGCCGACCAGGAGGCAGCGTCGAACCCAGCCAGCGACGATGACCAGACGGAGGCGTCGTAGATGGGGAGCACACTCGTCGCCCTCGTCGTTGGCCTCGGCCTGCTGGGCAGCCTGCTCGCTGCTCGCTACGCGCAGGCGCTGCTCTGGCGCCGGCAACTGGTCGCCTACCGGCTCCATCCCCCGAAGGGCTTGGACGCAGCCACCGTCACCGCCTGGTTGGGCATGCTGGCACCGGTCAGCCGGTGGAGCCCGGTCGCGGTGGAGATCGTCGCCACGCACAAGGAGATCGGCTTCTACGTGCTGATGGCCTTGCCGCGGGCCAGCACCGTCACGGCGCAGCTGCGCACGGCCCTGCCCGGCAGCCGTATCGAGGAGGCGCCGGACTACCTGTCCAGCCGCCCGCGCATCCGCGCTGCCGTCGAGCTACGCCTCTCCAGCCTGCTGAAGCCCTTGGCCCACGACCGGGCCGAGACGGCCGTGACTGCCTTGTTCTCAGGGCTGCATCCCTTCGCGCGCGGCGAGGTCGTGCGCCTGCAGCTCCTGCTGTCCGGGACACGAGCGCTCCGTCCTCGGCAAAACGACCCCGCCGAACTGGCGGCCAGCCTGCGCAAGAAGAACGCCGCACCGGCCTTCGACGCGGTGATGCGCGTCGCGGCCAGTGCTCCCAGCGCCGCCCGGGCGAGCAACCTGCTCAGCCGCGTGGTCGACGCGCTCCGCGTGATGGATGCGCCCGGCGCATCGGTCGTGCGTCGCACACTTCCTTGGTCGATGGTGGCGACTCGCGTCTACAAGAGGGCCATACCGCTGACGGTCTGGCCGATGCGCCTCAACGCCCTTGAGGCACCAGCGTTTGCCGGTCTCTGCCTCGGCGGCAGCTACGTGCCGGGCCTGAGCCTCTCGGCCAGCCGCCAACTGCCGCCACCGGACGGCATGTCCACCAGAGGCGTGATCGTCGCCGAGAGCACCTTCCCGGGCATGGAGAAACGCAAGCTGACGCTGACGGCCGAGGATCGCACCCGACACAGCCTCCTCATCGGCCCGACCGGCGTTGGCAAGTCGACGCTCATCGCCTCAATGGCGATATCCGACATTACGGAGAAGCGGGGCGTACTGGTCGTCGATCCGAAAGCGGATCTAAATGAGTCGATCCTCAGCAGACTGCCGGAGGAGGACAAGGATCGAGTCATCGTCCTGGATGCCGCGGCTACCAAGGATCATGTCGTCGGCTTCAACCTTCTCCGTGCCAACAACGACGAGCAGTCGCGCGAGCTGGCCGTCGACAACGTGACCCACATCCTGCGCAGCCTCTGGGCGGACAGTTGGGGACCAAGATCAGACCAGTACCTGCGAGCCGGATTACTGGCGCTGGTGCACGCCCGCGCCACGGATGGTTCGGCGTTCACGCTGGCCGATCTGCCCGTGCTGCTGGAGCACGACAGCTTTCGCCGCCAGGTGCTGGCCCAGCCGACGATGCCGGAGCAGGTGCGCCGAGCCTGGGCATCGTTCGAGAACCGTTCCGACGCCGAGAAGACGACCATCGTCGCGCCACTCCTCAACAAGCTCGGTGCCTTCACCTTGCGCTCCAGCCTCCGGCTGATCCTCGGTCAGTCTGAGGGCATCAACTTCGACGACCTTTTCGCCCAGCGTCGCTGCCTGCTGGTCAGCCTGCGGAAAGACGCCATCGGGCAGGACTCGGCCCAGCTCCTCGGCGCGTTGCTTGTGGCCTCCATGTGGCAAGCGACCTTGCGCCGAGCGCGCATCCCGGCCGAGCGGCGCCATCCGTACATGGTCTTCCTCGATGAGTTCCAGGACGTCGTGCGCCTGCCGCTGGACCTGAGCGACATGCTGGCGCAGAGCCGCTCGTTCGGCGTCGGCCTGCACCTGGCGCACCAGTACATCGACCAACTGCCGCGAGCGGTGCAGGCAGCCGTCCGGACCACGGTCAGGACACACGTGAGTTTCCAGCTCAGCCCATCCGACGCGCGCACGTTGGCGCCGATGTTCGCGCCGCTCTCCGCCGACGACCTGACGAACCTGCCCACCTACGAGGTCGCACTGAAACCCTGCGTCAACGGCGCCACGGCGTCAGTCGCCACCGGCAGGACGCTGCCGCTCCCCGAGCCCGTCCGCGACGCCCAGGATCTGGCCGAACAAAGCCGACAGCGCTTCGGGATGCCCCGCGCCGAGATCGAGGCTGGCCTGCGAGCACGCGTGGAGGTGAGCAGAACCAAGGGCCGCTTCGGACGCAGCAGCGGAGGAGGCGCGGGATGACGAGCAGTGTTGAACTCCCTGTTGACCTGCTCGCAGACCTCATCCTGTGTTGTCCCAGGTCATCCCGCCTTCCTCGCCAGCTAACGCCAGTGAAAGACCGAGCCCTACAGGAGGGCTCGGTATGAGCAGGCATCCAGCCCATCGAGTGCGCGAGGAACGGGTCATCGAGCTGGCCGAGCGGCTATCGGAACGCGACTGGCACATCCTCGACACGCTCAACCGGCTCAAGCTCGCCACCGGCGCTCAGCTCGAGCGAGCGCACTTCCACGAGTTGGACGGCAGGAGTCGCGCCGTCGTCCGATCGCGGATCCTGGGGCGACTGGTCGAGGCGCGCGCCATCGTGCCATTGCCTGAGCGCGTTGGTACGGGTGCACGCGGATCCGGCCGTTTGGTCTATGCCCTGGACTCGGCGGGCGTTCGGCTGCTGCGCCTGCGTGGCAACCTTCGCGACGAGTCTGGTCGGATCCGACGGCCGGGCGTCCCAGGCGCCAAGTTCATCCGCCACACGCTTGCCACGTCAGAGGTCTTCGTCGGTCTCGGCGAACGCGTCCGCACCGAGCCGCTCGTGAGCTTGGACGAGTTCGACAGCGAGCCGGCCTCCTGGTGGCCCAGCGGCATCGACCGGGTGTGGCTCAAGCCGGATGCCTACATCGCGCTCTCCACCGTCGACGCGACCGATCACTACTGGTGTGAGGTGGACCTCGCGACCGAGGCGCTCAGCACGCTCCACGCCAAGTTCTCCACCTACCTGGACTTCGTGTACCGCGGCCAGACGGGGCCGCGCGGCGTCATCCCCCGCGTTGTAGTGACGGTGCCCACTGAGCCGCGACTCGCGGCGGTCGAGCGGGTACTTCGCAGACTTCCTGATCCTGCTGCACACCTCTTTGCGGTTGTGCGGCACGAACAAGCGGCGGACTTCCTGCTGCGTGAACTGCGAGCGCCTGATGAATAGGCCTGTCAAGGCAGCACCGTGGAGGGCGTTGTGAATACTACTCATACTTTGCCGTTTCCAATTGTGAACAAGTGAGCAATAATGAAGTTCTGGAGGACAACATGCATGGATGCATCACGTAGCAAGAATGGTTCCGAGTTAACGCTTGGCCAAACGCTCCGGCGTAATCGCGAAGCGGCGGGACTCACAGTTCGCCAACTGGCGGCCCACTGTGACATCAGTATCGGCTACGTATCGAGGTTGGAGAACGACTTCCACAAGCACCCCAACCTGAACGTGCTGAACCGCCTGGCCAGCTGTCTCAACCTTGACTACAGCGAGCTCGTAGGCCTGACCGGCCAAATAGCACCCAGGCAGACTCCGCCGCTTCCGCGCTACATCGTCAGCCGCTATGACGTAACTGAGGAACAAGCGAACGAACTGGCTGCACAATGGCAGCAAATTCTGAATCAAGCCCATATCCACGAAAGACCAAGCCAGCCGCACCTGGAAAACTCGAAGTAACACCACCAACGCACCGCAGCAAGCTGCGAAGCGTCTTCACACCACAAACTAAGAGGAGAGGAAGGTTCTGTTATGAAGGGAGAGAAAATAGACATTATCGAAGAGATGCGCCGGCTATTGCCGCAGCGCGCACTCGACGTTCAGGAAGCGCAGCTGGTCGCCGAATACCAGGCCTTGCGGCTGTTGGAGCTACTAGGCCTGACCACACCGGCGGTCGACGTCGGCATCATCACCGAGCTGCCGCAGGTCAGCGTCAAGATCCGATCAAAGCTGGCAGCGTCAGGCCTGGCTGGCCGACATGACGGTCGTTGGGTCATCGCCATCCGCGAGGAGGATCACCTCTGCCGGCGACGGTTCACCCTCGCCCGCGTCTTCAAGATGATCATCGACGACGAGTTGCACGAGACGCTCTACCAGCCCAGCTTCAGTGGGTCGACGATCGACGTGGCCGAGACGGCGTGTGACACCTTCGCCGCCAACCTGCTCATGCCTCGCGCATGGGTCCACGAGGCCTGGCAACACCAGAGCCGGTCGGTCGGACAGCTGGCCGCCCTGTTCTGCGTATCACGAGTCGCCATGGGACGGCGCCTGCGCGATCTCGGGTTGGTTGATCAGGCTGACAGGAAGCCAGCAGGACACGCCACCGCATCGGTTCGCGGCTACTTCCAGCCGGTAGGGGCCAAGGGGTAGCCGTGGCGAAGTCAGGAGGGACCCACGCCACCTGCACGTATGGCCTCGGCTGGCGACTCAGCGCTGATCGAGGCCCACCCTGACGGCAAGCCCGTTAGTTGTACCAAGCACCTATAACTAACTCCGAAAGGACACTGCATGAACCAACCACAGACCGTATCCAAGCACGCGGTGCTGTTCATCCGCGCCAACCGAGCAACCGCGGACAGCAAGCAGCACTTCGACACACAAGTAGAGGAACAGCGGCAGCGCGGCCACGAGCACGCCAAGCGACTCGACGCCGCCGTCGTCCGCGAGTACCTCGACCGCGGACCCGCCCGAGAACTCGGCCGCCGCAACGTACTGCTCGCCATGCTCGGCGACCTGGCACTCCGCCGCGATGCGCAGCTGGTTATCACACAGGACATGTCCCGTCTCTCACGGAACACCATCGACCTGAGGACGATCCGCGACAGCGTAGCGGAGGCTGGGGCGCGCATCACGTTCTCCAGCAACAAGATTCCACGACAAGGGGAGACGCGTTTGGACGCTGATGCGGCCTTGTTCGACCTCGCCGAGAGCTACGACGAGCGCGACAGAAAGGAACTACGAAACCGACGACTGAGAGGAGGTGGTCGTGCCGAACCTGAACAGCCAGAAGACACTGCGAGCGGCCACTAGCCGCAAGCGAGCCATCCGCTACCTGCGGGTCTCCGACCCGAAGCAGGTCAACCGCGACTTCGACCCCGAAGGCATCTCCATCCCCGCGCAGCGGCAAGCCTGCCAGCGCAAGGAGAAGGAGTTGGACGCCATATGCGTCGACGAGTACGTCGAACCCGGCAAGTCAGCCACGAGCATCGACAACCGGCCGATCTTCCGCGAGATGATCGCTCGCATCCGCACCCAGCGCGACGTCGACTACGTGATCGTCTACCAGCTGTCCCGGTTCGCCCGGAACCGCTACGACGACGCCATCATGATCATGACGCTTCGCAAGTACGGCGTGAAACTGATCTCGGCGACGGAGAACATCGACGAGAGCCCGATGGGCGAGGCCATGCACGGCATGATCGCCGTGATGAACCAGTACCGTTCGCAGTCGGACGGGCAGGACGTCAAGAACAAGATGGCGCAGAAGGCCAGAACCGGTGGTACACCTCACCGGGCGCCGCTGGGCTACCTCAACGTCCGCGAGCAGTTCGAGGGCCGCGAGGTTCGCACCATCGCCATCGACCCAGAGCGAGCGCCGCTGGTCAAGCTGGCGTTCGAGCTGTACGCCACGGGGACCTACACCATCGAATCTCTTCGAGACAAGCTCGAAGAGATGGGCCTGCGTACGCGTGGCACACGGCGCCACCCGACGAAACCGATCCCTCGTAGCAAGCTCGGCAAGATGCTGCGAGACCGCTACTACATCGGGTACGTCAACTGGAACGGCATCGAAACCAATGGACGGCATGAGCCTCTAGTTTCAGTCGAGCTGTTCACCCGTGTCCAGGAGATCATGGACGCCCAGCACGGCGCCGGCATCCGCAACCGGAAGCACAACCACTTCCTCAAAGGACTGCTGTGGTGCCACCGCTGTGGGAGACGAATCATCGTGATGCCCGGCAAGGGCAACGGCGGGACGTACTTCTACTTCATCTGCCGAGGCCACCAGGAGCATCTATGCGACCTGCCGAACCATCGGATGGGAGACATCGAGCGAGCAGTCGAGGACCACTTCGCCACGGTGGTCTTCTCCGAAGAGTTCCGCGAGGAAGTCAGGATTGCCCTGGAGTCCGGGCTCGGGCAGGACCTCGACCACAGTCAGAAGATCCGCCGCAAGCTCCAAGCCCGGATCAGGGAACTCGACAAGAAGGAGGATGCCTACCTAGACCTGGTTGGTGACCCGAACTGGCCCAAGGCCAAGCTCACAGCCAAGGTGCAGGCCGTCCGCGAAGAGCGGGAACGCGTCCGCATCGAACTTGACGGCCTGGTCTCCGACATCAGCGGCGGCAAGCAAGTCATCACCGCTGCCCTCGATCTACTACAAGACCCGCAGGAGCTCTACCGCCGCTGCGGCCCTGAGGAGAAGCGACTCCTGGCCCAGATGGTTTTCGTCAAGCTCAAGATCGACAACGGCGAGATCGTTGACGAGGAGTTGGCCGAACCATTCGATGCCGTCGTCCCAGCCGGACGCTGGTACGAACAGTGGGCACAAGCGTGGGAGCGCACACCCGAGATTCGGACGGATGACCATCAGCCAACACAGGACACCACAACCAAAAGAGGCGTCCCAAGCACCTGGAACGCCTCTTCACGTGGTCTTACCGAACCCGCCTTGCTTGTCACCGTTAGTAACGGTGGTTCAAGTAAGGCCGGTTTGGTGCCCCCGGCGGGACTCGAACCCGCAGGAAATTGACACCGATTTTAAGTCGGCCGCCTCGACCAATTGGGCTACGGGGGCTCATGCTTCGTAGCGAACCATGCAAGGGCAAGAGTAGAGCGTTCTGGCCAATCTTGCCCTATCTCTGGCCGCTTTAGCTACGAAGGTAAGGCCTCGCCTGGGCGAGTCGCCGGGGTTGGGCGGGTGGCGAGCAACTGGTGCATGCCAATCCGGCCGGCGTCGAAGGCGACGGTGGAGGCGGCGAGGTAGAGGTGCCAGACACGCAGGCGGCCGGGGGTTACGCCAGGGAGGTCGGCGTGGCCGTCGGTGGTGGCCAGGCGGGACTCCAGGGCGGACGTCCAGGCGCGCAGGGTGGCGGACTGGTGCACGCGAAGCGAGTCCACTGAGCACACCTCCAAGTCCGCGGCCTCGACGGCGTCGGCGATTTCGCCGAGCCTAGGCAATTGTGCACCCGGCGCGACGTAAGCGTCCACAAACGAGCGCTCCGGGGCGACCGGGCCGGCCTTGCGGCAGACCTGATCCAGCAACAACCGCCCACCTGGCACCAGCATGCCACCCAGCGCCGACACCTGCTCCCCGAACTCCGCCGCGCCGATGAAGTCGCCGAGGCCACTGCCGGTCACGGCGTCGAATCCGGCGTCGGAGGCGAGGGAACGCCAGGAGCCGTGGACGATGTGGACGCGGTCGGCGACGCCCGCGGACTCGGCGAGCTTCGTCGCGGCCCGGGCCTGTTCGGCCGAGCGGGTTACGCCGACCGCGGAGACGCCGTAGTCGCGGGCGGCGTGGACGACGAAGCCGCCCCACTCGCAGCCGATGTCGAGCAGGCGGGCGCCCGGCGTCAAGGCGAGCTTCCGGCAGGCCAGGTCGGCGCCCGCGAGTTGCGCCACCTCCGTTGCCGACTCAACCGACGCTTCAGACTCAGCCGACTCGGCCAATTCGGCGGATACGTCAGATGAATCGGCCCAGAAGCCAGGTCCACAGAGGTACGACGGGCCGAGCAGGGTCGAGGCGAACGTGAGCGTCAGATCGTCGAACCGCCCAGCCCGCTCCACAGGCGTCTGATCATCCGCCAGCGCCTGCCTGCGTTCAGCCCCGGACAGCTCCTCCGGCGGCGGCTTCGGCTGTGGTCCCACGGCGCCGAGCGCGACCGCCGTACGCAGCAGGTCGGTCCGGTCAGCTGTGGACAGCTCCGGCCGCGCACCGATCGACCGCGCGTACGGCGCCAGCGTCTCGAGCACTTCCAGCAAGCTCCCGGAGACCTCGATCTCGCCGGCCACCAGCGCCCGCGCGAGCCCCAGCTCGTCGGGCCGCCAGAGCAGCCGACGCACCGCGCGCCGCGACCGCACCACGACCGTCGGCGCCCCCGGGGGTCCGGACTCCGAGCCGTCCCAGGCCCGGATCAGCACGGGCGCGGGCAGCCCGAACAGCCGCCCGAGTACGTCATGGATCCGGGTCGCCGCATCAGGGGCGGCGGTGGGCCCGGGCGCAGTCGCTGCGATCCCGGACGCGGAGCCGCCCGGCACGGGCGACTCCCCTGCGGCCACCGATTCGGTCTCCATCTCCTCAAAGTTACTTCGTCTTCGCGGGTTCCGGCTGTCCGGCCGACTCGCCGGCCAGCACGGCCGTCTTCCGCGGCTGAGCGGACCGCTCCCACGCCTCCCGCGGCCGGTGGAACGAGCCGAGCGAGACCACCTCGCGCCGGAAGAACAGCGCGAGCGTCCAGTCCAGCACGATCCGGACCTTGCGGTTGAACGTCGGCATCTTGCCAACGTGGTACGTGCGGTGCATGAACCACGCCGGCCAGCCGCGCAGCTTGATGCCGTAGATCTGCGCGACCCCCTTGTGCAGTCCGAGCGACGCGACCGAGCCGAGGTACTTGTGCTTGTACTCCTTCAGCGGCCGGCCCCGGAGCGCGGCAACGATGTTCGCCGCCAGCACCTTCGCCTGCCGCACCGCGTGCTGCGCCGACGGCCCGCAGATCGCCCCAGGAGGCCCGGTCAGGTCGGGTACGGCGGCCGTGTCGCCCGCACCCCACGCGTCCGATACGCCGTCGACCTGCAGCGTCGGCAGGCACCGCAGCCGCTGCTTCTCGTCCAGCGGCAGGTCGGACGCCGCCAGCACGGGGTTCGCCTTCACGCCCGCGGTCCATACGACCGTGTCGGCGTCGAACTCCGTGCCGTCGGACAGCACCACGTGCCCGTCGACGGTCGACTTCAGCTGCGTCTCGAGCTTCGCGTCGATGCCGCGTTCACGCAGCTGCTCGACGGCGTACTTGCCGAGGTCCTCGCCGACCTCCGGCAAGATCCGGCCGGTCGCCTCGACCAGCACCCAGCGCATCTGACCAGCGCCGATGGAGTTCTTGTAGTACGTCTTGCAGACGTCGCGCGCCATGTCCTCCAGCTCGGCCAGCGCCTCGATGCCGGTGTAGCCACCGCCGACGAACACGAACGACAACGCCCGCTTCCGCAGCGCCTCGTCCTGCGCCGACGCGGCGACGTCGAGCCGCTCCAGCACGCGGTTGCGCAGCCAGATCGCCTCCTCGACGGTCTTGAACCCGATGCCGACCTCGGGCAGCCCGGGGATCGGCAGCACCCGCGTCACCGACCCGAACCCGACGACCAGCTGGTCGTACGCCAGGTCGTACGAAGGGCCGGAGTGCGGCTCGACCCGGACCTTGCGGTTCGCGTGATCGATGCCGACGACGCTGCCGGTCACGACGTTCACCCTCGGCAGGACCCTCCGCAGCGGCACGACGACGTGCCGCGGCTCGAGGCTGCCGGCGGCGGCTTCGGGAAGGAACGACTGATAGGTCATCAACGTGTTGGGATCAACCACCGTGATCTTCACTTCGCCCCGCTTCAACTCACGGCGAAGCTGTTTCTGCAGGCGGAAGGCCAGCGACATCCCCACCAGGCCGCCTCCCGCGATCAGGACGTGTTGCGGATTCGCTTGGTTCACGTCCATTCACCTCCTCGGTGCCGATCTCACGTTAACCGCTCGTGAATGCGTTCACAAAGTGCAACAGGTGTCCTGTTGCTCACATTCCCCAGGACTTGTGCCCACACGTCCAGCTGCCGAAGGTCACCTACCGGCGGGAGCGAAGAAGCCAAGCAGCGCCCGCGCGGTCTCGTCCGGCGCCTCCTCCGGCAGGAAGTGCCCCGACCGCAACGCCTCCCCGCGTACGTCGGAGGCCCAGCCGCGCCAGATCGCGAGCGGGTCGTCGTACCACGCAGCCACCGGGCCGGTCGCGCTCCACAACGCGAGCACCGGGCAGTCGATCCGCCGGCCGCCCGCCTGGTCGGCGGCGTCGTGCTCGACGTCGAGTGTCGCGGCCGCGCGGTATTCCTCGCAGATCGCGTGGACGGTCGCCGGGTCGCGGAACTTCTCGATGTAGGCGGCGCGCACGTCGGCCGGGAACGCGTCGCCGCCGTCTGCCCAGGAGTCGAGCATGTACGACACGAACACGTCCGGTGCGCCGGCGATCAGCCGCTCGGGCACCGGCTCCGGCGCGGCGAGGAACGACCAGACCCAGTAGCCGAGGCTGAAGTCCATGTCGGCCAGGCGGAACGCGTCCCAGGTCGGCACGATGTCGAGTACGGCGAGCCGGGTCACGGCGTCGGAATGGTCGAGCGCCATCCGGTACGCGCACCGCGCGCCGCGGTCGTGCCCGGCGACCCCGAACCGGTCGAAGCCCAACGTACGCATGACGTGCAGCTGGTCACGGGCGAGCTCGCGCATGGTGTACGGCGTGTGGTCGGGGGTGCTCGCGGGCTTGCCGCTGTCGCCGAACCCGCGCAGGTCGGTCGCGACGACGGTGAAGCCGGCCGCGGCGAGTGCCGGAGCGACCCGGTGCCACATCAGGTGAGTCTCGGGGATGCCGTGCAGCAGGAGCAACGGTGGCCCGGAGCCGCCCTTCCGGCCGTGGATCCTGGCGCCAGGCGTGTCGAGGTCGAAGGGCTCGAAGTCGTCGAATCCGCTCATAGGTAGTCCGCTGTGCTCCGGACGGCACCGAACCGCGGGAAGATCCGCTCGACCGTGAACTGGTGCTCGTCGGCCGCGAGGCCCGACATCGCGTCGTGGACGAACTCGAGGTCGTAGCCGTGGTCGCTCGCCTCCCGGCCGGTCGACTCGACGCCCATCGTGGTGACCAAGCCTGCGAGCACGACGGTGGTCGCGCCCACCGCCTGCAGTTGCTCGTGCAGATCCGTGCCGTGGAACGCGCCGATCGTGCGCTTGACGACCACCGGCTCGCCGGGCTGGGCGAGGCCGTCGACCAGCTCACTGCCCGGCGGCTGCTCGGCGACGCCGGGCCGGTCGACACGTACGAGCACAACCGGCTGGTCCTTGGCACGGAACGCCGCGGCGAGCTGTGTGCAGCGTCCGAGCACCTCTTGGCCGGAGTACGGGGCGAGCGGGAGCGCGATGATCCGAGGCATCAGGTCGATGAGTACGAGGGCGGCAGTCATATGCAGGAGACTATGCGCGGCCACCCTACGATGACCCGATGGACGCATGGTGTGTGCTGCTCGAGGAGCCGTCGCCCGGACGGGTACCCGACCTGCGGCCGGTCCACTACTGCGAATCGCGGGAGCTGGCGGTCGAGCAGGCGCTGAAGTTCGCGCGGGAGTTCGAGCCGCTGGAGCCCGCCCAGATCGTCGGCAGGCGGGTGTTCCGGGCTGCCGGAGACACCTATCTCGTGCTGTTCGAAGGCCTGACAACCCGCCGTTTCGTACGCCTGCACATCGTCGAGAACCTCACCTGAGCGCGCCCGGGTCGAGCGCGTACAACGTCCGGCCGCCAACGCCTGTCGTGGTGACGGCAGAGAGCAGCGAGTTGAGCACGGCCTCCTCGACGATGTCGAGCGTCGCCTCGAACAGCGGGCTCAGGCGCGCGTCGGGTACGGCCGCAGCGCCTGGGCGAGTCGAGAAGGCGATGCCGTAGTCGCCGCTGCCGTTGCTGTACGACGCGCCGACCCGGCCGAGCCCGTACACCGCTCGCCGCGCGACGCGCCCCAGCTGCCGGGCGTCCAGCGGCGCGTCGGTCGCCACGACGAGCATGCAGGAACCGTCGTCGGACGGCTGGCGGGCGGGACTCTTGGGCCTCGGCACGATTTGGCCGCGCACCCTGAGCGTGCCGCCGAAGTTCGCCTGGACGAGCACGCCGACCGTGACCTCGGCGCCGGCCAGTTCCAGCCGGCGGGACGCGGTGCCGATCCCCGCCTTGAATCCGAGCGCTCCCGTTCCGGTGCCCGCGCCCACGCACCCTTCGGCGACGGCGCCGCCGGCCGCGGAGTCGATCGCCGCGCGAACGTGCGACTCCTGGATCGGCCGCGCCCGGATGTCGGAGAGGAAGCCGTCGTTGCACTCGCCGACGACTGGGTTCATCGACTGGACGTCCGTACAGTCCGGCCGGTCGAGCATCCAGCTCACCACGGCGTCAGCGGCGCGGAACGCCGAAAGCGTCGCGGTCAGCACGATCGGAGTCTCGAGTTGCCCGAGCTCGGACAGCTGCGTGGCGCCGATCAGCTTGCCGTACCCGTTGCCCGCGAACATCCCGGCCGGCAACGGGCTCAGTGGGCTCACGGGGCTCACTGATCCGGGCACGATCGCCGTCACGCCGGTGTGGATCTCCGGCGGCCGGCGTACGGTCGTGTGCCCGACCCGTACTCCGGGGACGTCGGTGATCGCGTTCAGCGGGCCCGGCTCGCCCTCGCCGGCCACCAGGCCGAGCTCGCGGGCCCGCTCGGTCGTCACGAGCGCTCGGCCGCGCTGCGCTCGATGCAGAACTCGTTGCCCTCGGGGTCCTGCAGCGTCACCCAGCCGCGGCCGTCGGGCAGGCGGTGGTCCTCGTACAGGCTGGCGCCCATCCCGAGGATGCGCTCGACCTCCTCGTCGCGCGTGCGCTCGGTGGGCATCCAGTCGAAGTGGATGCGGTTCTTGACCGACTTGCCTTCCGGAACGCGGATGAACAGCAAGCCAGGCAGCGGCTCGGGCGCCACGACCAGCACCTCGTCGTCGCTGGGCTTGTCGTCGCCGTGCAGGGGCCAGCCGGTCACCTGGCTCCAGAACGTGCCGAGCTCGTACGGCTCGGCGCAGTCGATGGTCACATGTCGAAGTTGCACAACGCTGGACCCTAACGGTCATGGGGGTTCTAGACTCGCCGGCCATGCGGATTGGTGAGATCGAGGTCGTGCCGTTGTCGGACGGTACGTTCGTCGCGCGGCCGGAGTACTTCGGTGCGCACGCTGTCCCTGACTCTCCGCTGCATCCGTTCGACCCGGAGGGCTTCGCCTGGCTGCCGATCGGGTGCTTTCTGGTGCGTACGGGCGACCGGACCGTACTCGTCGACGCCGGGCTCGGGCCGGCGCGCGACGAGCTGCCGCACGGGATGTCGTTGGTGGGTGGGCAGCTGCCGGCGGCGCTGCGGTCCGCGGGGGTCGCTCGTTCCGAGGTCACCGACGTGGTGCTGACGCATATGCACGCCGATCACGTGGGCTGGCTGTACGACCGGGCGGGCGAGCCCTGGTTTCCGGCGGCGCGGGTGTGGTTCGGCGCGGGCGACTGGGAGCGCTTCGTCGACGGGCCTGGTCAGATGGCTGAGCACATCAGGCACGGCTTCCGTACCGCCGGCACCGACCTCAACCCGCTCTCCGGCGACCATACGATCGCCGCCGGGCTCGACCTCGTGGCGACGCCGGGACACACGCCGGGCCACCTGTCGGTGATCGTGTCGTCCGGCCGTGAGCGCGCGATCCTCCTCGGCGACGCGATCACCTGCCCCGTCCAACTGGACGAGCCGACCTGGCACTCGATCGGCGACGTGGATGCGGGGGTGGCCGCGCGTACCCGGGAACGACTGTGGCGCGAACTCTCCGGCGAGGGGACGGTCGGGGCGGGGGCGCACTTCCCGGAGCTGCGCTTCGGCCGCCTGATCGTCGCCGAAGGCAAGGCGATGTGGAGCGTCCACGGCACCGGCTGATGAGGCATAGGCGGCGTGCGTGCGGACGGACCGGGGCGCACCAGCTCCACCCCACCCCGCCGCGCGTGAGGGGGATGCGCGACGGCGCGGTACCGGTGGCGGCGGGCTCAGGCGGGCTGAGGCTGGGGTTGTACTCCTGCGGTCTGGACGCGGAGCAGGGTTACTCCGTACCAGACGAGCCAGACCACCCAGATCACCCAGCCGGCGAGGCCGATCAAGCCCAGCGGGCCCTCCTTCTCGATGACCAGGGAGCCGAGGGTCGCCGACGTGAACTGGAGGGCGGCGGCCAGCAGACCGGCCCGGCCGTGCCAGCGCTCGATCAGCCCGGCGCGGAGGCCGCCGATCGAGAGGCCGGTCAGGGCGAGGGCCAGGAACGTGCCGTTCAGCGCGAAGAAGCCGTCGTGCAGGGCCCAGAGTGCTGTCGTCGCGCTGGAGTCGGAGCCGGCGGTCTTGCCGAGGGCGAGCCGGGTCGCGATCACGGCGGTGAACGTGCAGTTCTGCAGCAGCATGCCCGCGAAGCCGACGAGCGACCACGCCTCACCGCGGTCGCGTTCGGAACGCCGGAGGGCGCCGAGCGCACCCGCGGCGAACACCGTCGCCAGCGTCCACGTGATCGGGCCGAGGCCGGCCGCGAGCGCGCGGAGGCCGTCGTTCGAGCCGAAGAAGACGGTCGCCTCGCTGGTCGGGGCGCCCGCGAGCGGCAGGCCCGCGGGCAGCAGGAACACGTTGCCGAGCACGATCAGCGAGGCGAAGCCGATCCCTGCCGCGCCGGCGAGTTGGGTGAAGCCGGTGGGTCCTGTTCGGAATTTCGTTTTACGCTCCATATAATCAATATATGCGACGTTACGAATCCGCGCGACGGGCCGAGCAAGCCGAGCAGACCCGGGCCGACATCGCCGACGCCGCACGCAGGCTGTTCGTCGAGCGCGGCTGGGCCACGACAACGATCCGGGCGGTGGCGCAGGAAGCAGGCGTCTCGGTGCCGACGGTCTACGCGACGTACGGCGACAAGCCCGGGCTCGTCCGCGCGCTCGTCGAGTCGGCCGACCTGGCCGCGGACGGCGCCCAGCAGCTTGCCGACCTCGAGGCTTCCACCCTGGACCCGCAGCGGCAGCTCGCGGCGATGGCGGCGTACGACCGGCGGCTGTTCGAACGCGCCGGCGACCTGATCACGCTGATTCGTGACGCGGCCCGCACCGAGCCCGACCTCGCGACCGCTTACCTCGACGGGCGCCGGCTCGGTGACCAGACACGTGTACGTGTGTTCTCGGCCTGGCCCTCCGGCGTCCTGCGCGCTGCCCTGGACGTCCCGACCGCCGTCGACATCTACGCGGCGATCTGCAATCTGGACGTCTACAACACGCTCCACCTCGAACGCGGCTGGTCCGCGGACCGGATCGAGTGGTGGTGGAGCGCCGCGCTGGTACGCGAGCTGCTCGCCTAGCGTTCCTTCGCGAGGTACGCCTCGGCCAGCTTGGGCGGCGCGAACACCAGCCAGCCGTCCAGCAGCGCGTCGTGCAGGGCGGCCTCCGACACGTTCGACAGCTGGATCAGCACCGCGGCGAAGCCGTCGAAGTGGGGAATCGTGAAGAACCCGCGGTGTCCGGCCGCGAGGACGGCTTCCTTCTCGCCGAGATCTTCGACGCGGACGGCCAGGATGGGACCGTCCGGGGGAGTCTCGGCGCCGAACCGCTTGATGTCGGCCTTGCTGAACGGCCGTTCCCACGCGAACGCCTTGCCGTGGACCTGCCAGGTGCGGTTGCCGTAGCGTTCGCCGACCTCGGTCTCGGGCAGGTCCGCGACCAGCCGCTCCACATCCTCGAGCGTCGCCATGGGCGTCACGCTACTTCAGCTCGCGGGACGGCCGGGCGCATCTCAGCGAGCAATTTCTGGTTGCCCGCCTGAATAGGCTGACGTTTCGTGCCCGAACTCATCCCGCGGCCGAGCGCACGGATCGTGCTGCTGGACGACGCCGACCGGCTGTTGCTGTTCTCACTACGCAACGACGACGGCTCGTCCCGCTGGTTCCAGCCCGGCGGTGGCGTGCGGCCGGGAGAGACGCACGAACAGGCGGCGCTGCGCGAGCTGCGGGAGGAGACCGGCCTCACCGGAGTGCCGCTCGGGCCGGAGATCTGGCGCGGCCGGCCCTGGACGACCGTGCGGGACGGCGTGACGTCCGAGGTGCGGCAGCGCTACTTCCTGGTCCGCGCGCCGGCGTTCGAGATCGACACGTCGGGCTTCGAGGAGCTGGAAAGCTCCACGATCACCGGCCACCGCTGGTGGACCCTCTCCGAGCTCACGGCGACGACGGACTTGCTCCGCCCTGCCGAACTCGCAGAGCTGATCGCGCGCCTGCTGTCGGACGGACCTCCCGACCGGCCGATCACGGTCGCGGGGTGAGTTCCGCGTTGCACTGCGGTCAGAGTTGCTGCGTCAGGTTGACCGAGTTGCCGTCGGGGTCGGCGATGTGGGCGACTCGGTGGCCCCACGGCATGTCGTTGGGTGGGCCGAGGACCTTGCCACCGGCTGGTTCGACGCGGGGCAACAGGTCGTCGACGGAGTCGACGAAGACGGCGAGCGCGGATCGGCCCGGGGCGGTGCTGGCTCCTCGTTCGTCGGCGACGAGGCCGAGGGTCAGGCCAGGAGCGCCGAGGTCGAGCATGACGTAGAACGGACCGCCGTCGCCGGGGACGCAGGTCTGCTCTTCGGCGCCGAGGAGGTCGGCGTAGAAGGTCTTCAGCCGCTCGATGTCGTTGGTGCAGAGGACGAACTGGGCTCCGGTAACGGTCACAGCGTTGGTCATATCGAATACTGACCGAGGGCCGGCTGGAAAGTCATCGCTCGAGCGTGGCGCGGACCTTGCGGGCCGGCGCAGCGTAAACCCGGCACCCAGCTGTGCGACATCGCGGCTCAGGCGAAGATCGGCTGCCAGTTGGTGCGCCAGCTGCTCTCCGGCCGCTCCCACTCGCGTACGTGCTGGTCGGTCACCCATCGTGGGAGACCCTCGGTTGGCAAGGGCACTAACGGCTCGACGTGGTACCACCGCACGCCGTCGCGCACCTCCGCCGAACGAATCTTGCCCACGATCCACCGATCCTCGCCGAAGATGTCCGGCGCCGAGCGGTATTCAACGTATCCAAGGTCTGTCGAAAACATGTTCGAAAGCCTAGCACCGCCCACCCCCACCCGCCTATGGGTCGACGGCGTGTCGCTGGGTGCGCTCGAACAAACCATCGATGCCGAGCGCCTCGCGGAGCCAGGCTCGCCGATCCGCCCGCGCCGGTGGATGATCGACCAGGTTGTGGTCGCAGTCGTAGTCCTTGCGGTCCTTCGATGCGTCGATCGACTGCCAGAGCTCGTCGGCGTCGCTTGGCGGCACGTTCTGGTCGTGACTGCCGACCTGGAACAGCACTGGATAGGCGAGCGGCCGGTCAAGCTGGACGATCGGGTCGATCGCGGACAGCTCCTTGACGTACGCCGCCCGGTCCGCCGTGCGCGGCCCGAACGACCACAGGAACTCCGAGAGATGCGCGCCCGTGCCTGCCAGCACCAGCGTCCGCAGCGACGCGCCGCCTCCGGCAACGCACGCGGCCTGGGTGGCACCCCACCCGTGGCCGACAAAGCCAATTCGAGTCGCGTCGACCTGCGGATGGTTACGCAGGACAGCCAACGCATGTCGCTGGATCTCGGCCGCGCGCTCGACCATCGCGAGGTCGGTCGCAGGGTCGCCGACCACACCGAACTCGGTCAGCGCGGTGATCACCACCGCACCGTCGCGCGCGAGCTCCAGCGCCTCGTCGAGGAAGCGATCCTTGACGCCGCCCTGCCCTGCGTACACAACGCCCGGTGCGCGCCCGCCCGAGCCGGGCGGAAGCAGCAGGTAACCTTCCGTACCCCCGAACTCGATCGAACTCAGCCGCACGCCGTCGCGGTCAGCCGTCTCCACCGTCCTGAAACCCTCGTCAGTCACGTCTCGAAACCCTAACCGAGACCACCCCCACCCTCCGATGCCTACAGCGGGTGCGCAAGTTCCTTGGCGCGCTCGAAGCCGGCTTCCATCATCTGCCAGACCACCGCCGGTTCACCGTAGGTCGGCCTCGTCGGCGGGTTCATTCGCCGGTGGCGCCGTCGATGCGTTCGCGAAGCAGATCCGCGTGGCCGTTGTGGCGTGCGTACTCCTCGATCATGTGCAGATAGATCCACCGCAGGGTGTAGTCCTCGCCAGGGCTGGCCTCGTCGAGACTGCGCCCGGCCACGGCCGCGCGGGACCGGGCGACACTCGTCTGATAGCCGGCCAGGTCGTCCGCGGCCCGCGTGCTGTCGGCGATTTCGAAGCCGTTCGCCGCGCCCGGCACGTAGTCCCAGAAATACCTGTGGTCCGGTTGGCCGTCGTACGAGTGGAACCAGGCCTCGACCCCGGACATGTGCCGGACAATTCCCAGCAACGACATCGTTGACGGCGGCACCGATCGGGTTGCCAACTGCTCCGGAGTCAGCCCACCACACTTCAGCAGCAATGTCGTGCGCTGGAAGTCGAGACGGTCTTCGAGCGCGGTCCGCTCATCCGCGGGGTTGACCGGTGGCTCGACTCGCTCGGGGACCGTCCATATCGTCATGCGGGCGACGTTACATGCACGCCGATCGCACAGTCATCCGGTCAGGCCCGGCCTCCCTACCCCTGTGGCGGAGCCTGATCTAGACCGGCGTATTCCTTGACCCGTTCGCACCCGTCACTCATCGGCGCAACGGATCCCGTGGCTTCTGAGGAATGTGCGCACCTGGGCGGAGTGAAGCTGGAGGTGGACCACACCTCCGACGAAGATGGCCGCCAGCGATGTCCCGCCGTTTCGGTGCGGCTCTGGGAGTTGCGCGGCGGCCTGCTCATCGGTCAGGTCACCAAAGATCTTGTCGACCTTCAACCGGCAGTGATCGATGTAGCCGAGCAGCTGTTCGCGAGTGTATGTGGGCGGGATGACGTAGGCATCTTCGTCGCCGATAGAGAACGGGGCCGGAGGCGCCCAATTGGCATGCGTGGGGGACAAGTCGAGATCGGTGAACCAGAGCGCGTGGGCGGCGGTTCGCCATACTGCACTGTGGATCTGGAGCTTGCGCTCGCTGACGGCTGGGTCATCGAACGGGCGCCCGTCGCGATCGGTCGGAGGCCACGCCCACTGGTCGGTCTTCCTTACCTCGTAGAGGCTTGCCTCCCACAGCTCATCTGGACATCCGCGCAACACGATGGCCATGTCCTCGAGGGTTGACCCGTATTGAGCTGCGATTACCGAGCACCAGATCCTGGTCATCTCTGAACTCTCCATCCCGGCGTACCGGAGCTTTGGATGATCTGCGTTCACACGCCCGCGTAGTCCTTGACCCGTTCGAAGACGGCCTCCATCATTCCGGGCGTCAGCTTGCCGGTGAAGGTGTTCTGCTGGCTCGGATGGAACGAGCCGATCAGGAGGAGCTCGCGGCCGTCTGCCGCCAGGATGGTCGCCTCGGCGGCGTGGCCGAACTTCGGCTTCGGACGCGGGACGCCAAAGCCGGCGGCCTTGAAGGACTTCAGCGCCGCGTCCCAGCCGTACGAGCCGAGCGCCACCACGCTGCGCACGTACGGCCCCACGTACTCCACTTCCCTTACCAGCCAGGGGAAACAGGCGTCTCGTTCGACGGGCAACGGCTTGTTGTCGGGCGGCGCGCACCGTACCGCCGCGACCATGCGGCCGCCGAGCAGGCGCTGGCCGTCCCCCGCGTGGACGCTGGTCGGAAGGGCCGCGAGGCCGACCGAGTGCAGTGCCTCGAACAGCCAGTCGCCCGAACGGTCGCCGGTGAAGATGCGGCCCGTCCGGTTGCCTCCATGGGCGGCCGGCGCCAGCCCCACGATCAGGAACCACGGTTGCTCCGAGCCCCACCCGGCGATCGGGCGGCCCCAGTATTCCTCGGTGGCGAAGGACTTTCGCCGTTCGCGGGCGACCTGTTCCCGCCATGCCACCAGCCGCGGGCAGGCGCGGCACACCGACTGCCGGGCGTTCAGCTCGGCCAGCGAAGGCGCCGACGCGGCCAGCGACTCGACCGAGGCCACCGAAGCCGCCACCGGCGTGGAAGCGACAGCGGGATCCTCCGGCCACCCCGACCCGGGCGGAACGAACGACATCTACGCCAGTCCCGCGCTGCCGAGCACGGAGATCAGCGACACCAGCCCGTACGCCGTGGCGTAGTCGGGCGCGACGTAGCGCAGCGTGCACCCAGCCGGCCGCGTCATGCCGGGCACCAGCAGCGCGTGCTCGGCCAGCGCGGGCTTCTGCACGTCGACCTCGAGCACAACCTCGCCCTCGAAGACAGGCGCCTGCACCGACATCAGCTCCGCCATCGCCACCGGCACCGCCGCCTCGATGCGCGCGCAGGCCTCCGACGGGTGCAACGACTCCGCCGCCTTGGCACCGTGCGCCCACTTCACGATCACCGTGTGTACGCCGGGTACGACCGCGGCCGCTTCGGCGGCGACCGTGTCGTCGCCCGCCACCAGTACCGGCGCCGCGCCGTGGGCAGCGGCGAACGCCGCGTTCAGCCCGATCTCGCCGTACGACTCGCCGTTGATCCGCACGTCCGCGATCACCGCGCCGTTGACGGTGTGCGACAACACGGAGTGCGGCGTCCCGGCGCGCCCGTGGTAGCCGATGAACAGCACCGCGCCCACGTTGTGCTGCACGCCCGCCAGCATCCCGCCCGGCTTGGGCTTGCCGCGGATCAGCCGCGCCGCCCGGTCCAGCTCCTCCGGCAGCAGGTTGCGGAACTGCGCGTGCGCGTCCGACACCACCACCTCGGCGTCGGGCTCGAACGCGAGCACACCGCGGACGGCCGAGTTCGCCTCCGCCGTCATCAGGTGCCGGTTGCGCTCGTACTCCGCTTCACCGGGCCGGACGTCCTGCGGGTCGACGATGCCCGCGATGCCTTCCATGTCGACAGAGATCAGTACGCGCACGTCGCTCACCCTACGGCTCGGCGCGCATGCCGTTGAAGACTATGCCGAGATAGCGCCGCCACCGCTCGGGCTCGGACTCCGCGTAGTGCTCGGCCGCCAGGCAGACGCCGCTCATCAACGCCCGGACGTCCTCGCCGGTGAGGTCGGGACGCAGCCCGCCCTGCCGCCGCGCCTTTTCGGCCAGTTGCTCGACGACCTTCGTCAGCCGCGTGCTGGCCGACTGCACGGTCGCGTCGGCCATGAACACCCGCGTCGAGATCTGCGTGAACGTCCGGTCGCGCCCGTGCATCGACGCTCCCGCCGCCATGAACTCGCGAACGGCCTCGACCGGATCGGGCGCGTCCAGCAGGCCCTCGGCGACCGCGATCAGCTCGGCGAACCGGTCGCAGGCGATCGCGGCCAGCAGGTCCTCCTTGGTCGCGAAGTGCCGGAACACCGTGCCCTTGCCGACGCCCGCGCGCTGCGCGATCTCGGCGATCGACACGTCCATGCCCCGCTGGGCGAACGCTTCCGAGGCGGCGCTCAGCACCAGCCGCCGGTTACGGACGGCGTCGGCGCGCAGCGGTCTCTCGGTCACAATTTTCCATCATATCCAAGTTGACCGCGCGGTCCGGTTAGATGCTACTGTCGTCAACCTGACCAACTGGTCCGCTTATGGAGGTCCCAATGCAGGCGTTGCAGGCCAAGGAATACGGCCCACCCGAGGGATTGAGCGTCGAGGAGGTCGATCCGCCCGCGCCGGGTCCTGGGCAGATCCTCGTCCGGATCGCGGCCGCGTCGGCGAACCCCGGCGAGCTGAGGCTGCTGAGCGGAGAGCTCCGCGAGCAGATCCCGCTCGTCTTCCCACACGTTCCGGGACACGACTTCGCCGGCACGGTGACCGAGCTCGGCGCGAACGTGACCCGTTTCGCGGTGGGAGACGAGGTGTTCGGGTTCGCGGCGCCCCGGGCGTTTCCGGGTGCCGAGATGGTGAGCACGCCGCCGTCGTACAGCACTGGAACGGTTGCGGAGTACGCCGTGTTCGAGGCGGACACGCCCGCGCTCGGCCGCCGCCCTACGCAGTTGCCGGCGGACCAGGCGGCGGCGCTGCCCACCACCGGCATGACCGCCTGGCCCCTACTACGGCAGCTGGATCCGCGTCCCGGCCAGACGATTCTGGTGATCGGCGCGACGGGAGGCGTGGGCACCGTGTTGCTCCCGCTGCTGGCGACGGCCGGGGCGCACATCCTGGCGACGGCCGGACCGGCCGACGAGTCCGCGATCCGTGCCCTGGGTGCTGCCGAGGTGCTCGACCACACGTCGGTCGATGTGGTCGCGGAGGTAGCGCGCCACTACCCGGACGGCGTGGACGCGCTGGTCAACCTGGCCTTGCCGTCGTCGGACGAGGTGGTCGCGGCGGCTCGTGTGGTCAGGCGGGGTGGCCGGCTGATCACGATCACCTCGATGCTCGAGCAGACCGTGCCCGGACGGGACGACCTCACCGTGTGGTCCGGCTTCACCCACATCGAGCCCGGCGACCTCGACGAGCTGGCCGTTCGCGTCGTCGACGGGCGCCTGCCGCTGACGATCAGCCGGCGCTACCCACTGGCCGAGGCCCGGCAGGCCTACGTCGATCTGCTACGCGAGCACACCTTCGGCAAGCTGGTCATCACCGTTCCCTGAGCAGCGGGCCGACCAGACCCGCACCGTCCTCGTCGCCGTGGCCGGCGTCGACCCGGCGGCGCATCAGGTCGTGGTAGGGCGCCAGCAGCTCGTTGCTGACGCCCTGCTCCTCGGCCGTACGTTCCAGCGTGGCGCTTCCGACGGCCTGCATCGCGAGGTTCGACACGACGCCGGTGGTGTAGTCGCCGCTCTCCAGCCGCTCGGCCATCCGACCGACGAACGAGGCCATCGCGCCGAGCCAGCCGGCGAGCAGGGGCGCGAACTCCTTCGGGGCGATGTTCTCCTTATGTACAAGGGCGAACGCGTGGGTGACGCCGGCGAACATGCCGTCCATCGCACTCAACAAGGCAACGTCATGAAGGGCGGCGAAGCCGGGATCCACACCGACGTACGTCGTCCCGGCAGGGACGGCCAGCGTCGGCTGGTGCTCGTCGAACAGCGCGGAATCGCCGCTGTAGAAGACGTATCCACCGCCGGCCGGTGCGCCGATCATCGGTGGTACGGCCATGATGCCGCCGTCGACGTACCGCGCGCCACGGCCGGCGGCCCATCGCGCGCGGGCGCGGGCCTGGCCGGGCGTACTGGTGGTGAGGTTCACGAGGTCCTTGCCCGCGAGATCGGCGCCGGCCAGGGTCGCGCCGACCGAGGCGTCGTCGAGCAGGCAGGCGACGACCAGCCGGTTCGCGGCGACGGCATCGGCCGCGCTCGCCGCGACGGCCGCGCCTGCGGCGGCGAGGGGTTCGGCCCTCGCGGGCGTACGGTTCCACACGGTCACGGCGTATCCGGAGTCCATCCAGGCGCGGGCGAGGGCGGTGCCCATCGCACCGAGTCCGAGCAACGTCAGCGATTTCTCCATGTCGCATAGGCTGACTTCGGATCGGCCGACGGACAAGTACGCACTTCGAGGTGGGTGGTGGATTCCAGATGTTGGGCACACGCAGGCCAGGCGCCTACGTCTGCGGCATCGACGCGGCGATGGACGTCATCGGCGGCAAGTGGAAGGTGCTGATCCTCTGGGCGCTGAACGAACGCCCGTGCCGCTTCGGCGAGCTGCGTCGCGAGTTGCCGGGCGTCACGGAGAAGGTGCTGACGTCCCACCTGCGCGAGCTCGAAACCGACGGCATCGTCCACCGCGAGGACTACGCCGAGGTGCCGCCGCGGGTGGAGTATTCGCTGACGCCGCTTGGCGTCTCACTGAACGAGGCCCTCGCCCCGCTGGGCGCCTGGGGCCGCCACCACATCCTCGGTGGCGTAGGGAACGGGCACTGATCGAGACCCGGTCCTGGCCAGTTCGATTCAGGTCGTCGGCCCCTTTAGGCGCGGGACCATGCGCACCGCACGTTCCTGTCGGACGTCCCGATTGTTCGCGATCTGGTAACTGGACGTCGTTCGGCCCGACTTGACGGTCGATCCCAGTTCTCTGCTGGGACTCATGAAATGGGGCGAACAATGTCCAGATTCACTCGAGGCCTGTGCACACTCGCGATCGCCGTGCTCGCGAGCCTCGCTCTGGTCGGTACCGCGTCGGCCTATGCCAACACCGTCAGCTACAGCGGGCAGGGTCTCATCGCCGATGGCTTCGGCGGCTACGACCTGCGCACCGAGCTCTGCGGTGTAGCAAACGGTGCGGACGCCGATGGACCGTATGTCCTGTGGGTGCTGACCGCGACCGGCTCCAACAACGCTGACATCACCGGCCCGTGGGGCACGGCCGCGATGACCAAGTCGGGCGGCGGCACGTTCAAGTACGTCAGCGGCTGGTACGACCCCGACACGTTGCCGGGAACGGTGACCGCCAGCTATGACGGCAAGCCCAAGAACCCGCAACTCGTCATCAGTCACGGGTGCCGGCCGTTCAAGCAGGGTGCCTGGTGCTCGCCCGGATTCTGGTCCAACGCCGCCGACGGCGCCTGGGCGCTCACCGGCTACAGCCGCGGCGATTTGTTCAACAGCACGGTCTACGACGGCTTCTTCGGTGCGAGCTTCGGCACGGACCCGACGCTGAACACCGTGCTCACCACCGCCGGTGGAACCTACAAGGGTGCGGGCGTCTCGGGCACCGACTCACGTACGCAGAGCCCGTGGCCGGCGCTGAACGCCTTCAACGCGACGGGAGCGTTCCTGACCGACCACATCCCGGGTTACGCCTACGACCCGGCCGTTCTGAGCCAGGACGAGAGCGACACCTGCCCGATCGACCACTTCGGCAACGTCAAGAACCCCTAGGAGGAAAGTGTGGCGGAGCCGTCCCATCGGGGCGGCTCCGCCACACGTTCTGACGTTCGGTTGGCTGGACGCCGGTCAGCCGTTGTCGACCAGGCTGAAGGCGATCCCGTCGAGGATGTCGTGTTCGGAGATGACGACGTCGGCGCCCGAGAGGTAGGGCTCGA
The DNA here is from genome assembly GCF_054779015.1 of Flindersiella endophytica. Taxonomy (NCBI): domain Bacteria; kingdom Bacillati; phylum Actinomycetota; class Actinomycetes; order Propionibacteriales; family Nocardioidaceae; genus Flindersiella; species Flindersiella endophytica. Next base: position 148,578 of record NZ_BAAGYY010000031.1, read on the forward strand.
TCCTGGCCGCGATGCGCTCCAGGATGAGCGATCCGCCGCCGATGACATCGACGCGGCCTGGGTGCATGAACGGCAGCGCCGCGCGTTCCGAGTGGCTCATCTCCAGGTAGCGTTCGGCGATCGAGCGGATGTCGCCGACGGGGATGCGGGAGAGGTGGATGCGTTCCGGGATGTACGACGGGAGGTCGAGCGCCATCGCCGCCACGGTTGTCGCCGTGCCGGCCAGGGCCACCAGCGCGCTCGCCTTCGAGAAGTCGACCGTCAACGCCACCTTGTCGATCAGCCGGTCGACCTCCTCGCGTGCGGCGGCGACAGACGCAGCTGAGGGCGGGTCGCCGTCGAGGTGGCGTTCGGTCAGGCGGACGCAGCCCATGTCGACCGAGATCGCCTGCTCGGGCTGCCGCGCGCCGAGCACGAACTCCGTCGACCCGCCGCCGATGTCGACCACCAGGTAAGGCGAAGGTACGCCCAGCGGCGCCAGCTCACGCGTCGCGCCGTCGAAGGACAGCCGCGCCTCCTCGTCGCCGGTGATCACTTCGGGCTCGACGCCGAGGATGTCGCGCACCCCCGCCACGAAGTCCGAACGATTCGACGCGTCCCGTGTCGCCGACGTCGCGACGAACCGCACCCGAGAGGCGCCGAGCTCCGAGATCAGATCCGCATATCGCTTGCAGGCTTCGAACGTACGCGCCAGCGCCTCCGGCGCGAGCCGTCCGGTCCGGTCGACGTCCTGTCCCAGCCGGACGATCTCCAGCCGGCGGTCGATGTCGACCAGGTGGCCGCCGGTGATCTCGGCCACCAGCAACCGGATCGAGTTCGTACCGCAGTCGATCCCAGCTACGCGCATGCGTCCTCCAGTCGTAGCAATGCCTCGTCCCCGAACGGGTTCACGCCCGGTCCGGCCGCCAGTGCGTGTGCGACCAGCGCGTGCAGGCATTTCACCCGCGTCGGCATGCCGCCGGCCGACACGCCCGCGATCTCCGGCACGTGGGCCAGCGCCTCCCGATGCGCGATGTACGAGCCGTGCGCCCGCTGATATGCCGCCGCCAACTCAAGATCAGAGTCCAGCCGGGCCGTCATGTCCTGCATCAGCCCGCTCGCCTCCAGCGTGCCGATCGCCGACGCCAGCCGCGGGCAGGTGAGGTAGAAGACGGTCGGGAACGGAGTGCCGTCGGGCAGCCGCGGCTCCGTCTCCACCACGCAGGGATGGCCGGACGCGCAACGCGCCGCGATCCGGCGTACGCCTCGCGCCGGCCGGCCCAGCTGCGAGTGCAGCGTCTCGAGGTCGCCGGCCGTGGGCACGCCGAGCCGGGTCTCAGTTGCCATCTTCCTCGGAGATCTCCGTCTCCGGCGTGATCGTCTCGGCCGGCTTGGGTTTCTTCGGCTTCGGCGCGGGCTTCGGCGGTGGGTCGCCGGCATACTCGACGCTGCCCCACAGCGTGCTCCACCACGCCGGCTCCTTGGTCTGCGGAGTGGCCGGGTCGGCACGCTGGCCGCTCGCCTCGTCGAGCGCGTCATCGCCGCCGACCACGACGTAGCCGGTCTCGCCCGGGAGCACCCAGCCGAATCGCTTGCGCGCCTGCGCTTGCACGTAGGCGGGGTCCTGCCAGCGCCGCAACTCGGTGTCGAGCTCGGTGACGGCCTTCTGGCGTTCGGCCTGCTCGGCTTCCAGGGCGGCGATCCGCGACTGCTGGTCGGCCCACGCGCGCAGGCTGGAGGCGTACGACACGACCAGCGCGGCGAGGACGAGCAGCAGCACCGCCGCGCGCCCGGTCAGCCCGGTCGAACGCGACCGCCCCGCCGAGCGGGAACGCGACGACCTGGCACCGCCGCCTGCTTCGTTGCCGGAAGGCGCGTGCCGATGCCGGACCGGAGCGTCGCCGCGACCCGGCGCGGGTGGACGGGCGCCGGGCCGCGAGCGGTCGCGCGGCGACCGTCCTCCCGGCCCTCGGCGTCCGTCACCCATCGCAGGTCACCTCGACGGAGCTCAGGCGCCGGTGTAGCGCGGGAACGCCGACCTGCCGGCGTAGCGCGCGGCGTCGTCGAGCTCTTCCTCGATGCGCAGGAGCTGGTTGTACTTGGCCACGCGGTCGGTGCGGGCCGGCGCGCCGGACTTGATCTGGCCGACGTTGGTCGCGACCGCGAGGTCGGCGATCGTGGTGTCCTCGGTCTCGCCGGAACGGTGGCTCATCATGCACGAGAAGCCGTTGCGGTGGGCCATCTCCACGGCGTCGAGCGTCTCGGTGAGCGAGCCGATCTGGTTGACCTTGACCAGCAGGGAGTTGGCCGCGCCGTCCTTGATGCCGCGGGAAAGCCGCTCGGGGTTGGTGACGAACAGGTCGTCGCCGACGATCTGCACGCGCGACCCGATCGCCGACGTCATCGCCGTCCAGCCGGCCCAGTCGTCCTCGGCCAGCGGGTCTTCCATCGAGACGAAGGGGTAGCTGTCGAGCAGCTCGGAGTAGTAGCCGATCAGGTCGTCGGCCGACTTCTCGGCGCCCTCGAAACGGTAGACCGACTTCTCGGCGTCGTAGAACTCCGTCGCCGCCGCGTCGATCGCGATCGCGATGTCGGAGCCCCAGCGGAAGCCGGCCTTCTCGACGGCGGTCGCGATCAGGTCGATCGCCGCGCGGTTGGACGGCAGGTTGGGCGCGAAGCCACCCTCGTCGCCGAGGCCGGTGGACAGGCCCTGGCCCTTGAGCACCGACTTGAGCACGTGGTAGGTCTCGGCGCCCCAGCGGATCGCCTCGCTGAACGTCGACGCGCCGATCGGCGCGATCATGAACTCCTGGAAGTCGACGTCGTTGTCGGCGTGGGCGCCGCCGTTGATGATGTTGAGCATCGGCACCGGCAGGACGTGGGCGTTGGGCCCGCCGACGTAACGGAACACCGACAGGCCGGCGGACTCGGCCGCGGCCTTGGCGATCGCCAGCGAGACGCCGAGGATCGCGTTGGCGCCGAGCTTGGCCTTGTTGGGCGTGCCGTCGAGGTCGAGCAGGCGGGCGTCGATCAGGCGCTGCTCGCTGGCTTCGTAGCCGACCAGCTGCGGCGCGATCTCGTCGACGACACCCTGTGCGGCCTTGGTGACACCCTTGCCGGCATAGCGGTTGGTCTCGCCGTCACGCAGCTCGACGGCCTCGAACGCACCGGTCGACGCACCGGACGGCACGGCGGCGCGGCCGATCGTGCCGTCATCGAGCCCGACCTCCACCTCGACAGTGGGGTTACCGCGCGAGTCCAGAATCTCGCGGGCGATGATGGCGTCAATCGTGGCCACGGGCCAGCCTCCCAAGTGTTACGACATGGCTATTCCAACGTGGCTGAGCCTACCGGCGGCTCCTGAACATCCAGCGAACCGACCCGCCCGGCGAGGTTACGGGTGTTCGTGGTCGTGGGGTGCGGGCGTGAGGTGGGTGCGGGCGATCTTGCCGAACGCGGCTACCAGCCGGTTACGGTCGCCGGCGCGGGTGGCGAGGACGACGTGGCTCGGCTCGACGTCGTCCAGGGGGATCGCGGTGAGGTCGGGACGGACCCGCGTCCCGAGGAAGCCCGCGGCCACGATCGCGACGACCTCGCCGGTGGCGATCAGCTCGAGCTTGTCCTCCACTGCCTGGATCAGTGGCCCGGCCGGCGCCGGTCGGCCGTCGGGGCGGGGGTCGATGCGCCAGAACGCGTTCCAGTCCGGATCGGGGAGGCGCGGCATCGGCTCGTCGGCGATGTCGTCGAGCGTGACGGATTCCTTGCCCGCCAGCCGATGGTCGAGCGGCACCACCACCAACCGGCCCTCGTCGTAGAGGACGGTCACGGAGAGCCCCTCCGTGCGCATCGGCAGCCGGTTGACGGTCACGTCCACGCGATGCTCGAGCAGCGCCGAGCGCGGCTCGCTCCACTCCAGATGATGAGACCGTACGTCAGCGTCCGGGTGCTGCCGCCGCAGCTCGCGGACAGCCGGCGTGATGATCAGGCCGGCGGTGTAGCCGATCGTGATCCGGCTGGGCTCGGCAGCGGCCCGCGCCGATGCCGCCGCCGAGGCGGCCGAACGCAACAGGGCTTTCGCCTGCGGCAGGAACGCCGACCCGGCATCGGTGAGCCGGCTGCCCTGCGGAGTGCGGTCCAGCAGCCGTGCGCCCACCTGCTGCTCCAGCCGCCGGACCTGCCGGCTCAGCGACGGCTGCGTGAGGTGCAGCGCCTCCGCCGCCCGGCCGAAATGCCCGCGCTCGGCAACCGCCACGAAGTAGCGCACCAGCCGAAGGTCGAGATCCAGATCAGACACGACAGCCATGCTACCTGCGGTGATGCCTCAACCGTATTACCTCATACGAAACAAGCTTTGGACGCCAACCAGCTCCCGACCCACCATGGAAGCAATCCCCGACCTCTTACTCGAAGGAGTGCGACCATGCGTGTCTTCGTCACCGGCGCGAGCGGATTCGTCGGTTCCGCCGTCGTCCGCGAACTGATCGGCAACGGCCACCAGGTCCTCGGCCTGGCCCGCACCGACGCCGCCGAGGAAGCCCTGAAAGCCGCCGGCGCCGAGCCCCACCGCGGCGACCTCGCCGACCTCGACAGCCTGCGCGGCGGCGCGGCGCAGGCCGACGGCGTGATCCACCTGGCGTACAGCCACGACTTCTCGCAGATGGCCGCCGCCGCGGAGACCGACCGGCAGGCGATCGAGGCGATCGGCGAGGTGCTCGCCGGCACCGGACGTCCGTTCGTCGTCACCGGTGGAACCGGCGTGCTCGGGCCGGGCCGCGTCGTCACGGAGGAAGACGCACCGCCCGAGCCCTGGACCCATCCCCGCCGCACGGACCAGACCGCGCTGCCGCTCGCCGAGCGCGGCGTACGGGTCTCGCTCGTCCGGCTCCCCCAGGTGCACGGCGAAGGCGACCACGGCTTCGTCCCGTACCTCATCCAGATCGCCCGTACGAAGGGCGTCGCCGCCTACCTGGGCGACGGAAGCAACCGCTGGCCCGCGGTACACCGCCTGGACGCCGCGCGCCTGTACCGGCTGGCCCTGGAGCACGCGCCCGCCGGCGCCCGGCTGCACGCGGTCGCGGAGGAGGGCATACCGGCCCGCGCGATCGCCGAGGTGTTCGGCAAGCATCTCGGCCTGCCGGTGCGAGCCATCCCCGACGCGGAGGCTGAGGACCACTTCGGATGGATCCGGATGTTCGCCTCCCAGGACCTGCCGGCGTCGGGCGCGCTCACCCAGGAACGGTTCGACTGGAAGCCCGAGCAGATCGGGCTGATCGCGGACCTCGAGGCCGGCCACTACTTCGGCTAGGAGGACTCGGCGGCCCGGATCCGTTCGATGTAGCGGCGGATCGCGTCGCGCAACGCCTGCTCCGGATCGATGCTCTTGGCACGGGCGTCGGCCGCCAGCTGGAGCAGCGCGTCGCCGAGGTCGCCTCCCGGCTCCGAACCGCGCAGCGGCACCTCGAGCCCGGCCTTGGCCGTACGTTCCAGCAGCTTGTCGGCCAGGCCGAGGGCTGGCAGCGCCAGCGGCACTCCTTCGACGGCCGACGACCGGGCCTTCTCGGCGGCCTTCAGCTCGTCCCAGTTCGCCTCGATCTCGGCCGCGTCGGAAGCCGAGACCGAGCCGAACACGTGTGGGTTACGCCGGATCAGCTTCGCGGTGAGGTCGGCCGCGATCTCGTCGATGGAGTACGGCTCCGCGGCGTCCTCCTGCGCGATCCGCGCGTGGAACACGACCTGGAACAGCAGGTCGCCGAGTTCCTCGCGCAGGTGGACGCGGTCGCCGGTCTCGATCGCCTCGACGGTTTCGTACGCCTCCTCCACGAGGTAGCGCACCAGCGACCGTGGCGTCTGCTCCTGTACCCACGCGCACTCGTTGCGCAGGCGGTCCATCACGGCGATCAGGTCGAGCATCCGCGCGCCCGGCAGGTCGTACGACGCGAGCAGCACCTCGAGCTCGGGCAGCCCGGTCTGGCCGGCCTCCGAAACCGAGGCGAGCCGCAACGCCAGCGCGCCCGCGAGCTCGGAGTCACCGGACTCGGCGGCGACCCACACGACAACCTCGCCGGCCGCGGCCCGGGCCACCAGTTCCTGCGCGCGTACGAAAGGAGCCTCCGCGGCGCCGGCGATCTCGAGTGATACGCCGGCGGCCTCGATCGGAGCTCGTTGCGGATGGTCGGCGGACTCGATCAGGACGGCGTCGGCACCGCGCAGCGCCTCCCAGGCAGCCCAGGCGTACAGGCCGGGTGCGACCCGCGGGCTGCTGAGCAGGAAGACGATCCGGCCGGACACGAAGGGCTTACTGCTCGGGCGCCGGCTGGCCGACCTGCGGCAGCGCGGGCTGGGTCGGCTGGGTGGCCGGCTTGACGAGCGCGCCGCTGCCGAACGAGTCGGGCCCGGTGCGCATGAAGTCGGCGTTGTTCCAGGTTCCGTAACGCGGGTTGATCCGGACGCCCACTTCTTCCGCCTTCTTCTGTACGGCGGCGACGTACTGCGCCTCACCACCGAGCTTCGCCTTGAGGCTTTCCTGCAGCAGGGTGCCGCGCGCGATCGTCGTCACCATGTCGGGCGAGATGGGGCCAATGGTCTTGGCCCGGGACTTGAACTCGGCCTCGGCCTGGCGGATCTCGGCCGCCGTCGGCGTGACGCCCTCCTGCTTGCCCAGGTCGTCGAACAGCTGGACCACGACCAGCTGCCAGAGGATCAGCTTGGTCGACGGCGGCTCGCTGGCCGCCTTCGGCTGGTTGTGGTACCACTGCACCTGCGCGTCGAGGAAGCTCATCGAGATCGTCTGGTCACCGACCTTCGCCGCGACGCCGGGCTGGATGTTCCCGCAGCCGGCCAGGGCGAGCCCGACGGTGACGGTCAACGCGGCTGCGGCCAACCGAAGCGACTTACGCGAGATCACGAGAGCGGACCTTCCCTCTGACGAATCCTGGTCGGGCTTGATGCTACCGGGACCGACCCGCGGCTTCCCCAGGCGTTCCACCGCTACTCGCACTGCCCCGACCACCGGCCCGGCCACCACCCCGGCCGGGCCGCCTTCAGCTCCGCGTACGCGAGCCGACGGAAGGGATGGTGGCCGGTCCCGAGGACGTCACTGCATGATGGGCCTGCCGTCCGTTCCGCACTTGTAGCCCGCGACGATGCAGTCCCGCACCCGCTGCTCCAGCGCCGCCTGGTCCCAGGCGTTGATGAAGTCGCCGTGGAAGGTGTAGCCGGGCGCGTTCGTGACGTTCACACCGTTCCGGGTGCCGGCGAGCGAGAGCCCATCGCCGGTGACGGGATAGGTGATCAGGAACTCCAGCCGGGGCACCACGACCGGGTGAGTACCCGGGCACTCACCGGCGACCGCGAACGCCATGTGGTCGCGGTGGTTGGGGCTGTCCAGCCGGGTGCCGTCCCAGCAGGTCGGGAAGTCGAGGTAGGTCTCGAGCTTCGAGCCCGCCGGGCAGCTCAGGAAGTCACGGCTGGCCTCCGGATGCCCCACACACGACCAGCGGGCGGACGGGTTCTGGTCCGGGTTGGTCGCGGCCGCGTTGCCCACGACGTAACGCAGTCCCTGCGGATGCGCGACCGCGCGTTCGTGATGGGTGATGCCCTGGTAGTAGACCGTGACGCGTTCGGGCGCGACGGGATTGCCGTTCTGGTAAAGGGTCGGCACCCAGTAGGCTGCCTTGTCCTCGACCGGGCTGCAGGTACTCGTGCCGGCCTTCAGCGACTCCAACGTGGAGTTCGCGTTCGTCGTACGGTTGCCGAAGAACTGGTGGAGGTGCGAAACGCCTGCCTGGTTGGGGAAGACGATCGGGTCGTCGCCCTGCCGGTGGCTGGCCGTGCAGTCCGCGAGAAACTCCGAGCCCCGCAGTGGAGCGAGCGCGGCCTGGGCCTCGATCGCCTTCACTTGTTGCTCGCTGAACGTGTAGCCGTGCGCGGCGTGCATCGCCGAAGCATCCGGCGAGGCCAGGAACAGGCCGGCCGCGGCCAGAACTGCTGCCGTGGCCAGAGGAGCAACTCTTCGCATACTGAGCATGGCGGTTCCTCCTTCGAGACGCGGAAAGCTAGCGGGAGAACGTGAACCAGTTGACGTTGACGAAGTCGGCGGGCTGGCCGCTGCTGAACGTCAGATAGACGTCGTGGACGCCGGTGATGTTGTTCGCCTGGCCCGGAACGGTTGTCCAGGTCTGCCACCCACCGGTGCTCGCGAGCGCGAACTGTGCCGCGACCGCACCGGTCGGACTGTCCAGCCGCACTTGCACCAGCCCGCTGATCCCTCCGGCCGCGCCGGAAGCGACCCGCGCGCTGAACGTGTGCGCCGGGCTCGACCCGAAGTCGACACCGTTGTAACGAGCCCAGTCTCCGTTGGAGATCCAGCCGATGTTCTGGCCGCCCTCACTGCAGGCCTCGGTCTGGATACCGCTTTGTGCGTTGTAGTTCTCGGCCTGGATCGTGGAGTACGCGCTGGTGCCGCCGGGAGGTGGCGTGGTCGTACCACCGCCGCGGGTGTAGACCGCAACGTAGTCGACGACCATCGGCCGGCCCGGCACGGTGTCCGCGGTCGGAGTGCCGAAACCCGCTACACCGTTGGGGAATCCACCGCCCATCGCGACATTGAGCAGGATGAAGTAGCCCGCGTGGTTGGTCATGTTCGACCAGTGCGGCTCGCCGACCTGCGACTGCGAGACACTGTGGAACTGCTGGCCGTCGACGTACCACCGCAGCTGGTTCGGCGTCACCGAACGGTCCCACTCGAAGCGGTAGGTGTGGAACGCCGACTGGCAGCTGCTGCCCGGGCAGGCGCGGTTGGCGCCGATGCCGTTGAACTCGTTGCACGGACCGCCCGGCGCGACGCCGCAGTGCAGCACGCCCCAGACGGAGTTGATGCCGTTGACGTTCTCCATCACGTCGAACTCGCCGATCGCCGGCCAGTTCTGGTAGTTGCCGCGGTACGGCGAGCCGAGTGCCCAGAACGCCGGCCAGTAGCCCAGCGCCGCGTTGCCGGTGACGTTCGGCATCTGGATCCGGCCCTCGATCCGCATCACGCCGCCGTCCGGCGGTTTGAAGTTGGTGCGCTGGGTCTCGATCCGGGCCGACGTCCAGTTGCCGGAGCCGTCGCGCAGCGGGGTGATGCGAAGGTTGCCGCCGCCGTCGAGGCTGATGTTGGACGGGCTGTTCGTGTAGTTCTGGATCTCGCCGGTGCCCCAGTTGCCGGGGCCGCCGGGGTAGCTGTGGCCGAGGTCGAAGATCCAGTTCGAGGAGCTCGGGAGGCTGCCGGCGGAGCCGTTGAAGTCATCGCTCCAGGCCAGCGACCAGCCGGAGTCCGGCGGCGGCACGGCGGCCGCTCCGGCTTGCGGGGGCATGGCGGCGCGGGCTGGTTCGGTCGGTGCCGCCAGACCCGCGGCCAGGGCGGTGGCTCCGGTGACCGCGGCGGCGGTGACCAGCAGCGCGACGCGGCGAACGTGGGTGAGCATCAGCTCGTCTCCTTCGTTGCGTTCGGGTCATGCGTTCGAGCCGTAAACGTTTCCGGACCTATGTGTACGGGGATTCCGTGCGATGTGGGATTTCGTTCAGGCTGATCCGACGCGCGAGCGATGTCAAGAGTTCCGGATACGTTTTCGTAGCGGCTAGGGTGGCGCTGTGGTCGACATCCGGGAACTGGCGCGGCAGAGCGGCGTCTCGGTCGCGACGGTCTCACGTGCGCTCAACGGCCATCCGGAGGTGAGCGCGCGCACCCGGCAGCGGATCGTCGATCTGGCCGACCGGCTCGGGTACCAGCCGAGCCAGGCCGCGCGGGCGCTGGTGCGTGGACGCTCGGACATGATCGGCCTGATCTGGGACACGTCGTACGAGGCCGAAGGGCGCAGGCAGCCGTTCCTGCAGGACATGCTGACCGGCGTGAAGCGCGCGCTGTCCAACAGCGGATACCACCTGATGCTGCTGTCGACGGTGGCATCGCGCACGGAGGCGGCCGACGTCGAGGCGTACGTGCGGGTGGCGCGGCAGCACCGGCTGGCCGCCGTCCTGCTGATGGGCATCGACGAGCACCACCCGGCGGTGACGGCACTGGTCGACGCGGCCGAGGTGCCGTGTGTCGGGCTCGACCTGCCGGTGCATGGGCCGCGCGCGACGTACGTGACGTCCGACAACCGCGTCGGGGCGGCGCGGGCGGTTCGGCATCTGCACGCGCTGGGCCACTCCCGGATCGCCACGATCACCGGGCCGCTGGACCTGATGCCGGCAACCGAGCGGCTCGACGGGTACCGCTACGAGCTGGCCCGGCTCGGACTGCCGTGCGAGCCGGCGTACGTACGCAACGGAGACTTCTTCCTGGCGTCGGGTTACCGGTGCGCGCAGGAGCTGCTCACACTGCCGTCGCCGCCTTCGGCGCTGTTCGCCGCGGGTGACGAGATGGCGATCGGCGCGCTGCAGGCGGCGCTCGACGCGGGCCTGCGGGTGCCCGAGGACCTCGCGATCGTCGGCTTCGACGACGTGGAGGCGGCGGGGTTGGTACGGCCGGGGCTGACCACGGTCGCGCAGGACAGGGAAGGGCTGGCGAGGGCGGCGGTGGGTGCGCTGCGCGACCTGATCGACCAGCCGAGAGCAGCCGTGCGGCGGGCCGGAGGCGCCCGGAGTGGTGGAGGCGTCGGGAGTGGTGGAAGCGCCCGGAGTGGTGGAGGCGCCCGGAATGGCGGGGGCGACGATGGCAGCCAGGAAGCCCCCGAACCGGCGAGCGTCACGCTGCCACCGCCCCGCATCGTCGCGACCAAGCTGATGATCCGCGCCTCCTGCGGCGGCGCCACCTCCTGAGCGGCCGGAGCCGGTCCGTCAGTGCCCGCCGCGAATGACCACGTTAACCACGTGTTTGGCTGGTTAACGTGGTCATTAGGGCCGCGCGGCGGGGTCGCGGCCTCTGCGCTTCGCCACGCCAGTAGGTGCTTCGCCACGCGCCGGGGCGTGGTTAACCCGCTGATTGCGTGGTTAACGTGGTCATTCGCGGGTCAGCTCCAGGTGGCCTGGCCCGCGGGCTGGCGGACGGCGACGTTGAGCCGGTTCCATACGTTCACGGTTCCGATCGCCATCAGGAGGGCGGCCAGCTCTTCCTCGCTGAAGTGCTTGGCGGCTTCGTCCCACAACTCGTCCGGCACGGGGTCCGGACGGTCGGCGATGCGGGTGACCGCCTCGGTGAGGGCGAGCGCGGCGCGTTCGGCATCGGTGAAGTACGGCGCCTCCCGCCACGCGGCGACCGCGAACAGCCGCAGCCGTTCGGTCTCGTCGTCTCCCGCGTGCTGGCCCGCGCTGACGACGCAGAAGCTGCACCCGTTGATCTGGCTCGCCCGCAGGTGGACCAGCGCGAGCGTCTGCTGGCCGAGCGTCTTGCCCGCCGCCTTCCACATCGCCTGCGTACCTTCGCCCATCACGGTGGTGATCGACGCGGGGCTCTTCATCCGTGCTTCCATTCGCAGAGACTCCTCGGTCACATCGACTCGGTTTGAACCGTCAGAGCCATGACGGACCCCGAGGAAAGAATGTGACCGTGATCGACGACGACTTCCTGGCCGGCCGGTTCGAGGCGCACCGCACGCACCTGCGAGCGGTGGCGTACCGCATGCTCGGCTCCCAGGCCGAGGCCGACGACGCCGTACAAGAGGCATGGCTGCGGCTGCACCGCACGGACTCCGCCGCCGTCGACAATCTCGGCGGCTGGCTCACGACCGTCGTCGCGCGAATCAGCCTGGACATGCTGCGAACGCGGAAGAGCCGGCGTGAGGACCCGCTCGAGGTCTTCGAGGCACCGGACGCCGCCGACCGCGAAGCCGCCGGCCCGGAGCAGCAGGCACTGCTCGCCGACTCCGTGGGGCTGGCCCTGCTCGTCGTGCTCGACACGTTGCCGCCGGCCGAGCGGCTGGCATACGTCCTGCACGACATGTTCGCGGTGCCGTTCGACGAGATCGCGCCGATCGTCGACCGTACGCCGGCAGCAGCCCGGCAGCTGGCCAGCCGGGCCAGGCGGCGGATCCAGGCCGCCGACACCCGGCCGGACACCGACCTGACCAGGCAGCGCGCCATCGTCGCGGCGTTCCTGGACGCCGCCCACAACGGCGACTTCGAAGCACTCCTCGCGATGCTGGATCCCGACGTGGTTCTGCGCCCGGACGCGGTGACCCTGCGGTACGGAGCGCAGGCGAAGGTGGGCGCGCACGCGGTCGCGGGCACGTTCACCGGCCGGGCGCGCGGCGCCCAGCTCGCGCTCATCAACGGGATCGCCGGCGCCGCCTGGACGGTCGACGGCAGGTCGCGAATCGTGTTTACGTTCACGATCGCGGCGGGCAAGATCGTCGCGATCGACCTGACCGGCGACCCAGACAGCCTCGCCCGCCTCGCCGTCACGCCCCTGGCCGAATGACCACGTTAACCACGCTAGTAGGACCTTCGCCACGTCCCGGGGCGTGGTTAACCCGCCAATTACGTGGTTAACGTGGTCATTCGCGGCCGAGGGCGGTCAGTTCACGTCGTACGGGTGGCCGCCCACGCGGCCGTCGCTGTCGCGGTCGAGACCGCCGATCTCGGCGAGCTGCTCACCGGTCAGCTCGAAGTCGAAGATCTCGAAGTTCTCCTTGATCCGCGACGGCGTGACCGACTTCGGAATCACGACGTTGCCGACCTGGGTGTGCCAGCGCAGGATCACCTGGGCCGGCGTCTTGCCGTGCGCGGCCGCCAGCTTCGCGATCACCGGGTCGTCGAGCAGACCGGCTCCACCGGACGCCAGCGGGCTCCACGCCTCGGTCGCGATCCCGTGCTCCTCGTGGAACGTCCGCAGCTCGCGCTGCTGGAGGTAGGGATGCAGCTCGATCTGGTTGATCGCCGGCACCACGTCGGCCTCCTCCAGCAGCCGCGTCAGGTGCTCCGGCAGGAAGTTGGACACGCCGATCGCGCGGATCCGGCCGTCGCCGTAGAGCTTCTGGAACGCCTTCCAGGTCTCGACGAAGCTGTCGCGCTTGGGCGCCGGCCAGTGGACGAGGTAGAGGTCGACGTAGTCGAGGCCGAGCTTCTCCACGCTCTCGTCGAACGCGCGCAGCGTCGAGTCGTAACCCTGGTTGGAGTTCCACAGCTTCGTGGTGACGAACAGCTCCTCGCGAGGCACGCCCGCCTCGGCGACCGCACGACCCGTACCAGCCTCGTTACCGTAGATCGCGGCGGTGTCGATGTGGCGGTAGCCGACCTCGATCGCGGTGCGGATGGCAGGCGTCGCCTCGTCGTCCGGCACCTGCCAGACACCGAAGCCGAGCTGCGGGATCTCCACACCGTTGTTGAACGTGACGGTAGGAACCTTGGGGGAAACGTTGGGCATGCTGTGCGCATCCTCCTGTAAGGCTGATATCAGCTGCTTTATCGATTCACTCGCCTCCACCGTACCCGTAGGCTCTACCCTCGTGGAGCTGCACGTTGTCCCCTACGACCACCCCGACGCGGTGCGGTTGATCGCCGAAGTCCAGCAGGAGTACGTCATCCGTTACGGCGGAGTCGACCGGACACCTACCGATCCGGCGGAGTTCGCCCCGCCGGAGGGCAGGTTCGTGGTCGGCTACCTCGACGGAACGCCCGTGGCCTGTGGCGGCTGGCGCGTGAGCGGAAGCGGCATCGCCGAGGTGAAGCGGATGTACGTCACGCCGGCCGCGCGCGGTCGCGGGTACGCCCGGGTGTTGCTCGCGGAGCTGGAGCGGACGATCGCGGACGCCGGCCTGCGGCGGGTGATCCTCGAGACCGGCCTGGCGCAGCCGGAGGCCATCGGGTTGTACACCTCGGCGGGCTACACGCCGATCGAGAGTTTCGGCATCCATCGCGACAGCCCCAACAGCCGATGTTTCGCCAAGGCGGTCGGGAGCTCCCTTGCGTCCGGGTGACCGGTTCGTCCGCCGCGAGGAGCTCGCCGCGGACGTCTGGCTGGCCCGCGACGAGTTGCTCGGGCGGGACGTGGTGTTGAAGCGGGCGGCGCCCGGGGAGCCGCGGGCCCAGGCGCGGCTCAATCATCCGCACGTGATCACGGTGTACGAGCACGTGGGCGATCAGGTTGTGCTGGAGTACGCGCCGGGCGGCAGCCTGGCTGGTGCGCAGTTGACTGTCGTGGAGGCGGCCAGGATCGCCGCGCAGGTCGCCGAGGCGCTGGTCTACATGCACGGCAAGGGCCTGGTGCACTGCGACGTCAAGCCCGGCAACATCGTGCTCACCGACAACGGGCAGGCCAAGCTGACCGACTTCGGCTCGGCCTACCGGATCGACCCTGAACAGACCATCACGCCGGTCAGCCGGCTCAGCTACACGCCGGGCTACGCCGCTCCGGAACTGATGCGCGGCAGCCCGATGCCCGCCTCCGACGTCTACTCCCTAGCCGCGACGGTACGTGCCCTGGCCGCCGCCGATGACACAGCCGCCGCCGATGATCTGGCGGGCACTGTCGCCAATCCTGTCGGCAATCCTGTCGGCAATCCTGTCGGCAATCCTGTCGGCAATCCTGTCGGCAATCCTGTCGGCAATCCTGTCGGCAATCCTGTCGCCAATCCTGTCGGCAATCCTGTCGGCAATCCTGTCGGCAATCCTGTCGGCAATCCTGTCGCCAATCCTGTCGCCAATCCTGTCGCCAATCCTGTCGCCAATCCTGTCGGCAATCCTGTCGGCAATCCTGTCGGCAATCCTGTCGGTAGGAGTGTCTACAAGATTGGCGATGATCCTGTAGACAAAGCCGGCGACGGCGCGGCGAGGCGCGGCGCGCTGGGACGGGTGCTGGCGGACATGCTGCGGGAGAACCCGCACGACCGGCCGGACGCCGCCGGTGCCCGCGCGCGTTTCCAGGCACTGGCCGACGGTGTGCCGCTCCCGGCCGGCGCGGGCGGACCGGCCGGCGGTGCTGTGCCGGCGCAGCTTCCGGCCGACGTGTTCGGCTTCACCGGCCGCGACGCTGAGCTCGACCTGCTCGACAGCCGGCCCGCACCGGTCGTCGCGATCTCCGGGACCGCCGGCGTCGGCAAGACCACGCTGGCCGTCCACTGGGCGCACCGGATCGCCGAGCGTTTCCCCGACGGCCGGCTGTATGTCAACCTGCGCGGCTTCGACCCCACTGGTCAGGTGACCGATCCTGCCGACGCCATCCGCGGCTTCCTCGACGCGCTCGGCGTCGCACCGGACCAGATCCCCGTCGACCTGGACGCGCAGGCCGCGTTGTACCGCTCGATCCTCAGTACGAAACGAGTCCTGGTCGTCCTCGACAACGCCCGCGACACCGAGCAGGTCCGGCCGCTCCTGCCCGGCAACCCCGCCTGCCTGGCGATCATCACCAGCCGCAACGACCTGCTCGGGCTGGTCACCAAGGAGGGTGCGCGTCCGGTGACGCTCGACGTACTGAGCGACGCCGAGGCGCGGCACCTGCTCGACCACCGGCTCGGCCCGGAACGTACGGCCGCCGAGCCCGAAGCCGTCGACCAGATCATCCGGTCCTGCGCGCGGCTGCCGCTGGCGCTGGCGATCGTGGCCGCCCAGGCGGTGACCCGGCCCGGCTTCCCCCTTGCGGTGTTGACCGACGCGCTCACCGGCGAGGACCTCGACACCGACATCCGCGCGGTGTTCTCCTGGTCGTACCACCAACTCAGCCCGCAAGCGCAGCGCATGTTCCGGCTGCTCGGCCTGCACCCCGGACCCGACATCTCGGCAGCAGCAGCCGCCAGCCTCGCCGGCAGCCGCCCACCCCTCACCGAGCTCACCCGCGCCCACCTGGTCTCCGAACACGCACCCGGCCGCTACACCTTCCACGACCTCCTCCGCGCCTACGCCACCGAACTCACCCACACCACCGACACCGACACCGACCGCGCAGCCGCCACGCGCCGCATCCTCGACCACTACCTCCACACCGCCTACGCCGCCGACGACCTGCTCGGCCCGCGCGACCGGATCACGCTCGGGCCTGCCGAGGCCGGCACCGCTCCGGAACGACCGGGCGACTACGAGCAGGCGACGGCCTGGTTCACCGTGGAAAGCCCTGTGCTGCACAGCGTGATCTCCCTGGCCGCCGGCACGGGTTACGACAGGCAGGCCTGGCAGCTGGTGTGGAGCATGTACAGCTACCTCAACCGGCGTGGGCTCTGGCACGAGGAGATCGACACCTGGCAGACGGCGCTGGAGGCCAGTGGCCGGCTCGGCGACCTCTCTGCCCAGGCGCGGGCCCACCGCGGCCTGGCCGGTGCGTACACCAGGCTCGGCCGGTTCGACGAGTCGTCTGCTCATCTCCTGCGCGCCCGCGACCTCTACGCCCACCTCGGCGACCAGTTCGGCCAGGCTCGTACGCACCGCAACCTCGCCCGCATGTACGGCGCCCAGCAGCGCTACGAAAACGCGCTCGACCACGCGCAGGCCGCACTCGCGCTGTTCGAGCAGGCCGGCCACCGGCTCGGCGAGGCCGAGTCGCTCAACTCCGTCGGCTGGTACCACGCCCTGCTCGGCAACCACGGCACCGCCCGCGTCTACTGCAACCAGGCCCTCGTGATGTTCCAGGAGCTCGGCGACCGGGAGAACCAGGCCAACACCTGGGACAGCCTGGCCTACGCCCACTACCAGGCCCACGAGCTCCCCGAGGCGATCGACTGCTACCAGCGCGCGCTCGACCTCGCCCGCGAGTTGCGTATCCCTCACATGGAAGCCGACATCCTCGCCCGTCTCGGCGACGTCCACCACACCGCCGGCGACCACGACACGGCCGCCGGAAGCTGGCGACAGGCCCTTGCCCTCTACGAAGAACTCGGCCACTCCGACGCCGAAGCCGTCCGGGAACGAGTGCAGCGAGCAGCACCCAACCGGCCGTGAGTCGTGCTAGGCAGGAGGTGTGAACAAACGAGTGTGGTTGAGCATCCTCGGCGTCGTGCTCGTGCTGATCGGCGGTGTCTGGTTGTTCCAGGGCGTCGGCGTGATCGGCGGCAGCTTCATGACCGGTGAGCCGCTGTGGGTGGTGATCGGCGGGATCGTCGCGCTCGGCGGTGCGTGGCTGCTGGTCAGCAACCTTCAACGCCGGCGGCGATGACGGTCACGGTCCCGGTCGTCGCCGTGGCCCCTTCAACGGTAGCCGAAGTCCTGTGTCCAGTACGGACCGTCGCCGCCGAGGCGGACGCCGACACCGATCGCCTGGATCTGGCAGTTGAGGATGTTGTTGCGGTGCCCCTCACTCATCAGCCAGGCCGCCATCACCCGGCGCGCATCGCTTTGTCCCTTGGCGATGTTCTCGGCGGCGGGTGAGGTGTAGCCCGCGTCGCGCATCCGGTCCCACGGCGAGCTGCCGTTGCGCCCGGTGTGGCTGAAGTAGTGGTTGGCCGCCATGTCGTACGAATGCTTGCGCGCGGCCGTCCGCAGCCGGTCGTCGAGCCGGACCGGGCCGCAACCGGCTTCCCGGCGGGCCGCGTTGGTGTACTGCACGACCTCGTTCTCGTACGCCGCTTCCTGCGCGGTCGGCCCACTCGGGCCAGGCTTCTTGCGCTTGGGCTTCGGCGCGGGATCCGGGTCGTCGGTGTCCTTCGGCTCCGGAGCCGGCTGCCGGGTCGTCTTCTCCGGTTTCGGCGCCGGCGGCCGCGTGGGCGTCGGCTTGACCGTCGGAGTGGGTGTCGGCGTGGAGGACGCCGTCACGGTCGGCGTGGCCGGGTCGACGGTCTCGCCGTCGTTCGCCGAGTCGCTCGGGCTCGGCTGTGACTGGAGCGCGCGGAGGTCCGCGGCCGACGCCGACGGATCACCGCCCCACCAGTTGAAAGCCATGCCAAGCAGGCCGATCGAGCCGGCGAGCATCAGCGCCCAGGCTCCTACGGCCGCGACGATCCACTTCCCTTGCTTCTGCACGTGCCCTCCCAGGCAGCTTGCAGCGAGTAGCACCCCCGCCGGTGCCGGGCGACAAATGTAGCGAAACCCACACTGAGTTCGCTACTTGGTGCCGTTACATCAACGATTGGACGTACGGAAGGACACGGGGTTCCGTCGCATGCGCTACGAAGACACCTTGGCCGGCGCGTCGATCAGGACCGCATCGATCAGATCGCCGGCCCACTTCAGCAACTCCAGATCGCGCAGCGGCTGCCCGCCGAACGTCGCCGTCGCCGGCCGCGGAACCAGGATCGTCTTGATGGGCTTCTTCACGACCGTCCGCGGATACAAGCGCTCCAACCGCAACTGCTGGCTGTCTCGCAGGTCCACCGGCGCGAACCGGATCTGGTTCCCCTGCAACGTCACATCCGTGAGCCCAGCCTGCTTCGCGTGCAGCCGGAACCGCGCCACCTCCAGCAGGTTCGTCACGGCCTCCGGCAACGGGCCGTACCGGTCCTCCAGCTCCTCCGCGATCTGCACCAGCTCCTCGGCCTTGCGCACGGCCGCGAGCCGCTGGTACATCTCCAGCCGCAGCCGCTGGCTGTCGACGTAGTCGTGCGGCAGGTGTGCGTCGACCGGCAGCTCGACCTTGACCTCGCGCTCCTCCTCCGGCGAGTCGCCGCGGTATTCGGAGACGGCCTCGCCCACCAGCCGGATGTAGAGGTCGAACCCGACATCGGCGATGTGCCCCGACTGCTCGCCACCCAGCAGGTTGCCGGCGCCGCGGATCTCGAGGTCCTTCATCGCGACCGCCATGCCGGCGCCGATCTCGGTGTTCTGCGCCAGCGTCGCCAGCCGATCGTGCGCGGTCTCGGTGAGCGGGCGCTCGGCGGGATAGAGGAAGTACGAGTAGGCCCGCTCGCGTCCACGCCCGACCCGCCCGCGCAGCTGGTGCAGCTGCGACAGCCCGAAGTTGTCGGCTCGTTCGACGATCAGTGTGTTGGCGTTCGAGATGTCCAAGCCCGCTTCGACGATCGTCGTGCACACGAGCACGTCGGCGCGCTTCTCCCAGAAGTCGACCATGACCTGCTCGAGCTGGTGCTCGTTCATCTGCCCGTGTCCGACGATCACCCGCGCCTCGGGCACCAGCTGCCGGATCCGGGCCGCGGCCTTCTCGATCGTGCTGACCCGGTTGTGTACGTAGAAGACCTGGCCCTCACGCAGCAGCTCGCGGCGGACCGCGGCGACGATCTGCTTCTCGTCGTAACCGCCGACGAACGTCAGCACCGGATGGCGTTCCTCCGGCGGCGTCATGATGGTCGACATCTCGCGGATGCCGGTGATCGCCATCTCCAACGTCCGCGGGATCGGCGTCGCCGACATCGAGAGCACGTCAACGGCCGTGCGCAGCTGCTTGAGCTTCTCCTTGTGCTCGACGCCGAACCGCTGCTCCTCATCGACGATGATCAGCCCGAGGTCCTTGAAGCCGATCTCGTTGCTGAGCAGGCGGTGCGTGCCGATCACGACGTCGACCTGGCCCAGACCGATGCCGAGCAGCGTCTCCTCGGCCTCCTTGTCGGTCTGGAACCGCGACAGCGGCTTCACCGTGATCGGGAACGGCGCGAACCGCTCGGAGAACGTCCCGAAGTGCTGCTGCACAAGGAGAGTCGTCGGCACGAGCACCGCGACCTGCTTGCCGTCCTGCACGGCCTTGAACGCCGCGCGCACCGCGATCTCGGTCTTGCCGTAGCCGACGTCGCCGCAGACCAGCCGGTCCATCGGGACCGACTTCTCCATGTCGGCCTTGACCTCGTCGATCGTCGACAGCTGGTCGGCGGTCTCGACGTAGGGGAAGGCGTCCTCGAGCTCGCGCTGCCACGGCGTGTCGGGGCCGAACTGGTGGCCCTGCGTGGCCTGCCGCGCGGCGTAGAGCTTGATCAGCTCGCCCGCGATCTGCCGGACGGCCTTGCGGGCGCGGCCCTTGCGCTTGGCCCAGTCTCCGCCGCCCATCTTGTCGAGGGCGGGCTGCTCGCCACCGACGTAGCGCGTCACGAGGTCGAGTTGGTCGGTCGGAACGAACAGCCGGTCGCCGGGCTGGCCGCGCTTGGACGGGGCGTACTCGATGACGAGGTATTCCCTTGTCGTGCGGTGCTGGCCGGTGCCGACCGTGCGCTGCATCATCTCGACGTAGCGGCCGACGCCGTGCTGCTCGTGCACGACGTAGTCGCCGGGCTTCAGCTCCAGCGGGTCGATGGTCTTGCGCCGCCGGGTCGGCATCCGGCGCATGTCCTTGGTGGACGAGCCGCCGCGGCCG
The DNA here is from genome assembly GCF_054779015.1 of Flindersiella endophytica. Classification (NCBI taxonomy): domain Bacteria; kingdom Bacillati; phylum Actinomycetota; class Actinomycetes; order Propionibacteriales; family Nocardioidaceae; genus Flindersiella; species Flindersiella endophytica. Next base: position 168,694 of record NZ_BAAGYY010000031.1, read on the forward strand.
AGCACGTCGTCCTGGCCCAGCACGGCGAACTTCAGGTGCTCGGCGACGAAGCCGTGGTCGATGCTGCCCTTCACGACGTGGACGATCGACGGCTCGGGCTCGGCGTCGAGCGATTCGCACAGCCGGGCAGGGATGTCGCGGCCGCTCAGCAGCTCGGCCATGCGCTCGGCCGAGCCGTGGCCCTCGGAGACGAACACGACCCGCCAGCCGTCGGAGAGCCACTTGCGCAGCTGGAAGATCGCGCTCGCGGTGTCGCCTTGGTACGCGACGACCGGCCGGGCGTCGATCGTGTGCGACTCGACCGCGCCGGCGTCGATGTCGACGTCGAGGCTGACGATCTCGCCAGTCTCGGTGCGCAACGGCACGCGCTCGACCGGGACCTCCGGCCCGTCACCGTTCAGCGCGAACGGCGAGACGCTCCACCAGGCCAGGCCGAGCGTCAGCGTGTGCTGCCGGACGTCGGCCAGCGAGTGGTAGGCCGCCGCGCCGAGGTCGATCGGAGCCTTGCCGCCGCCGGCCGCGGCCGCCCAGCTCGCGTCGAGGAACTCCTGGCTGGTCTCCACCAGGTCGTGCGCGCGGCCGCGGACGCGTTCGGGATCGCAGACGATCACGTGGGTGTTGGCCGGCAGCAGGTCGACCAGCAGCTCCATGTCGTCGACCAGCACCGGCGCCAGCGACTCCATGCCCTCGACCGCGTGCCCCTGGTGCAGCTTCTCGAACAGCTCGCCGAGCTCGGGGTGGCGCTCGGCCAGCCGGCCGGCCCGCTCGCGTACCTGCTCGGTCAGCAGCAGCTCGCGGCAGGGCGGTGCGTAGAGGCCGTGCTCGGCTTCGCCGAGCGAGCGCTGGTCGGCGACCTTGAAGTAGCGGACCTCTTCGACCTCGTCGCCGAAGAACTCGACGCGTAACGGATGCTCCTCGGTGGCCGGGAAGACGTCGACGATGCCGCCGCGAACGGCGAACTCACCACGGCGTTCGACCAGGTCGACCCGGGTGTAGGCGGCAGCGGCCAGGCGCTTCACGAGGTCGTCGAGGTCGACCTCCTCGCCCTTGTGGAGCAGGACGGGCACGAGGTCGGCGAGACCCTTGACCTGGGGCTGCAGGACGCTGCGGACGGGCGCGACGACGACCTTCGGACGGGGGTTCTCGGCGTCGGGGTGGACCAGGCGGCGCAGCACTGCGATCCGGCGGCCGACCGTGTCCGAGCGCGGGGACAGCCGCTCATGCGGCAGGGTCTCCCAGGCGGGGTAGTAGGCGACCGCGTCGGACGAGCCCAGCAGGCTTTCCAGCGACGCGGTGAGGTCTTCGGCCTCGCGGCCAGTGGCGGTGACGGCGAGCACCGTGCGGCCCGCGCCGCCCCGCTCGGAGTCGGCGGCGATCGCGGTGATCGCGAACGGCTGCACCGACTTGGGTGCGGTGAGATCGAGCGGCGGCGAGCCGCTCTGCAAGGCCTGCTGGACGGCGGCCGAAAGCGCTGGATCAGCGGTGATGAGCGAGGTGAGTCCGGTGAGGCTCATGGGATCCAATGCAGTTGCGGAATGCGGGAAGTGCGGCAACACAGCCGCCCCGGTTCGCCAGGCGACCCGGGGTGCCCGACCAGGTTACTCCTGCCCTCCGACAGCCCCGCCAGTCAATTACGCGACCCGAAACCGAATCGCGTCAGGCACTTGGCGCCCCGCGTTCGAGCGTGGCCCGGACGGCCTCGGTCGCCGGTGGGGGTGGTCGGGGGTAGGGCGGGATCGAGCCCCTCGAAGATCGCCAGCGCGCTCCGCCACGAGTGGTAGGCCGGCTTCTGGTCGCCTACGACGGCCTGCGTGTCGCCCAGGTGAGAGAGCGTGTGCGCTTCGTAGCTCGGGTCGCCGAGCAGCCGCGCCAGGTCGAGAGAGCGCTGGTAGCAGGAGGTCGCCAGGTCGTACTGCCCGAGATGGTGGTGGGCGTAGCCGAGGCTGTCCAGGGTGGCCGCCTTGCCATCGGTGCTCCCGATCTCGCGGAACAGGTCGAGGGCCTAGCAGGACGTACTGCCAGCCGAGGGAGTTGAGTGCCGACGCCAGCCCGACCTGGTTGCCGATCTCCCGGTGCAGGTCCGCCGCCTGCTGGTCGTGCTCGATGGCCGAGCTTCACCGGCCCTCTTTGCAGGACACGACCTAGCGCCCTGGGGAGTGTGCCTAGCGTCGCCAGGCGGGCTGACGCCCGAGCAGAGCCTCGAGCGCCTTGTCGTGCGGCGCGTAGTAGTCCTCCAGCCGTTCCCGCTGCTTGGCCTCCAGCGCCTTGCCCGGCCGCGCGTTGTGCCGGTCGAACGCCGCCGGCATCCAGTCGGGCAGGCCCAGGAACTCCAGGACGGCGGCGTACGTCGTCACCGGCGCCTCGAAGAAGTCCTCGCTGTCGAGCACGTGCACCCGGTCGCGCGGGAACACCTCGAACAGCCGCTCCAGCTGCTCGGCGTACCGTCCCCGCGCCAGATAGGCCTGGTGCCGGTGAGCGTGGCTCTGGTAGCCGGGCTCGGTACGCAGCCGCTCCTCCTCGCCGGAAAGCCGCTGCGTCTCCAGCTCCAGCGCCCGTTCGAACGTCGCGGTCTCGAAGCCGCGCGCGACCTCGTGCTTGTACGCGGAGTAGGCCCGCTCGACCGGGTTGCGCAGCATCACGAGGAGCTTCACCTCCGGCAGGTCGGAGGCGATCCGCGGCAGCGCCAGCGGGTGGTAGAGGTAGTAGCCGCTGGACTCCATCGCCTGCGGCTCCGCCGATCCCAGCCAGCTGCGTGCCTTCCGGCGTACCGACGCCGTACGCGGGAAGTGCCCGCGGTACCACTCCCCGCCACGGTGGTAGTTGACGTCGAAGTAGTTGACGCCCTTGTGGAAGACCGGCCCGGTCACCAGCGGATGCGCGATCAGCGCGCGGTGCAGCGACGTCGTGCCGCACCGCTGCCCTCCGACGACCAGGAACGAGGGCAGCATCCGGCTGTCAGCGGTGTAACGGCCGTACGTCCGAGCGACCTTGCGGCCGTTGCGTTTGACCCACGCCGGGGCCGACGACCGCATGGTTCCGGCGCTCATTTCTCCCGAACCTCCACCACGAGCCGCGTCGGTGACGAAAGGGGACGCACCCGGAACTCGGCATCACTGTCGAGCCCGACGGCGAACCGCAGGCTGCCGCCGAGGTTCTGCACGAGCAACATTTCCTTGACGAGCGGCAGATCCGGCTGCAGGTCGGGCTCGACCGCCATCCGCCCGTCGGTGTTGGGGTTGGTCAGCTTGAAGCCGACCTCAAGGAACGCGTTGCCGGACACGGCGATCGGGTCGTCCTCGGGGTGCGCACGCACGACGTCGACGTATCCGACGTCGAACTTCGGCAGCACCTTGGTGTCGGCGAACGTGAACGTCACCTGCTCGATGTCGCCGTCGTCCTCCTCGTCGGCGTCCAGCCCGACCAGCCGGGCCTTGGCGTCGCTCTCGTGCCGGATCGGCGCCTTGCCGAACTCGCCGGACGCCTTGCCCATCCGGGTGCCGGGTGCGGCGGTCGGCTCGCCGTGGTCGGGCGCGATCGCCGTGGCCGTGGCGTTCGGATCATCCGACGGCGACGAGCGCTTCGACGGGTCCGACTTCGACTGCGTCACCTGCTGCCCGGACCCGTCACCGGAGTCCGAACAGCCTGCCAGCGCGGGCGAAACCGTCAGCGTCGCGAGGAGTACGGCTGTGCAGAGAGCCCTGCCGTTCCGCCGGTGGAGAGAACTACTGGGGAAAGACGTACGAACCACGCGTTCTCCAGTCGTTGCCGTCCGTCTTCGGGCCGCTCACGATCGCCGAGGTGTTGCTGACCGGCTTGCCGCCGCTGAAGTCGACGCGGACGAGGTTGCCGCTCGAGGAGTCGGCGTAGTAGAGCTTGCTGTTGGCCAGGAACACGCCCTGCGCCTGGGAGAAGCTGACCCCGGAAGCGTCGGCGGTGAAACGGGTCGCGCCGACCGCACCGCTCTCCGGCGTGAAGTAGCGGTAGTACAGCGACGACCGGCCCGAGACGGTGTAGTAGAGCCGGCCGCTGTAGAAGAACATGCCGGTCGCGCTCGCCAGATCGGTGTGGAACGCCGTGTCGGTCGTCAGCGCGTCGGACGTGGCGATCGTGGTGCCGGTGCCGTACGACGTGCCGTTGAACGTCCGGGTGATGAAGCTGCCGTTGGACCAGCCGTAGTACATCCGGTTGCCGAGCATGGTCGCGCCGCGCTGGCCGTTCCAGTTGATGCCGCCCGTCGGGACGGTGGAGGTGGTGCCGACCGACGTGCCGTTGAACGACCGCTTGATCGGCGCCGCACCCGACGTCGTGGGCTGCAGGTGGACGTCACCCGGCAGGGTGCCGACAGCGAGCTGCGGTACGGACGAGCCACCGCTGAGCGGCATGAACGCGATCCGCGCGTGGTATTCCGAGTTGCCGATCCGGTCGGTGTCGCTGCCGACCCACAGGCCCTTCGACGTCGCGAGCAGGTCGAAGACGCCGACGCCCTTGGTGCGGCCGGGGTTCCAGCGCAGCGGCAGGCCGTTGGCGGGGTCGAGCGCGGCGATGCCCTCGCGGCCGATCGCGCCCGCACCGGGCGAGTCGCCGTCGAGCGTGTTGGGGTTGTTCTGCCAGCGGAAGTGGCCGCCGATGTAGACCGCGGGGCCGGTGATGGCGATGGCGTACATCGTGTCGCCGCCGCTGTAGCTGGTCCAGCTCGGCTTCAGCCCGGTGCCGGTCGAACCGACCTCGAACCGCGACGTGGTGTCGCACGGGCCCTGGTTGCCGCGCCAGGCGCCGGTCGTCGTCACGACGAAGTACTTGCCGTCGGGCGAGATGTCGACGTCGTGCATGTACGTGTCGTAGGCCGCCGCGCACTGTGTGCTGTAGAAGTCGCTCTGCCAGTTGGCGACCTTGGCGGAGGTGCCGCTGAGGTCGAGCATCGCGAGCTGCGGGCGGCTCTGGCCGTCGACCGTGCTGAAGTTGCCGATCGCGACGAGCCGCTGGCCGTTGGGCGAGACGTCGATCTTCAGGACCTGCATCGTCGCGTTGTTGTACGGGGCGGCGAACTTCACCCGGTTGTAGCCGTCGAACGCGCCGGAGGTGGCGTTGAGCGTCGCGAGGCCGGGCTGGGCGTAGTTGCCCGCCACGTGGGTGAACGTGCCGGCGATCCAGAGGCGCCCACCGGCCAGCCGCATGTCCTTCACGCGACCGGTGAGGGCCGGCGCGGTGAAGCCGGACTTCAGCTTGCCGTCCGAGAGGTTGACCTTCGCCAGGCTCTTGCTGGCCTTGCCCGCGACGTTGTTGAAGAAGCCGCCGACGAACAGCGACGTGCCGTCGGGCGCGACGACCAGAGAGGACACCTCGCCGTCGGGGTTGGGCACGAACGTCGTACTGACCGCACCGGTCGAGGCGTTGAACGCCACCATGTTGTTGCGGTTGTAGGTCGTCTTGCCATCCGCCGACGACACCTTGGTAAAGGATCCGCCAAGAATGATGGTGTCGCCGGTCTGGACGATCGCCTTCACCCGGCCATCCAGCACGTGTGGCGTCCAGCCGACCGGATCCGCGCTGACGATCGACGTCTGAGCGGTCTGGACGGCGACGGCCGGTCCGGATGTGGCCATGGTGATCGCGGCGGTCATGGCCGCGGTGACGGTCAGCGCGGCAACAGTGACAGCGCTACGTCGACGAACGAACACGTGGGTTGCCCCCCAAGGCGTGTGTTTGTTGTGGTGATACCTGGCGGCACTGTGGGATGTATGCCGCGTCCTCATCCGATGACGCCTGCGGCACCCGCGTGGTTGCACCCGTGTGTCCCACCCCTGGGTCGGGATGCGTCGCACGAGCTTCGCGAGCTCCTCCACCGCCTTGGTTTTGACCAATGGCACTCAGGGAGGCGCGGCACAGCAGACCGCATCTTGCCGGTTTTGTCAGGCTGCGCGCAAGTGCCGGACTACCTCCTGTTCCCCCATCGTGACCATCGGCTGCCACCGCGGTCGTCTGCCCATCCGAGATGCACTATCCGTCCCACATCGCGGGCGCGTATCGTCGTGCTGCTACGTACTCGTAGCGCCTCGGGAGGGAGGGGCGGTGGGAGGGAGCAGATCCGCCGCGGCCGGTTCCGGCAGTGCCGGCAGCGCTGAACCGGCGCTGCCGTCAGCAGCTCCTTCGGCGACCCCGCAACCGGCCGCCCGCACCCATTCGTTCCTGCCCGGCGGATGGCCGCTGACCCTGCTGTTCCTGCTCTTTCCGCTGTGGTGGGTGCTCGGGTTGTCGACGTTCATCTTCATCGTCGTCGCGATCCCCATGGCCGCGTTCCTGATCCGCAAGCGCGACCTGTGGGCGCCGCGTGGGTTCGGGTTCTGGCTGCTGTTCGTCGCGTGGATGCTGATCGGCATCACGATGCTGTGGGCGGACGCACCCGGCGCCGAGCCGGGCGGTGGAGGAGGCGGACGCCTGATGGTGTTCGGTTTCCGGGCAGCGACCTATCTCGCCGTGACGATCGTCTTTCTCTACGTACTGAACAGTGACGAACGCGACCTGCCGACCCGACGTGTGGTGCGGTTGTTGGCGCTGATGTTCGTGTTCACCGTCTGCGGCGGCGTGCTCGGCGTCGTCGCGCCGAAGTTCGAGTTCACGTCGGCGCTGGAGTTCGCACTTCCGCACGGCCTGGCCAAGAACGAGTTCGTCAACAGCATGATCCACCCGGCGGCGGCCGACATCCAGAAGGTGCTGGGATACGAGCAGAGCCGGCCGATCGCGCCGTTCTCGTTCTCGAACTCCTGGGGCGCGAACCTCTCGATGTACCTGCCGTTCTTCCTGCTGGCCTGGTTCGGCAAGGACGCCGGCTGGCGCCGGTTCGTCGCGCCGATCGTGCTGGTGGCCGCGCTCGCGCCGATCGTCTACTCCCTGAACCGCGGGCTCTGGGCGGCCTTGGCGGTCGGCTGTGTCTACCTCGCGGTACGGCTCGCGATGCTCGGCCGGTTCTGGCTGCTGCAGCTGATGGGCGGTGCGCTGATCGTCGGCGTGATCGTGTTCTTCGCCAGCCCGCTGGCCGGGATCGTGCAGCAGCGGATGGAACACCAGCACTCCAACGACCGCCGTGAGCAGCTCGCGACCGAGACGATCCGCAGCGTCGTCACCGGATCGCCCGTCCTCGGCTTCGGCTCGACCCGCGACGTGCAGGGCACGTTCGCGTCGATCGCCGGTGGTTCCACGCCTGACTGCCCGGCGTGTGGTGTGCCTCCGCTCGGAACGCAGGGGCAGTTCTGGCTGGTGCTGTTCTCGCAAGGGCTGGTCGGGATCGCCTTGTTCTGCGCGTTCTTCCTGCGCCGGCTCGTCGCGCACATCCAGGACCCGTGGCCGGTGGCGATCGCCGGGTGCTGTGTGCTGCTGTTCTTCGGGCTCGAGCTGCCGATCTACGACACGCTTGGTGCTCCACTGATCACGGTGATGATCTCGCTCGGCCTGATGGCCCGGCGACAGCGGTCGATGGGGCACGTGACATGACGGCACCGTCCTACGACGCGCTCGCCGAGACCGCGGCGCTGATCTGGCCGGCGCCCGCGACGGTCGGCTCGGCTCGCCACAGCTCCGGTGGCGATGCCGCTGTCGTCCGTGAGTTCCTGCTCGCGCCCTCGGCCGCCAGGCCGCGGATCGCCTTGCCCGCCGGGGCTCCGCAGGCCGCTGCCGACGTCGTACGAAAGTACAGCCAGGGGCTCGGCACCAGGGAGTACGTCTCGCGCACGCTGCTCGGCCGGCTGCTCGGCGCGCGTCCCGTACACGCGCTGGTGTCGAGGCTGCTGCCCGACCGGCTGCGGATCGTCGCTCCCGCCGGTGCCTGCATCGACTCGCTGGAGCAGCATCTCGCCGAGCTGCTCGGCGAGGACGTGCTGCTCGGCATCAGCGTCGGTCCGAGCCGCGCCAACCGGAAGCCCGTGCTGCAGGCCGTCACGCCCGAGGGCCAGACGCTGGCGTACGTCAAGGTCGGCATCTCCGACCTCACCCGCTCGCTCGTCGCCGGCGAGGCGGCAGCGCTGTCGGCGTACTGGTCGGCCGGCGACGAGGAGAACACACTGCGCGCCCCGCACGTCCTGCATCACGAGACCTGGCGCGACCTCGAGATCCTCGTACTGGAGGCGATCCGGCCGCGGCACGCCGGCATCCTGGCCCACCGCAAGCGCCGGGCTGAGGAGCCGCTCGCCGCGATGCGGGAGTTCGGCGAACGGCTCGGCGTGACCCGCGATCGCCTGACGGGCAACCGGTTCTGGCGCCGGATCGCCGCCACGCCGGACCAGCTGCTCGACTCCGGCCAGGCCACGCGATACGCCGAAGCCGCCAAGCGGGTCGAGGCCTGCTACTCCAGCGCGGATGTCGCGTTCGGCTGCTGGCACGGCGACTGGACGCCGTGGAACATGGTCTGGGACGCCGAACGCGTGCTGCTGTGGGACTTCGAGCGGTTCAGCACCCACGTGCCGAGGGGCTTCGACCTGGCCCACTACCGCCTGCAGACCCGGCTGCTGCGTGGTGGCGAGGACGCGGCCGAGCAGCTGATCGCGTTGCCCGGCTGGACGGGAGCCGAGGGTACGAACGATCCCGCGCTCGTCGCGGCGGCCTACCTGCTCGAGCTCGCCCGGCGCTGGGCGCTGGCGGCCCAGGTGCCGGAGGGCGAGCCGTTGCGGCGGCGCACCCAGTGGTTGTTCGAGCAGCTGGACCGGGTGGTGTGCCGATGACCGGCACCCTGCCCGACACGGCACTCAACCCGGCCGGCCCGACGGGGCCGGTCAAGACGCCCGAGGGCGCGGAGGTCCGCGAGTCGCTCGACCTCGACCGTTACTCCCGTACGGTCCGCCGGCACATCAAGCCGGCACTGCTGGGCGGCCTGATCGGGGTGCTCGCCGGACTCGGCATCAACCTGCTGACGCCGGCGGAGTACCAGTCGACAGCGGTCGTCCACGCACCGGCTGTGCCGACGAAGGTGGTCGTCGACCTCGAACCCGGCGCGAATCCGTACCGGCCGCGCGAGCAGACCCAGGACACCGACGCCGCCATGCTGCTGGCCGGCACCACATTGAGCCACGTGGCGCGGCGGCTCGACGACGGCACGACCCCGCGGGAGATCCGCCGGCGCATCGGCATCACCGTTCCGCCGAACACGCGCGTGCTGCGCATCTCCTACACCGCTGGGAGTCCGGAGGGCGCCCAGCGCGGCGCGCAGGCGGTCGCGGCCGAGTTCGTCCGTACGCGCGAGGCCCGGCTCGCCGACCGCGCGAACCGGATCACGCAGGCGCTGTGGAAGGAACGCGAGCAGCTGCAGAATCGGATGGACGCCGCCAAGCCGCAGAGCGACGCCGAGGCCGAGCTCAACGAACAGCTCAACACGCTGGACGGCTATCTGGCCGAGCTGGCCGGTGCGGAGGGTGGCACGACCGTGGTCCGGGCCGCGAATCTTCCGACGTCGGCGGTACGCAACGGAGACGAGATCCCACCGGTGTCGGGTGTCGCGGTCGGCGTGCTCGGCGGACTGGCGCTCGGCGTGCTGCGCGAGCGCCGCAAGCGCGTGGTGTTCGACCGGCGCGACGTGTTCAACGCGACCGGCCGGCGTACGGTCGACCTGGCCAACATCGCGGTCGAGCTGCAGGTCACCATGGCACAGCGGGTGCTGGTGACCGGGCCGGCGTCCAAGGCCGTGCTCGACATCGTGGCCGGCGGGATCCGGACAGGGCTCGACCAGGTCGGTGCGCTGACCTGCCGGGTGGTGCCGTCGTACTCCGCGGTCTCGGGCAACACGATCCGCGCCGCGATGACCGCCGACCTCGTGATCGTGGTGGCCGAACGCGGTCACAGCACGCTGCGCGACCTGCGCCGCATCATGCACCTGCTGGACCGTTCGAACGCCGAGGCCGTACTCTTCCTTGCCCGGGGAGGGACATCGTGACCGATACCGCGACGACGGGTGCCAAGGCGCAGGAGGCGATCTGGACCCGGCTGGTGATCGACCCGCCGGCCGATTTCCTGGTCCGGCCGCTGGCGAGGCTGCCGTGGGTGACGCCGAACCGGATCACCGCGGTCGCCGGCCTGCTGGCGCTTTGTGCCGCCCTGTCGTTCTCGCGTGGCTGGCTGGTCGCCGGTGCCGTCCTGTTCCAGGTGCGGTTCCTGGTCGACTGCCTCGACGGACGGCTGGCGCGGATCCGTGGCGTGTCGACGTTGTGGGGCGCGTCGCTGGATCTGGTCGTCGACGTCATGGGGATCGCGATCTGCTACGCCGCACTGGCGTGGTACCTCGTGGCCTCCGACGCCGCCGGGCCGGCGCTGATCGCGGCACTGGTGGCCGGAAACGGCTTGTACGTATGGACTCTGGCGCATCGCAAGTCGCTGCCGGGCGGTGCGCAGCGCGACTGGCTGGCGGCGGGTGCGTCGGTCTCGGTGGCGCCGGCGCCCTCGGCCTGGGGGCGGTACGTCGCGTTCATGGCGCGGCACGGGATGGTGCCGACGCCGTACGCCGTGGAGCTGGAGGCGCTGGCGCTGACGTTGCTGCCGCTGGTGGCCGGGCTGACCGGATCGCTGTGGCTCACCGTCGCGGGACTGTGGGCGGCGACCGCGTTCTACGGCGTGGCCTCGGCATTGAACGTCTATCGCACCTGGCGGCTCACCGCCGGGCTGGAGCGCTCGTGACTGCTGACTTGCTGCCCTCGGTTTCCGTCGTGATCGCGACCCACCACCGGCCGGAGCTGCTGCGCAAGGCTTTGGACGCGGTCGCGGCGCAGACGTACGCCGGCCGGGTCGAGTGCGTCGTGGTGTTCGACCAGGCGCCGGTCGACGGGGCGATCGCGGCACCCTCGGTGCGGGTGGTCCCCAACGCGCGGTCGGCCGGGCTGGCGGGCGCGCGCAACACCGGAATCGACGTGGCGGAAGGCGAGCTGATCGCGTTCTGCGACGACGATGACGAGTGGTTTCCGGCCAAGCTCGCCTCGCAGGTCGAGCGGATGGAGTCGTCCGGCGCGGATGTCGTGGTGTCGGGCATCGAGGTGCACTACGGGGACCGGGTGGTGCCGCGCGTACCTGCCGAGGCCGATCTGGTGGTCACCGAGCTGGCCCGGCGGCGCGTGATGGAAGCGCATCCGTCGACCGTGCTCGTGCGGCGAACCGCTTTGCTGGAACGGATCGGGCTGGTCGACGAGGAGATCCCCGGCGCGTACGGCGAGGACTTCGACTGGATCCTGCGCGCCGCCCAGGCCGGTCCGATCGCCGTGGTTTCGGAGCCGCTGGTCAAGGTGCGGTGGGGCGCGCAGTCGTACTTCCAGCAGCGGTGGCGCACCATCATCGAGTCGATCGACTACGGCCTGCGCAAGCACGCCGTCCTGTCGGCCGACCCGCGCGGGCACGCGCGGCTGGTGGGGCGGAAGGCGTTCGCGCATGCCGCGCTGGGCGAGTCGCGGCCGGCGTTGCGCTTTGCCTGGAAGGCGTTCCGGCTGAACTGGAAAGAGCTGCGGTCGTACATCGCCTGCGTCGTGGCGCTTCGCCTGCTGACGGCCGACCGCGCGCTCCGGCTGGCCCACTCGAGAGGCCGCGGCATCTAGGCCGGCGTCTGCTGGCTGCGCTCGATCTCGTCGTAGAGCAGGCCGAAGCGGTCGATCCGCCACAGCTGCCCGAGCACCACGAGCGTCGCGCCGAAGACGGTTGGCCAGATCTCGAGCGCGACCAAACCCCAGATCAGCAACGCGAAACCCGCCGTGCCGACGACCACGAGCAGCCTCAGGACGGCGCGGTGGCCGGCTGGCACGAGGTCGCGGTGCAGCAGCCACAGCTTCTCGCCGTAGATGCCCTTGGCCGCCCAGGACGTCGGACGTTCGACGGCTGGGAACGCGTGGGGGTTGATCCACAGCCAGACGACCACTGCCGCGATCGGGACGAGGCACCACCAGCCGAGCCACGTGCGGCTCCAGATCGCCAGCAGCATCGCGGGGATCGCCGCGAACCGCGTCCAGACGCTCCACGGGTTGGCGTGCCGCTTCCATGCCTCGTCCGACATGCGGAAGCTCTGCGCGACCCGCTCCAGAACCTTCATGATCCCTTCTTTCCCTTGCTGAGACCGGTGGCCAGCGCCTGGATGGTGGTGTCGAGGACCTGCTCGTAGTCGTCGCCGAACTCCTCGCGATGCAGCACGATCAGGCTCGCGGTCCGGATGACGCCGAGCACCACTTCGGGCTCGACGGTGCCGACCAGAGCGCCGGAGTGCTGCCCGCGCCGGATGAACTCGATCACTGGCGCGACGACGACGGGGTGGACGCGGGCGGCGTCCTCCTCGCTGACGCGACGGCGGACGGCGCGTAGCTCGTCGGGATGCGTGAGCAGCCGCCGGTAGAACGGGTCGGTCGTCCAGACGTCCGTCATCACCCGCATCAACTCGGCCAGCGTCTCCCGCCCCGGCTCGCGGCTCCAGACCTTCGCACCCCGCTCGGCGATCTGTGGCGCGCGGCGGAGCATGACCTCGAGGTAGAGCGCCTCCTTGGACTCGAAGAACGCGTAGAAGCTGCTCTTCGCGATCTCCGCCGGCTCGACGAGCTCGTCGAGCGACGTCTTCCTCAGGCCGTGGGTGGCGAACAGCTCCTCGGCCGTGTCGAGCAGGATCGCGGTGATCCGCTCCCTGTCGGCAGCGCCGAAAGCGACCGCCATGTCGCGCCTCCTGGACAGCTATGAACAACTCGTTCATTCGTTCATAGCAGAGCTTACCCCTGACCGGACGGGAAACAAGGGGAGCTCAGCGGCGCCGGCGGGAGCGGGTCTTCCCGTTCGCGAACAGGCCCGACACGAGGTCGCCGAAGCGGTCCACCGCCGCGGTGTTGGAGCCCTCGTCGACCGCTGTCAACCGGACCGACGACGGGTCGGCGAGCACCTGCTCCAGCAGGTCCACCAGATCGGCCGTCTCGTCGACCAGCGTGACCTTGCCGGCCGCCGCCAGGCGCCGGGTGAACCGCACCTGATGATCGTCGACCTGCTCGCCGTAACGCTCGCGGCGCGGCATCACGATGGGCCGCACACCTCGACGCCGGGTCTCCACGATCGTCGACGGGCCGCCGTGCGACACCACGATGTCGGCCGAACCCATCTTCGACGTCAACGTCTCGTGCTCGAGGTAGGCCGAGCGCTCGGCATGGATGGGCGCGTCCGCGGTGCCGTACTGCACGAAGCAGTCGACCTCCGCGTGCTCCTTGCTCCACTCGTCCATCGCGCGGACCAGCCGCGGGAACGGGTGGTAGTCGGTGCCGACGACGACGAGTACGTTCAGCCGGCCAGGATCGCCAGGAGTTCCCGTCATAGCAGGGTTCCCACGACTTCCGCGTCCTTGTAGAGGTCGCGCTGCTCCTCCCACTGCACGCAGAACAGGGTTGACAGCGGACGGCACAACTTACCCGTCAACGTCGCGCTGTCGAGCCGGTCGTACACCTCGAGATAGACCGTCGGAATCCCGAGGAGCCGGGCGATCAGAAAGAAGGGCACAGCAACGCCCGCACCTGTCGAGACCACCACATCTGGACGGGTCCTACGCAGAACGGTTACAGCGAGCCGTAAGTTGCGCAGCATGTTCGGGATGTGCCGCGTCGTCGGATGGTAAGCCCACTCGACGTTTTCTCCACGCAGCTTGGATCGCGCATCCTCGGTCGAAAACGTCACCCAGGTGCGTTCCCGGGTCGCCCACCACGGTCGCAGGGCAACCAGCTGTGCCAGATGCCCACCACTCGATCCGACCAACAAGATGCTCGACGGCATGTCCTGCGAGTCCCGCACGTCTCGCGCTGCCGGCACGTCCCACCCTTCCGACAATGTCGCATGTCCCCCCGGACCATTTTCACTACTTCTGGTTACCCGAAGCTCACGCTAGCGACCTGTGCGCCGTAGCGGAAGACGTACGCCAAAATCAGTGCAAAGCTGGAGCACTGGCGCCACGGCCGGGCCGTGTGCTGGCCCGGGTAACAACCGAACTGTACCGACTGCGCCTCGGGATAAAGTCACGGGAAGCACCAGCAGACGAAGGGGAGGACATGCGCGACGCCGAGGGGACGTCAGTTCCCGCGTCATTCTGGGTCAACGCACTGCGCAGGAACGTGGTCCTGATCCTCGTCTTCGGAGTGCTCGGTGCCGGTGCCGGCCTGGCGTTCTCGATCAAGCAGGGCCAGGAATACGTCTCCACCGCCGCGATCCTGATCGAGCCGCTGCAGGGCAACCCGTACGAGCCCGACAGCAAGGGCGACCAGCTGGTCAACCTCGAGACCGAGGCCACGCTCGTACGCACCGACCCGGTGGCCAAGCTCGCGGGCGGCCAGATCCCCGGCAACCAGGAAGCCGGTGCGTTGCTGGCCCAGGTCGACGTCGAGGTGCCCAGCAACACCCAGGTCCTGGAGATCTCCGGCACCTCGACCAGTCGCACCGAGGCCCGCGACGTCGCGCAGGCGTTCTCCGACGCCTACCTCGCCTACCGCCAGCAGCGTGCCGACTCCTCGGTCAAGAAGCAGTTGCAGCGGATCAGCCGCCAGCAGGACGGCACCCGCGCGCAGATCACCCAGGCGAGCTCCGAGTTGCAGTCCGACGACGTCACCGAGTCGCGCAAGGCCTACCTCGAGGAACGCATCAACAACCTCAACGCCCAGCTGGCCGCGCTGGAGAGCCAGCAGTCGACGATCTCCGCGACCGACCTCACCCCCGGCCAGGTCATCACGCCGGCCTCGACGCCGCCGGGCGCCGGCATCCTCAACCTCCTGCTGTTCGGTGGCGCGGGCGCGTTCGTCGCGCTGTTCGTCGGCTTCGCGTTCGCCGTCGCCCGCACCCGCCTCGACACCAGGATCCACGAGTCGCCCGAGGTCGAACGGCTGGGCGTCCAGGTGCTCGGCTCGGTCGGCAACCGCTTCGGCGGGCACGGCGGTGGCGGCCGCGCACCCGACCTCTCCGAGATCTACCGCGAGATCCGTACGGCCATCGTCACCTCTCTCGACTCGCCGCCGGTCGGCCTCACGGTCGCGAGCGCCGATCCCGACGCCGACGCCTCGCCCGAAGCGGCCGCGCTGGCTGTCGGGCTGGCCCGGTCCGGGTTCACCGTCGCTCTCGTCGATACCGTGGGCGAGCCGACCAGGCTGCTCTCCGACCGCGTGCGCATGCCCGGGCTCACCGAGCTCCTCACCGAGCAGGCCGACCTGCAGTCGCTGGTGTTCCAGCCGGAGGAACGGCTCAGCATCCTCGCCCCTGGCGCACCCGACGGGCAGACCATGGACCGCCTGCTCTCGCCGCGCATGCGCCACACTCTGGCCCAGCTGAGCGAGTGGAACGACTACGTCATCATCGCCGGCGCGCACGCCCACAGCGCTGACGGCCAGGCGCTCGCGTCGCTCACCGGCGCGGTCCTGCTGGTCGTCGCGCGGCACCAGACCCGGCTCAACGACTTCATCGAGTGCCTCGACGTGCTCGACCGGGTCGACGCCGCCTGCATCGGCGCAGTGCTGGTCAGCGCCGGCGGAGGTCCGCGGCGACGGGCGGGCGCCGGCCGCGACTCGGCCCGCGACTCCGACGACGTGAGCGCGATCCGCGAGCGTTACGACCGGGCCGCCGATGCCGCGCTCGGCGACGTCCCGCGGCGCAACGGCCGGCCGGGGACTCCGTCCGAATCCGGCCGTCCGACGGCACCCACGCCGCGCCGCCAGGCGCGGCGCACGGGCACCGCTGCTCCATGGACCGGCTCCGACCAGGGCAACAACTTCCGGTGAGCGCGCCTGCCCCCACTCCGACCCCAGCCCCGGACCGAGCCCCGCTGACGAAACTGGCCCGAGGCGGCGCCGTCAACCTCGCGGGTACGTTCGTGGGCGGGCTCGCCGGCATCGCGCTGGTCATCGTCGTCACCAACGGCTTCCCGCAGGTGATCGCCGGCCTGCTGTTCACGGTCACGTCGTTCTTCCTGATCGTCTCCGCGGTCTGCGGCCTCGGCGTCGACGCCGGGCTCGCCCAGCTCATCCAGCGCGCGCTCGCCACCGGCCGGCCCGAACGTGCGAAGGCGACGCTGTGGGTCGCGTGGCGTCCCGTGCTCGCGCTCAGCGTCGTACTCGCCTTGGCCGGTTGGGTTTTCGCCCCCGGGCTGGCGGGCCTGCTGGGCGCCGACGCGGCTCAGCACGACCAGATGACGTGGATGCTGCGCGTGGTCGCGGTGACGCTGCCGGTGGCGACGGCGTACGACACGTTCCTGTCGGCGACCCGGGCCTACGGCACGATGCGCGCCAACGTCATCGTCGAGAAGCTCGGCCGGCTGCCCCTGCAGATCCTTTGCGTGGCAGGGACCTGGGCGCTCGGGCTCGGACCGGTCTGGCTCGCCGCGGCGTGGGCCCTGCCGTACTTCCTGGGTTTCGGTCTGGTGCTGGCCGCCTACCGGCGGATCGCGCCGCGCGACACCGGCCCGCAGGATCGCGAGCTGAACAAGGAGTTCTGGTCGTTCACGGCCCCACGCGCGCTGGGACGGATCTGCCAGGTCGCGCTGCAACGGGCCGACATCGTGCTGGTCGCGGCGCTGCTCTCCCCCACGCACGCGGCGATCTACACCGCCGCGACCCGCTTCCTGACCGTCGGGCAGCTCGGCACCCAGGCGATCCAGCAGGTGCTGCAGCCGCAACTGGCAGGGCTGTTCGCGCGCGGCGACCTGGCCGGCGCCCGGCAGGTGTTCCAGACCTCGACGGCGTGGCTGATGGCGCTGGCCTGGCCGGTCTACCTCGTGTGCGCGACGTTCACGACGTTGCTGCTGCAGGTCTTCGGCGACGGATACGACGAGGGCCATGCCACCCTGGTCATCCTCGCGCTGACCATGCTGGTCGCGACGGCGTGCGGGCCGGCCGACGTCGCGTTGCTGATGGCCGGTCGCAGCCGGCAGAGTCTGGCCAACAACGCGCTCGCGCTGGTCGCCGATGTCGTGCTCGCGGTCGTGCTGATCCCCGTGCTCGGCATCACGGGCGCGGCGATCGCGTGGGCGGGCGCGCTGCTGGTGCGGAACGCCCTGCCGGTCCTGCAGGTCTGGCGGGCGTACGGCCTGCTGGCGTTCGGCCGGGGCGTGGCCTGGGTGGCGCTCGCGGCCGGGATGTGCTTTGGTGTGGTGCCGTTCGCGGTCGTGAGCTGGTTCGGCCCGTCGATCGTGGCAGCGGTGATCACGCTGCCGGTTGTGTGCCTGGCGTATGCCGGTGTGTTGTGGAAGGGGCGGAAGGCGTTGCAGCTGCAGGCGTTCAGGAAAGTGGTTCCACGAAGGCTTCGGGTCGGCATCTCCAAGGTCGTGCTGCGCAAGCCGGGACTGGCCGAGGTGCCGGTCGACCGGCTGCTGCTCGGCCAGCAGGACGGCGTGACCGTCCAGCGGTACGCCGAGGAGACCGGCGACCTGCTCTGGGGCTCGACGCCCATCTCCGAGGGACCGCACGTGGCGCTGCTGCGGCTGGCGTCGGAGTCCGGCACACCGCCGTCGAACGCCGAGATCCTCGCGTCGCCGTACGGTGAGCACGCGCGGCGCTGCCTGGCGCTGACCGGCCGCTACTTCTGGGCGACCGACGAGGCCGGCATGGTGGAGGTGGCGCGCGCGTTCCTGGAACGTTCGGAGGCCAACGGCTCAGCCCCGGCTGGGGAAACGCCTGCTCGGGCCGGGCAGAGCGGACCGGACGACCCGATCCTGGTCGCGCCCGTACGCGACTCCGACTGCTTCCAGGTCCTCGACGGCCACCACCGGCTCGCGCTGGCGGCGGCCCGCGGCGAGGCGGCGGTCCAGGTCAGCGTGAAGCGCTCGCCGGTGACCACGCCGTTGCAGGACCACCTGCGCAAGATGAGCTGGCTGGGCGGCGCCAAGGAGCTCTACCAGCCGATCGACGCGCCCGAGCTGAAGCAGTCGTGGTCGACCGTACGCCAGTGCACCGACAGGCTCGACAAGATGACGGCGTTCCTGGCCAAGCGCAACCTCGGATCCGTGCCGACCTACCTGGACGTCGCCAGCTTCTACGGCTGGTTCGTCGCGGAGCTCGGCGCCCGCGGGTACGACGCGTACGGCGTCGAGCGCGACCCGCTCGCCCCTGCGGTTGGCGACGCGTTCTACGGTCTCGACCCCTCACGCATCTGGATCGGCGACGCGGTGGACTTCATGCGCTCCGCCGACAAGCGCTGGGACGTGGTCTCGTGCTTCAGCCTGCTGCACCACTTCGTCCTCGGCCGCGGCAGCACGTCGGCGGAGGAGCTCGTGCAGCTGCTGGATTCCGTCACCGGCTCGGTGCTGTTCCTCGACACCGGGCAGGAGCACGAGCGGTGGTTCGAACGCTCCCTGGCCGGCTGGAACGCCGACCGCATCACGTCGTTCCTGCTGGAGAACTCGACGTTCGACGATGTGGTCGATCTCGGCCCGGACGCCGATGACGTCGGACGCTATGCCGGCAACTACGGCCGCCACCTGTTCGCCTGCGTCCGGACGACCGGCCGCTAGCCGGCCGGAAAAGGGGTGGGCGCGGGCTCCGCACACCCCCCGCGTGCGAGGCCCGCGCCCGCAATGGAGGACCCCCAACGTTAAGGGCGGGTTGCATAGGTTGACCAAACCGTGACCTTTGGCCCATCTCGTCCGGCAGAAGTCCCGACCCGGACAAACCGGACGCTGCGGCGAACAGCCTGGTCAGGGCGCTCCGTGGAACGCGTTCTGCGCGCGCTCGAGACCTTCGGTGACCAGCAGCTCCAGAGCGTCGACCGCCCGGTCGAGGAAGAACGGCAGCTCTTTCCGCTCGGCCGCGGAGAACGGCGACAGCACGAAGTCGGCCGGATCCTGCCGGCCAGGCGGCCGGCCGATGCCGAACCGTACGCGATGGAAGTCGCCCGTCGCGATCGAACGGCGGATCGACCGCAGGCCGTTGTGCCCGTTGTCGCCGCCGCCGAATTTCAGCCGGACCTCGCCGTACGGAATGTCCAGCTCGTCGTGGACGACGACGATCCGCTTCGGCGGGAGCTTGTAGAACGTCGCGAGGCTGGCGACCGGACCGCCCGACTCGTTCATGTACGAGCGCGGCTTGGCCAGCACGACACGGGTGCCGGGCAGCGCGCCGACCCTGTCTTCCACGACCTCGGCGCGACCTCTGGGGTGTGACCGCCAGATCTTCGCCGGGGACGACCTCGGACCCTGCTGTGTTGCTCGCAGCCGGCCGCCCAGCTCGTCGAGCACCATGTGCCCGACGTTGTGCCGGTGCGCGGCATAGGTGGGCCCGGGATTCCCCAGGCCCACGACAAGCCACACGCCACCGTCGTCGGACACACGTACCTACTCTGCGGGCCCTGTCGAGACCTCGAGTCCGGTTTACTCCGACTCGGAGTCGGACTCGGTGGCCTCTTCGGCGCCTTCGCCTTCGCCGGCCGCTTCCGTCTCTTCCTCGGCAGCGCCTTCCATCTGCTCGGCCGTCGGCGCCGCCGTGATGTTCACGATCAGCGTCTCGGGCACGGAGTGGAGGGTGACACCGCTGGGGAGCGAGATGTCGCCGGCGTGGATCTGGGAGCCGATCTCGGCGCCCTCGATCGAAACCTCGAACTCGGTCGGAATGTGGGTGGCTTCCGCCTCGACCGACAAGGTGTTGTGCTCGACCTGGACCAGGCTGCCCGGAACCGGCTCGCCAGTCGTCACGATCTGCACCTCAACGACGACCTTCTCGCCACGCTTGACGATCAGCAGGTCGACATGCTCCAGGAAGCCTTTCAGCGGGTCACGCTGCACCTGCTTGGGCAACGCCAGCTCGCTCGTGTCGCCCAAGTCGACGTCGAGCAGGACGTTGGACGTCTTCAGGGCCAGCATCAGCTCGTGGCCGGGCAGCGTGATGTGAACGGGAGGGGTGCCGTGGCCGTACAGCACCGCAGGCACCAGGCCCGACCGTCTGATCCGACGTGCCGCGCCCTTGCCGAACTCGGTACGGGACTCGGCCTTGATCTTGACCTCGGACACGGGAACTAACTCCTAAGTAGCAACAAGAAAAGATGGGCGGCGGTTTGCGGCCACGGCGACGACAGGCGGGCGGCAAAGCCGCCGCGTCGATCACGGACACGGGCAGGGGTGTCCCTCGCCGAGGCAACTGCGCAAGAATACCCGCCCGGTTACGCGCCGGTGAACGCCGGGGTCGGCGTTCACACCGGCTAACGGACGGAGGCCGCCGGCTGGGGAACTTCCGTGGTTTCTGCCCGCTTCGTCCTGCGTGCACTCATCAGAGCGGTGCCCGCGGCGGTGGCCGCCAGCGCGGCGCATGCGGTGAGCAGGATCGCCGACGGAACGTGGAGCAGCGACAGGCCCGAACCGAGCAGGACGACCGCGAGGATCCAGCGCAGCGCACCACTCGGAGCGCGGACCGAGACCAGCGCACCGATGACGACACCGGGGATCGCGCCGATCAGCAGGACGGCTGCCAGGCCGAGGTTGGCGTCGCCGAAGATCAGATGACCAGCGGTGGCGGCTGCGACCAGCGGAATCGCCTGCACCAGATCGGTGGCGACCAGGTGGTTGGCACGCAACCGCGGATGGGTCAGCATCAGCAGGACGATGATCAGCGAGCCCGAGCCCACCGACGTGAGCCCGACGAGCAGCCCACCCGCCAGGCCGATCAGCGCGATCGCGAGCGGGCGCGCGCGTACCGGCTCGTCATTGTCACCGGCACCGGCACTGGCACCGGCACCGGCCTGAGCCGCTCCGGGGTTCCGGCGCCGGTCGAGCAGCATGCGGATCAGGACACCGCAGACCATCAGCAACAACGCGGCACCGATCAGCAGCTTCGCGCGGTCCTGCAACTCCTGGCCGTCGCCGAGCAACTGGAGCAGGAACGCGCCGGCGAACGCGGCCGGGATCGCGGTCGGCAGCAGCCAGCGCACGATATCCCAGCGCACGGTGCCGGCCCGATGGTGTACGGCCGCGCCGAACGGCTTCATGAACAGCGACGTCGCGAGGTCGCTGCCGATCGCCGCCGTCGGATTGATGCCGAAGATCAGCACCATGATCGGCGTCATCAGCGCGCCGCCGCCCATCCCCGTCATGCCGACGACCAGGCCGACGAGGGCACCGGCCAGCACCAACGGCCACGAGATGTCCAAGTCGACTCTCCCTAGCTGTCCTACTGTCCCGGTCGGTTAAACACCATACGTAGGAAAGGTAAGGATGTCGAAGGGTCGATGCCGCACTTGGACACCGCCGGCTGGCCGCCCACCCACGATGACCACGATTGCTCGGTCATTGCGACCTACCCGTGGCAGATCTGCCTGGCAAAACCTCAATGACCGGCCAACCGTGGTCGTTGCCGGTCGAGCTAGCTGGCGCCGCCGAAGAGAGAGGTCACCGAGCCGTCCTCGAAGACCTCGCGGATCGCCCGCGCGATCAACGGTGCGATCGACAGCACCGTGAGGTTGTCGAACCGCTTGTCTTCCGGAATCGGCAGCGTGTTGGTGAGGACGACCTCACGGATGCCGGAGTTCTTCAGCCGGTCGACCGCCGGGTCGGACAGCACGCCGTGCGTCGCCGTCACGATCACCTCGGCCGCGCCAGCCGCGAGCAGCGCCTCCGCGGCCTTCACGACCGTGCCGCCGGTGTCGATCATGTCGTCGACCACGAGTGCCGTACGACCCTCGACGTCGCCGACGACCTTGTTGACCGCGACCTCGTTGGGCTGGTTGATGTCGCGCGTCTTGTGGATGAACGCCAGCGGCGTGCCGCCCAGCCGGTCGGTCCAGCGCTCGGCCACGCGTACCCGGCCCGAGTCAGGCGCGACCACCGTCACCCGCGAAGGGTCGACGCGCGACTCGATGTGCTCCGCGAGCACCGGTAAGGCAAACAGGTGGTCGACCGGTCCGTCGAAGAACCCCTGGGTCTGCGCCGTGTGCAGGTCGACCGCCATCAGCCGGTCGGCGCCGGCCGTACGGAACAGGTCGGCCATCAGCCGCGCCGAGATCGGCTCGCGCCCACGGTGCTTCTTGTCCTGCCGTGCGTAGCCGAAGAACGGCGTCACCACCGTGATCCGCTTGGCCGAGGCCCGCTTCAACGCGTCGATCATGATGAGCTGTTCCATGATCCACTGGTTGATCGGCGCGGGATGGCTCTGGATCACGAACGCGTCGCAGCCGCGTACGGACTCCTCGTACCGGACGTAGATCTCCCCGTTGGCGAAGTTGTAGGCAGTGGTCGGAACGAGTTCGACCTCGAGCAACCGGGCCACCTCGTCGGCGAGCTCAGGGTGCGCACGGCCCGAGAAAACCATCAGGGTCTTCTGCGTTGTGATCTTCTGTCCGCTCACGTGCTGGACTCCTAACCCCGCGAATGGTGCTGACGACCCTTCTACGCTAGCCGTTCACCTGCTCTTCAATTCCAAGGGGACGACCCCCCTGAGACCCCCGATGGACGTGCTGCACGTAACCGGCCTATTCCGGCCGATCCCCGGCTTCCCGCTCGGCGAGGGCGCGCTGAGCGGCTTCGTGCGTCTTGGTGCCGTTCCGCTTACGCTCCACCCAGCCGGCGATGTTGCGCTGCTGCCCGCGCGCGACGCCGAGCTCTCCGGGCTCGATGTCCTTCACCACGGTCGACCCGGCGGCGACGTACACGCCGTCGGCGATCGAACGCGGCGCGACCAGCACGGAGTCGCTGCCGACGAACACGTGCGACCCGACGTCGGTGTGGTTCTTCTCCACCCCGTCGTAGTTGGCGAAGATCGTGCCGGCGCCGATGTTGGTGCCCTCGCCGATCGTCGCGTCGCCGACGTACGACAGGTGCGGCACCTTCGTACCAGCGCCGATCTCGGCGTTCTTGGTCTCCACGAACGTGCCGATCTTGCCGCCCTCGGCGAGCTTGGTGCCGGGCCGGAGGTAGGCGTACGGGCCGACGTTGGTCCGCGGGCCGACCTCGGCGCCGTCGCCGTGGCATCGGATGATCCGAGCGTCCGCGCCAACCCGGCAACCGGTCAGCGAGGTGTCCGGGCCGATCTCGGCGCCCGCTTCGACCGTGGTGCCGCCACGCAGGATCGTGTTGGGGTGCAGCGTGACATCCGGCGCGAGCGTCACAGTGTCGTCGATCCAGGTGGTGGCCGGGTCGGTGACGGTGACGCCTGCGAGCATCCAGGACTGCAGGATCCGGTCGTTCAGGCGGCGGCCGGCGTCGGCGAGCTGGGAGCGGTCGTTGACGCCGAGGATCTCGGTGTGATCGCCGGTGGCCACGGCGAGCACGGTCTTGCCGTCCTCGCGGAGGATGCCGAGCACGTCGGTGAGGTACTCCTCGCCCTGGCTGTTGTCCGCCTTGACGCGCAGCAGCGCGTCGCCGAGCGCGTTCGCGTCGAACGCGAAGATGCCGGAGTTGATCTCGGCGACCTCGCGCTGCTCGTTGGTCGCGTCCTTGTGCTCGACGATGCCGGTGACCTGGCCGTTCTCGCCGCGCAGGATCCTGCCGTACCCCGTGGGATCAGGCACGATGGCCGTCAGCACGGTCGCGGCTGCTTGGCCCTGGACGTGAGTCTCGACCAGCGTCCGGAGCGTCTCGGTCATGAGCAACGGCGTATCGCCGGTGGCGACGACGACCGTCCCGTCGAGCGCCGGTAGGGCCTCCAGCGCGGTGCGCGTGGCGTGTCCGGTGCCGAGCTGCTCCTCCTGCACGACGGCCCGCGCCCCGGGATCGATCTCGGCGAGGTGAGCGGTGACCTGCTCCCGCCCGTTCCCGACGACCACCGCGAGATGCTCCGGCTGCAGGGCACGCACAGCACGCACCACATGACCGACGAGGCTGCGCCCGCCGATCTCGTGCAACATCTTCGGCTTGCGGGACTTCATGCGCTTGCCTTCACCTGCGGCGAGCACGATGACAGCGGCGGGAACGAAGCTGGGCACCGGTGTAACTCTCCTCGACGAAAGTCGACGGCCAGCGGACTGCTTCAGCGTAATGCCGCTGTTATCCGCCCCCACAGGCGGCGCCCGTCACCTGACGGTCAGAGCTGCCGACGTCCGAGACCTGCAGTACTGCACGTCATGGATCTTCACGATCGGGTTGTACTCCACGCTGTAGCCGACCGCCCGCTCATCGGAGAACCCCAGGCCGTCGACGCCGTCGTCACGTACGAACGTCGCGTTGCCGCTTGTGCTGGTGTCGGTCTCACCGATCCGCACGCCGGTCGCCGGGCCGGTGCCGTCTGCCTTCCTGAGGCGTACGAAGAACGCCAGCTCAGCCCCGCCGACCGGCCTGCCCTCGCGATCGGTGAGTCTCGCGGTGAGCGTGAGCGGCCGCACCGGGTCGGCGAGCGTGACGTCCGCCGCGCTGATCCTCGTCTCGGTGCAGGCACCAGAGCCAGGCTCGACGCCACAGCCGCTCAACCCGACCGCGAGCACCAGCATCAGGCCGACCCCGGGGCCGCCGAGCCCTTTCAAGGTTCCGGTCATGCGCGAGCACTTTATGCGCGTACCGGACGATTCCGCCCCGCCTCGCCTCAGAAGAACGCGACCAGGCAGCGATCGCGCCCGGGTCGAGCCGTTCAGAAGCCTCCTGCTTGCGGCCCGTCGCGCAGGTAGACGGCTTGTCGACGATTGTCACGTCGACGTCGACGACAGCGCGGAGTCGGCGGCTTCCTCGCGTTCGAAGACGAGCAGCCAGCTGGTCTCGTACTGGGGACCGTCGTCGAGCGACGGCAGTGCCGCCTCGATTCTGGCGAAGCCTGCCTCGACGACCTCCTGGCTGAGGTGCTCGAAGACGGAGACGGCACGCAGCCGCAGCCGCTCGTAGTCGTCGGCGAGGCTGGCGGAGCGGGGCCAGGTGACTTCGGCGTGGCCGGCGAACGTCCAGCCGGCGCTGGTGAAGTCGGCCGTCACGTCGGCCTCGGAACGAAACTGTGCCCGGCCGGCTTCTCTCCACTCGGGTACGACGCGGAACCACCAGACGTCAGGCATCCGGTCGGAGAAGTTCACCACCACGAAGAGCCTGCCGCCCGGCTTGACGACCCGGCGGAGCTCCCGCGCGGCGGCCTCGTGGTCGGCTACGTGGTGCCAGACGAAGAAGAGCAGGGCGGCGTCACACGACGCGTCCGGCAGCGGGATGTGCTCTGCGGAACCGGCCGCGTAGGCGACAGCGGGATGCCCGGCCTCGGCGATGGCCTGTGCCCGCATCTTGTCCGACGGCTCGACACCGTGGACGGGGCCGCCGAAAGCGTTCGCCAGTGCGGGAGTCAGGCGGCCGGTGCCCGAGCCCAGGTCGAGCCAGGCCAGTGGCCGGGCCGCCGGGAGATGCCGGGCGAGCGCCTCCATCCAGGTCCGCAGCGCGTCGGGCGACAGCTGCCGCCCGGCCGCGTAGACGGCGTGCAGGCGGGTGTCGTAGTCGATCTTCTCCATGGTCCCCTCCAAAGGTCCGGCCCGACGAGATCAGCGTAGGACTCGCGACCGGCTTTCCCGGTTAGCCTGACGGCATGGTGACGAGGGACAAGGACGGGCGGAGCTGGCGGATCGGCGGGAGCGCGGAGGTGGCCTGGATCGCCGGCGCCACGCCGGCGGGACAGACGATCAGCGCGGCCATCCCGCCGGTCTTCGAGGCCTACGCCACGATCGACCTTCCGTACGGCGGCGAAGGCCAGGCCGGCCACGACCGCGCCATCGTCGAGCTGCTGAGCTCGCATACGACGCCCGCGCAACCGTGGTGGCTCGGCTACCTCGACACCGGCGCCGACGACATCGTCTTCCCGGACGCGCCCAAGGTGATGCTGTACGCGGGCTGGCCGTACGTCCTGGTCGAAGCCGGTCCCGCGCAGGCCTCCACTTGGCGCCGGACCGGGGACGCGTCGTTCTGGCAGGGTGCCCTGCCCAACCTGCTGTTCCCCGCCGACCGCACATGGCTCGTCTCGACGTTGTGGGACGACGACTGGACCTGCGTCGGCGGCCCGGCCGGCCTGGTCGACGCGTTCGTACGGCATCCGGAGCTGCGGGCCAGGCCGGTCGGCCTCGCCGACGAAGCGGCCCCGCCAGGGCGCCGAGCGCTCTAGGTCGTGTTTCAGAAATAGGGCCGGTCAAGCGCGCGGCGCATGGCGCCGCGCTGCCGGTTCCGCGGGATGTCAATGAGCACCGTGTCCGGCATACTCGCGAGGCGCCGCGGGGCCGGCAGCGTGGATGCCAGGCGTCGCGCGTCAGGCGATATTTATGAAACACGGCCTAGCCTGGTGCCCCACCACGACGACCGCAGAGGAGCTGCCATGGCTACGTTCGGCCGGTCCGACGACCTGCAGGGCGCGAGGTTCGTCAACGTCAACCTGCGCGACGCCCGCTTCGCCCAGTCCTACCTGTCCGGCATCGTCATGCGCGGCGTCGACGTGAGCGGCGCCGACATCGACGCGCCATGGCTGCCCGACGGCACCTTGTACGTCAACGGCGTCGACGTCGTCCCGTACGTCGAAGCCGAGCTCGACCGCCGCTTCCCCGGCCGCGCCCAGCGTCGCGCCGCCGATCCGGACGGCCTGCGCGCCGCCTGGGCCGTCCTCCAGACCACCTGGGCGGCAACGTTGGAACGCGCCGCCGCGATGCCGCCGGGCACGGTCGACATCTCGGTGGACGGCGAGTGGTCGTTCGCCCAGACCCTGCGCCATCTGATCCTCGCCACGGACATGTGGTTCCGCCGCGGCGTCCTGGAGCTCGAGCAGCCCTTCCATCCGCTCGGCCTGACCGACGGCAGTATGGAAGAGAGGGGCTGGGACACGTCCGTCTTCGCGACGACCCAGCCCACGTACGCCGAAGTCCTCGACGCCCGGGCCGGTCACGTCGCGATGATCCGCGACTTCCTCGCCTCCGTCACCGCGGACGAGTTGGCCGAGCCCCGCAAGAACCCGCACGACCCCGAGCATCAGGAGACGACCCGCTCCTGCATCCACGTCATCCTCGAAGAGGAGTGGGAACACCTCCGCTTCGCGATCCGCGACCTCGACGCGATCGAGGCGAAGAACAACGCCTGAGCGCGGCTCACGCCAGGCGGCTCGCACGGCGTCACCGGGCGACCAACCGTTGACGGCGCGATCGCCAGGGTTTACGGTCATGACCACAATTGGCGGCGGGGCCCGGAACTGGACCGCCGACGTTCACGAACCGCGTGAGGTGGGGCATGAGCAGGCGGACGCAGCTGTGGCGCAGGATGCTGATCGCGGGCGCGGCCCTGGTCGCCGGGCTCGCCGGCATGGGCGCGACGTACCCGGCGGCGATCACCCCGACGACGCCGCAGTGGTGGAACCGGGGGACGATCCCGCTGTACTCCACGACCGCTGCCGGCGGCGAGACCGCGCGGATGCCGGACGGCACCGTGCGTACGTATCTCGCGTTCAGCGGCAAGCCCGGCTACCTCGCCGAGATCGACACGCTGACCTCGAAGGTCATACGGATGCTGCCGCTCTACGTTCCCGGATCGTCGGGCGAGGTGCCCGCCGACCAGGGTGCGCAGGGCGCGTGGGGCGTCTCGATCGACAAACGCGGCACGGTGTACGTCAGCACGTACGGCTTCGGGCACGTGTACCGCCTGCCGTGGCGGGCCAACACTGTCGAGGACCTCGGCCGCCCCTCGCCGCGTACGAGCTTCACCTGGGAGGGCGACACCGACGAGAGCGGCGTCTTCTACTTCGGTACGACCGAGGGCTTCGGCCCGGCGCCACTGCCTGGCGGCCGGTTGTTCTCGTGGGATCCGGCCACGCGGAAGTACCGCGACTACGGCGACTGGGGCTCGTCCTTCCTCTACGTCCGTTCGGTCGAGGCGGTCGGCTCGAAGATCTATGCGGGCCTGGGGCAGAACACCGCGCTCTGGCAGGTGGACGCGAAGACCGGCAAGCGGGTGGAGATCCCGCCTCCGCCGGGGATGCCGACGGACAAGTACACGTACCAGATGGAGGACGAGGCCGGCTATCTGTACGTGCTGTTCGCCGGCGGCACCACCGCGCAGGTCGGCTGGGTGCTGGATCTCAGGACGCTGAAGTGGAAGTACGAGATCCCTGGCTACATGGGCCAGACGATCACCCAGGCCGACCGCCAGGGGCGGGTGTACCTCAGCGTCGACGGAGAGTTGACGCTGTTCGACCCGCGGACCGGGACGTCGACGAAGACGGGCTTCAAGGGCGGGCCCGAGCAGGCGGACAAGGGCGGCCTCGGCGCGGGCAAGGGCCTGGCGCGGGCCGTCGACAAGCGGACCGGTCGCGAGCTGATCTACGGCTCGACCGGCGGTGGCGAGCTGTGGCGCTACGACCCGGCGACCAAGCAGGGCACGTTCAAGTACGCCGACGGTCTGGTCGGCACGCCGACTGCTCCACGTTCGCTGGCGAAAGGCCCGGACGGGCGGATCTATGCCGGCGGCTACTTCCAGGGCGGCCTCGTGGCGTACGACCCCGCGACGACCAAGTGGACGGAGTACGTCTTCAAGCATCAGATCGAGGGGATGAGCGCGCACAACGGCAAGATGTACTTCGGGGTCTACCCGAACGCGCAGCTGTGGGAGTTCGACCCCGCGCTGCCGTTCGGCGACGCCAACCCGAAGAAGCTGTTCGAGCTCAAGGACGAGGGCCAGGAGCGCCCCTGGACCGTGGTGAGCGCGGGTCCGTACGTCGCGATCGGAACGACGCCGAAGAACAGCCAGGCCAACGGGGCGGTCACGTTGTACAACCCCGAGACCGGTGAACGCCGGACCTGGAACTCCGGTCTGGTCGACGGCGCCAACGGCATCTCGACGCTGACGTACCGCGACGGCGTTATCTACGGCGGCTCGCTCGGCTGCTGCAACCCGATCGACAACTCCAAGCATCCGGGCCAGGTCTTCGCCCTCGACGCGGCGTCGGGCAAGGTCTTGTGGAGGTCGACGCCGCTGCCTTCGGAGGACGGCGTGAACGGCCTGACGTTCGACGGGCAGGGCCGGCTGTTCGGGATGACGTACGGCACGGTGTTCGAGATCTCGCCGGCCGATGGTGCGCTGATCCGCTCGGTGAAGGAGTTCGACTACAACTGGTCGACGGTGACGAACTTCCAGCCGCGTGCGGTCACCATGGAGTACGACCCCGCCGACGGCGCGATCTACGCCACCAACGGCATGACAAGGCGGATCGACCCCGACACTCTCGCCGACGTGGGGCCGAACTACCGGACCAGTTTCGCGGCGGTATCGCCTGGAGCGAGCAAGTTCTACGTACAGAACGGTGTGCTGCTGGAGGTGAAGTGGTACTGAGCCGCCGGTCGCCGGCACATCGACGTCAGTCCGACTTGTTGCGGGCGCGTCCGTAGCGCTCGTAGATCAAGCGCGAGTCGAACGTCCGGGTCTCGACCAGCTCCAGACGGACGTCCGAGGTGACCGGCGGCAGGAACGGCGTGCCGCCACCGACGACGACCGGGTGGCGGATCATGCGCAGCTCGTCGACCAGGCCGAGCTCGACCGCCACCGCGGCCAGGCCGGCACCGCCGATCGCGACGTCCTTCGCGGTCGCGTCGAGCGCCGCTGCCACCTCCTCGGCCACCGAAGCCTTGGCGAGCCGGGCGTTGCCCTGAACGCTGTCGAGCGTCCGGCTGAACACGACCTTCGGGACCGTGCACCAGGCGTCGGCGAACTCGGCCCCGAGTTCGTTGTCGCGCAGGGACGGGTCGGTCTCCCACACCAGCATGGTCTCGTAGAGCCTGCGGCCCAGCAGATAGCCGCCGAGCTCGCGGGTCGCCTCGATGTGGAAACGGAACTGCTCGTCGTCAGGGACCGTCCACCCGAACTCACCGTTCCGATCGGCGATGAAGCCGTCCACCGAGACGCCCATCGTGTAGGTCAGCATGGCCTCAACCTCCTCGCAGCCGGCTCGTCCAACCGGCCTCCTACCCCCACTACGAACGCCCCGACGCGGATCCGACAAGCCGCGACGGTAATTCTTCGACGGGCCGACCCCAGGGGCGATGAATGTCTCCCACGCCGGCTGTTTCGAAAACCGCGAACACCCACAAAACCCGGTACAGTACGGCGCCTGGTGAGTGATGTAGGTGGTCTACCTGTCAAGCGCCTGGACCAGGGAGGGGATGGTCAAGCTGGCCGCAAAGCAGCCAGTCGGCCGGCACACGGGAACCGGCCCGCGGATCTGCCTGCTGGGACCATTCGAGGTCTTCCAGAACGAAACTCTGGTCGACATACCGGCAGGCAGGCAGCGAGGTCTGCTGGCCACCCTCGCCTTGTCCGCCGGCAGCACCGTCCCGATCGGCGTGCTGGCAGAGCGGATCTGGGACAACAAGCTCCCACTTCACCCCCGCAGTGGCATCCACAACAACGTTCTCCGGCTGCGTCAGTTGCTCGGCGCCGACCTCATCCGTACCGGCGCCGGTGGATACCTCCTCGACGTCGATCCGGATAAGGTGGACGCCCTGCGGTTCCACAGTCTGGTCCGCGCGGCCGGCCAAGCCAACACCGCCGAGGCCCGCGACCTGCTGACCGAGGCCCTCGCCCTGTGGCGCGGCAACCCCCTGAGCGACGTCGGCTCGGACGTGCTCGAACGCGAGCACGCACCGGTCCTGACCGAGCGCTACCTGGCCGCGGTCGAACAGCGCATCGACCTCGACCTCAGCCAGCAGCCGGAGTCGGCCGGAGAGCTGATCCCCGAACTGCACGCCCTCACCAGCCGGTTCCCGCTGCGCGAGCCCTTGTGGGAAAGGCTGCTGACCACTTTGTGCCAGGCCGGGCGGAAGGCCGAAGCCCTCGAGACGTACGAGACCGTACGCAAGCTGCTCGCCGAAGCGCTCGGATCCGACCCGTCGGCCGAGCTCAAGCAGCTTCACCACCAGATCCTGACGGCTCCCGACGCCACGACCCGGAGCCAGCCACCCCCTCGCGCTGCGAGGCCCCACGTACCGCCCACGCCGAGACAGCTGCCACCACCGCCCGGCAGGTTCGTCGGCCGTTCGCCGGAGCTCACCGCTCTGGGAGAAATCCTGTCCACCTGGGAGTCGGCGCCCCGGTCGCTGGCGGTCGCGGTGGTCCACGGCATCGGCGGCATCGGCAAGACGGCACTGGCAGTGCACTGGGCGCACCAGGTGCAGGAGCACTTCGCCGACGGCCAGCTCTATCTCGATCTGCACGGCTACGGCCCTGGTCCCGCCGCGGAACCCGCGACCGCCCTGGCTTACCTGCTTCGTGCGCTCGGCGTGCCGGAGACCCAGATTCCGATGGCGGAAGCAGAACGCACGGCCCTGCTTCGCACCACGGTTGCCGGGCGCCGGATGCTGCTCGTGCTCGACAACGCCCGTGATGCCGAGCAGGTACGTCCGCTGCTGCCAGGGTCCGGCTGCGTCGTGGTGATCACCAGCCGCAGCCGGCTGCGCGGCCTCAGCATCCGCGAGGGTGCCCGAAGCCTGCTGCTGAACGAGTTGCCGGAGCGGGCGGCCACCCAGCTGCTGTCCGACATCCTTGGCGCCGAACGGGTCGAGTCCGAGCCGGAGGCCGTCGCCGAACTGGTCGAGCTCAGCGGTCGACTGCCCTTGACGCTGCGAATCGCCGCCGAGGTCGCCGAGAGCTATCCGGGTCTGGCGTTGTCGAAGCTGGTCGACGACCTGCGCTCCTCGCGTGGGCCGCTGGACGCGCTCGCCGACGACGAAGCAGGCAGTGACCTGCGCGCGGTCTTCTCCTGGTCGTACGACTCACTCGCGCCCGGCGTGGCCCAGGCGTTCAGGTGTCTCGGCCTCCATCCCAGCCGGGACATCAGCCTGCTGTCGGCCGCAGCGCTGCTCAACCGCGACGCGGCCACGACCCGCGGGTTGCTGGGCAGGCTGGACGCCGTACACCTGCTCGACGAGTTCCAGCCCGGGCGTTACCGGCTGCATGACCTCTTGCGTGAGTACGCGATCGAGCAGAGCCGCGCGGCCGACCCCGCCGATCAACGCGAACGGGCGTTCAGGCGCGTGCTCGACTGGTACCTCCACGCCGCCAACCACGCGCGAAACGCGCTCGGGGCCGGGCGATCCATCCAGCTCACCGAGGCCATCGCCGCACCGGTGGTGCCTCCGCCCGACTTCGCCGGCCGGGCCGAGGCGTTCGAGTGGTTCGAGGCCGAACGCTCCGCCCTTGTGGCGATCACCCGGGCGGCAGCCGACAGCGGCTACGACGCCCATAGCTGGCAGCTCGCCCGGACGATGCGTGACTTCCTGGCGCGTCGTCAACACCTCAACGACTTTCTCGTGGTCGGCCACCTGGGCTTCACCTGTGCCCAGCGCACTGGAGACCCGCTGGCGGGCTACCACGCGGCCCACGTCCTTGCCAGCGGCTACTTCAGCCTGGAGCAGTACGACAAGGCGATCGAGTACATGCAACTCGCGGTCGCCGGCGCCCAGACGCTCGACGACGGTGCGACGATCTCGAACGCCCTGAACGTACTGGCGCTTTCCTGCGGCTACGCCAAGCAGTTCGAACGAGCCGTCGGCTACCACGAGCAGGCCGTGGCGGCAGCCAGGCAGCCCGTGGACCTGCGAGCGCTCGGCCACGCCGAGCTGAACTTCGGGTGCACGCTGATCGGCATGGGCGACCACGCGGAGAGCATCCAGCACACAGAAGCGGCACTCGCCATCTACCGGCAACTCGACAACGCCGAGTTCCAGCAGGCGATCGCGCTGACCAACCTCGCCGAAGCGAACCTACGGAGCGGGAAGCACGAAACGGCAATCGATTACTGCGACCAGGGGCTGGCCGTGCACCGCGACCTCGGGGACGACTCAGGCATCGTCAACGCCCTCGTCACCCGCGGCCAGATACTCGCCGCCGCAGGCGACTCCTCCGGTGCACGTACCTCCTGGCGGGAGGCACTCGACCTGCTCGACGAGGGCAACCCACGGTTTCCGGAGGTCACCGAGCTGCTCGCCGGTCTCGATCGCCCTTGAGCGGAACCGCGTTCGTCACGGGCGGGACGTACGTCCGGCGGGAGCGGTGTTCGCAGCCGGGCACCGCTCCCGCCCGGCCTCTACTGAGCCGATCCGGTGAAGATCGCAGGCTCCTTGTCCAGCGCCCCCAACTCCAGCTGCAACGTGACATCGGCCAGCTCGGCTTTCGGAATGGCGAAAGCCCAAGGCGCCGACATGGACTTGCCGGGCAGGACTTTGCCGGCGAATCCAGCACCTGCCTTGTCGTCGAAGACACCCTCCGCGGTCTCGCCCGCATCTCCGTAGGTCACCGACGGAACGGAAAGGGTCGCGTCGAAGGGCGCCTTCGAACCGTTGGTGATGCGAAGCGTGAACGTCGTCATGTCGCCGCCGGGCTTACCGCCGCTGGCGAGATCGCTGATCTTGCCGTGGGCGATTCCCGTGACCTCTACCTTCAGACCGTCCTTGTAGGTAACGGCGTCCTTGAACGATGCGACCGACTTCTTCTCCGACTCCTGGTTCGCGGAGTTCGCCTCCGCATCGCTGTCACTGTCCTGCTTCTTCTCCGCCTGGTTCGTCTCAGGCGCGCTCACGGCACCGGTATCGGTGCAGCCACTCAGCGCCATCGCCGCCATCGCCACGGCGACAGCGGGCACAACGTACCAACGAACACCCATCGTGGGACCCTCCCGAAGTGGCCGAACCATTGTGGTTCGGCGAGGAGGAGATCCTTCTCCGCGCCGCTCCGATTTCGCTCTCACTCCGCTCTCACTTGGCCAGTTCGAGGCACTCGATGGCGCTCCTCGACGTTCTGCAGGCGACCTGCCGTTCGCGGCGTTGCCGCGGTTGCCTCGGTGGGCGAGGAACGCCGCCGGTCGACCGTACGAGGTGTGGGGGCGTGGTGCCAGGTCAGATCAAGTCAGCTCAGGTCAGCTCAGGTCGAGAATCGACAGGACGGTCTGCGGCAGGTCCCGCGCGCTCATCCAGACCGCCATCACCCGGCCCTCGTCGGCCGCCAGCGCACCCGACGCTCCGCTGAACGTCGTACCGAGCGTGATCGGAGCGCCGAACTTCTCCCCTGGCCGCGCCACCGCGACCTGCTGTCCGTACGACGTGGGTCTCCCGTTCCAGGTCGCGACGAAACTCCCGTCACTTGCGGCGATCACGCTCGCATACCTGGTGGAAGCCTGTATATCGGCAAGGAGGACCGGCTTTTCCCACGCCTCACCCGCCGGCTTGCGCGCCGAGAACAGGACCTGGATACCCGACTCCGGGTTGTAGGTCTCGGTAATGAGCATGACGTCGCCATCCGGGCTCATCGCCATGGAGCCGGTCGGAGTCGGCGCGAAATCGGTCGAGGGGAGCCCTTGGATCCAGTCCGACCAGGTACCGTCGTCCTGTCGCTCCATGGTGTAGACGCAGGGGTTGGTGATGGCTCCAATCATCATGTCACCGGCGTCATTGACCAACGGCTTGAGGACATTCCCGCAAGGCGAACGCCGAGTCGTCGTGGACGTCCAAGGTCCTCCCCGGGCGTTGCCGGTCCTGACATGGACGACGGAGTCCGGGTCCATCCAGGTGATCAGCGTGTTTCCGTTCGGGCTGACTGCCACGTCGAGACTACTCAGACCCCCAAGGGGCACGGCCGGTTCAACGGTGCCGTCGGAGTCGATCCGAATCATGCTCGCTCTCGCCGGGTCGGTGCCCCGCCCGAGAGTCCCGAAGACGACAACCGCGTTGCCCGCGTCGTCCATACCCCAGTGGAAGTCGACGCGGTCCTGGCTGCCGGTCAACTGGCGAGGCGCGGTCCACTGCCCGTCCGCCGAGCGCCGGCTGAACCACCGCTCGTAGCTTCTTGCCCAGACGAGGATCGCCTGGCCGTTGTCCGCCAACCTCACCGTCGGCGAAGCCCCCGGACCGAACTCCGTAGGCCCGGAGACAACGCCGTCGGCAGTCCGCGAGAAAACCGCGACGCGAGTCGACGATCCGGTACCCAACCGCGCCGGGATGAGTGCGTTGCCGGCCGCGTCGATCGCGGGCGTGTAGTCGTACTGGTAGGTCGCCTCGCCGACATTGACCGGCAGCGACCACCCCGCGAGCGACGCCGCCCGGGATTCGGAGTCCCCCGGACTGGCGTTCGCGGCCGGCAACGTGCTCACCACGCCGACGAGAGCTGCCACAGCCACGCCTGCCCCCATCCGCTTGAGCAGTCTCGAGCAGCGGGTCTGTCTGTTCACGTTCACTCCTTTTGTCTCCAGCGCGCGATCAGCGCGAGTGACGTACTTCAGCAGACCCCGCTCTCCGGCGGCTCCTCTTCGCCTATCGTCAGGCTCTCAAGACCGTTTGTCCGATTTCGCCCCCCTTAGTGCTCGTGAAATCGCTCGAATCATCGCAAAACCTGCCGGAACGTACTTCCCACCGCGGGTATCCAGCTGCCCGCGGAGTCGTCGAACTCCACCGAAACTCATTCGAATTAGTCGTCGTCCAATTCGGTCCGGCACCGCGAAAAGGCGAGGTTGGGGATGGAGTAACCCATCTGTCCCGAGCCACTTGGCCACATTTCGGCTGCGGCTTTGTTGGGTGCGTTCGAGATGTTTCTCGTAGCGCCGTCGGGTAAGGCATGTGAACCCAACACACATGCTGAGACGAGGAGGGGGTTTGGGTGAGCGAATTCCCCAACCAATCGCCTGACCCGACAACTACTGATACCAAACAAGCGGCCCGCCAGGTGGCCGGCACTGCGAAGGAGCAAGCCCAATCCATCGCGCGTACGAGTAAGGAACAGGTGCGGGAGGCCGCCCGGCACGTTGGCGGACAGGCTCGCGGGGAGGCTGACAGCCAAACGAAGCGCTTGGCGCACGGTGTTCGCAGCTTCGCCGACGATCTGAGCTCGATGTCAGGCGAGGCGACGTCAGGTTCGGTGGCACGAGATGTGGTGCAGCAGGTCGCGGACGGCGGGCGGCAGGCGGCCGACTGGCTGGACCATCGCGGCTTCGACGGCCTGCTGACCGAGGTGCGGTCCTTCGCCCGCCGCCGTCCGGGGACGTTTCTGCTTGGTGCGACAGTCGCGGGCTTCATGATCGGCCGACTTGCGAAGGCGACGGCCAGTTCGGAACCGGAGCAAGGCTCCAGTCCTTCGGACTTCGCACCAGGCGAGTCGAGCACCGACCGGGACGCCTACTCGACGCAGAACCGACCGCCGTACGAAACGCCGGCCGCGATGGCCGCGGAGCCAGGCACCGCCGCCTGGTCACATCCGACGGAGGAGAGGTGACATGATGCCGCCCGCCGAACCGCGGCTCCCTGACCAGGGTGTCCACGCCGAAGGTGGTCCCGGCCTCCCGGCGAGCCAGCCAGACGACTCCGGCGAGAGCATCGGCAGCGTGCTCGCGGACATCACCCAAGACCTGCAGACGCTCTTTCGTCAGGAGGTCGACCTGGCCAAGGCCGAATTCCGCGAAGAGGGGATCAAGGCCGCCAAGGCTGCGAGCCTGGTGGGCGCAGCCGGATTCGCCGGCTACATGGTCGTCGTCCTCCTCTCGCTGGCTGCCGTGTTCGGACTCGCGAACGTGCTCGGGCTCGACTGGTCAGCTCTGATCGTCGCCGGTCTCTGGGCGGTGGCCGGACTCATCCTCTTCGTCACAGGACGCGGGCGGATGCGAGAGGTCTCGGTCACGCCAGAACGAACCACCGAATCTCTGAAGGAGGATGCTGAATGGCTTCGGAACCCGACAGGCTGAAGGCGGAAGCGGACCAGACCAGGGAAAGGCTTGCCGAAGATGTCGACCGGCTGGCCGACCGGACCAGCCCGAAACGCAAGCTCAAGCGGAGCTCGGACCGCGTAAAGAACGTCGCCCGCAGTACGAAGGAACGAGTGATGGGCACCACGGATCAGGTGCAAGAACGAGCGCACGGCATGGCCGAAACCACGCAGGACAAGGCAGAACAGGCCACAGAAGCCGTACGGTCCATACCTCAGCAGGCCCGGCGAAAGACCGAAGGGAACCCCCTCGCGGTCGGGCTGATCGCCTTCGGTGCGGGGCTGCTCGCCGCCACGCTGATTCCGGAGTCCCAGGCGGAACAGAAGGCCGCGGCCCAGCTGTCCGACATCGGAAGCGACGTGGCGGCGCCAGTCGCCACTGCTGCCAAGGAATCCGCGGCTCACATCGCCGAAGAGGCGAAGACTGCCGCGCGTACCGCGGGCCAACGGATCACCGAGACAACGCAGGAGGCCGCTCAGACCACAGGGCAGGAAGCTCGAACCCACCTACCGTCCGGGAACCAGGAATAGCGATCACGGTTCACCTGACCACGTACGACTGGTATGGCCTTGACCGGCAGCGCTTCGGGCTGGCAGTCAAGGCCATACCGACTCTCCCAGGAGGCGTTTCAGCGCAAGGTCGTTGCTGTGTTTGAGCCTCTCCTGTGAGGTCACATGGCAGCCATGAAACGACGATTCAGCTTCGTGGTCGCAGGCTTGGCCGCCGCTACGGTGGCGAGCAGACTGCTGCGTGCACGGCATGGCAATCAGGGATATTTCGCACCGATCGTCTGGATCAATCGCGATGCCGAGGACGTCCGTGAGGCGCCTGGCCTCCTGGGTCTTTCCGACCAGCATGAGGTGGAGATCAAGGCAGAGGGTGCCGGAACAGTCGTTCGGTCCAAGTCCGGCAAAGGACCGAGTTGGAGGAAGCTGCGCGAGACCCGGCAATTGCTGGAGACCGGCGAGGTGCTGAGCGTGGAGGGACAGCCCCATGGCGCCCGCAAGCCGGTGGGTGCTCTCCTCGAACGCGCCGGGCAAGCTGTCAAGGAGCGTAGGAGATGAAGGCACTGTGCTGGTCTGGTCCCAATCGGCTGACGGTCGAGTCCGTACCCGACCCCACGATCCTGAACGAGCAGGACGCGATCATTCGGGTCACCGCGTCGTCGGTGTGCGGGTCCGACCTGCATCTGCTCGGCGGGTACGTACCGGGCATGCTGGCCGGCGACATCATCGGACACGAGTTCATCGGTGAGATCGTCGAAGTCGGCCCGGGAGTAAGTCACCGCAAGCAGGGCGAGCGTGTCGTGGTCTGCTCGATCCTCGGCTGCGGCCGCTGCTGGCACTGCAGCCAGGACGAATGGTCGAGCTGCGACAACTCAAACCCCAACCCTGCGTTGACCGAAGCCGCCTACGGGCACTCCGCGCCCGGGATCTTCGGGTACTCCCACGCCTTCGGCGGATTCGCCGGAAGCCACGCCGACTACATCAGGGTCCCGTACGCCGACTACGGCACATTCCGCGTTCCCGAAGGACTTCCCGACGAGAAGGCGGTCTTCGCCTCCGATGCGGTCCCCACCGGATGGCAAGGCGCGGACCTCGCCGACATCGAGCCCGGCGACACAGTGGCGGTATGGGGTTGTGGCGGCGTCGGACTGATGGCGATCCGGGCCGCGTACCTCATGAACGCCGAACGAGTCATCGCGATCGACAGAGTCCCCGAACGCCTGGACATCGCCGAACAGCAGTACGGCGCCATCCCGCTGAACTACCAGGACACCGACGATGTCGTCGACGCCCTGCGTGAGCTGACTGCCGGTCGCGGTCCCAGGCGTTGCATCGAGGCCGTAGGCATGGAAGGACACAGCGACGGTCTGCAGTACGCCTACGACCGAGTCAAACAAGCCGTACGTCTGGAGACAGACCGCGCGCCCTCGTTGCGGGAAGCGATCATAGCCTGCGCCAAGGGCGGAACCGTCAGCGTGCTTGGAGTTTTCGGCGGACTCGTGGACAAGTTCCCCATGGGTGCGGTGGTGAACAAGGCGCTGACCGTCCGCAGCGGCCAGCAGGCCGGGCAGCGTTACATCCCAAGGCTGCTGGAACAGATGGCAGCCGGCCAGATCGACACCGGCCCGCTCCTGACCCATCCCATGTCCCTGGACGAAGGACCGCTGGGCTACGACCTCTTCAAACACAAGAAGGAGGGCTGCCTGCGTGCGGTCTTCTTCCCCGAACGCTGAGCTCCGCTGCCGATCCGGCGGGATCCAACACCTGGCCGCAGCCGGTGTCCGGCCGGTGCGTCTGGCGGGTCGAGGTGCCCGCCAGACGTACCATCGGCTCGCGGCGTCACGTTCTGGCGCTCAACCGCGTGATCTTGTGTCGCTCTCTAGCTTCTGGCCTTCTTCGCGGCGCTCTTCGCCGCGGTCGCGGCCTTTCCCTTGAGGTTCTTGGTCATGGAGTAGGTCGCGAAGAGACTCGGGTCCGGCTTGGGTGCGCTGGCGGGGCCTCCGAGAGGCTCCGGGTCCTGGACGTACTCCAACGGGTCGTCACCTTTGGTCCAGCCGCCCTGCTTGCCTTCGGTGCCGTCGGACAGCCGCCAGATCGTGTGGTTGTGATCCTGGTCCTCTTCGTCGAAGAGTGCGTCGGGCACGATCGGTGCCTCCAGGCCGTCGGACTCGAGTTCCTCGATCGCCTTCAGCCATTGCTTCTGATGGACGGTGTCGCGGGCGAGGTTGAACCGCAGCATCGCCTTCACACCGGGGTCGTCGGTCATGTTGTAGAGCCTCGCGGTCTGCAGTCGCCCGTGGGCTTCCGCGGCCGCGTTGGCGCGGAAGTCGGCCAGCAGGTTGCCGCTGGCCACGATGTACGCGCCGTTCCATGGCACGCCCTGGCTGTTGACAGCGAGCGCACCACCTCCGGCGACGATGGCGTGCTGCGGGTCCATTCCGCCAAGGACGGCGGCAATGACCGGGTCCTCCGCCACCTCGGCGGTCATGGTGGCCGGCGCACCCTCGAGAAGACGCGCGACCATCGTGGCGAGCATCTCGACGTGGCCCATCTCCTCTGTGGCCGTGTCCAGGATGAGATCCTTGTACTTGCCTTCGATGCGGCAGTTCCAGCCCTGGAACAAATACTGCAGTGCGACGGTCATCTCGCCGTACGCTCCTCCGATCAACTCCTGCAACTTACGCGCATAGAGCGCGTCGGGCTTCTCTGGCTTGGCCTCGAACTGCAGACGCTTCGTGTGCCGAAACATTCCGGGTTCCTCTCGCTCGATTCGGAAGGCTCGGCGTACCCCAGGGAACGCGACCTATCGCATGACGGCGACTTTCTTTCTCAAAATCTGCCGGGTTTCGCTGAATGAAATCTGGTGAGCGAACTGTCGTGGAAATGGCATAGGCAGGACTGCGGCGGGTGCAGAAAGCCCCCACCTCATCTGGAGCGTGCCGAATGTCCAACGAACGTCGCATTCCATGGCGAATCGCCGTGGGCTGCAGCGTGGACCTGTGCGGCCTCGCCGGCCTCGCCCTGGCCGTATGGGGCACGGCGACGTCGCAGGTCCTGATCATCTCACTGACCTTGCTGGTCACCACCCTCGCCGG
This sequence comes from Flindersiella endophytica, assembly GCF_054779015.1. NCBI lineage: Bacteria > Bacillati > Actinomycetota > Actinomycetes > Propionibacteriales > Nocardioidaceae > Flindersiella > Flindersiella endophytica. The sequence goes on from NZ_BAAGYY010000031.1 coordinate 208,888, forward strand.
CTACTGCTGCCGGCCGCCCCTCGAGGTTTCGCCCAACGCGGAGGTGTGAGCCACCTCAGCCTTCGCGCTCGCCGACGAGCCGTTCTTCGGCACGCTCACGTACGAGCACCTCCTCCGCTGCGACATCCCAGACGGCGGCGTACTGGCCGTCCGAGCTGGCCGCCGAAGCGCTCTGGGAGATCATCACAGCCGCATCCGAGTCGACGGCGCACCGATGAGTTTTGCCGTCAGGTTCGGTCTGTCCTCCAAGTGCCCTGACCGATGGGGGCTGATATCGAGCAAGGAGACAGGTATGGCGGTAGGAGTGTTCGCGGGCATCCCGGTACGCGACTATGCCGGCGCACTGGAGTGGTACACGCGGCTGTTGGGTGCCGACCCGGCGTTCTACCCCAACGACATCGAGGCGGTCTGGCAACTGGCCGAGGACCGGTACGTATACATCATCCAGGACCCCGCCAGAGCCGGCGGAGCCGTCGGCATGATCTGGGTCGACGACCCCGTCGCCGAGGCCGCGAGGATCTCCGGACAGGGCCTGGAGCCGGTTGACATCGAGAAGTACGACTCAGTCTGGAAGTACGTCTTCCACGACAGCGACGGCAACGAAACCGGAATCGGCGGCAACGTCTCGACGCCTGGATAATGGCGCGCCTCGGGATGCGTCACGGGCACCTGGCACCTGACGCGAGCGGCGACATCGGTGTCACCGGATCCCAACCCACGGGTGGCAGGGCATAGCGCCCTGCCAGCCCGGCGTTGGCTGACGGTCCTGTGTGCCGAGACCGCGGACGATGCTGCCGGTCTCGGAATCGACCTCGTCGCCAACCATCCACGCCGCGATGCCGCCTTTGCCGAGTGATCGTCATCGTGCGCGACGAACAGGGTGCGGCACCGAGCTGGTGCCTCCGGCCGACTGGGAGATCTGCTGGGGCTGACGCGAGGTTGGCGAACGGTTCGCGGCTCTCGCCGAGATATTCGGCCCGTGAGCCGGTCCCCCGGCATCAGACCAAGCACCCTGCTGCTGGTGGCTATGTCTGCCGGGCGAGGTAGTGCAGGAGCTTGGGCCAGGCGTTGGTGATGGCGTGCTGGTTGGCCGACGGGTCGTCGCCGTCCAGGCGGGGATCAGAGGATGCGAGGTTGGGGATCATGAACGCGACGCCGTGGCCGGCTTTCGGGTAGGCGAGCACGCTGGTGTCCGCGGGTGGATCCTGGGCGCGGCGTCGCTCTGCGATGGCGTCGGCCATCGCGCAGGACTGCCAGATGTGGTCGACCCTGCCGCAGACCAGCAGTACCGGCCCACCGATCCGCTCCACCGGAATCTCGTACGCAGGACTGACCGCCAACGGCCCGAAACCGTCATGGGGCAACGGCTTTCCATCACGTGTCCAGGACGGTCCATAGTCGGTCCCGCTCACCACCACATTGCTCGGAACAAGACCGACCACACCGTGCACAAGCTCGGGAAAGTGCGCGGCAGCCAGGAGCGCGGCCTCACTGCCCCGTGATGCACCGATCACCACGATCCGCTCCGGGTCCACGCCAGGCTGCTTGGCCAGCCACCCCAGCGCCTTGGCGAAGTACTCCAGCGGGATGTTGCTGAGCTCGTCGGGCAGCCCCGGCTCGTCGAAATAGCCCACTGCGAGCGCCCGATAGCCATGGGAAGCCAGCAAGTTCCCCATCAGTTCCCCGGACGTGCCACCCTCGGATCCACCGAGCACCATCACCGCCGGCTTGCCCGAGCTGATGCCGGCGGGAATGAGGAACTCGCCGTGGAAGCCGTCCTGCCGCACCCTCAACGAAACCTGGCGTACGCCCGGACCGCGCAGGCTCCGCACGAAACTCGCCGACGCCACCCGGCGCCCATCCACATCGGCGGTTACGGTGACCCTCTGTCCGGCGAAGGCAGGGATGTCGAGCCATTCATGCTGCCCGTTGGGGCGCATCGACCACAGCAGCCCGGTGGCAGCGACACCGGTGTAGGTGCCGGCAAGTGGCGCGTCACGCCGAACGTCGACAGTGCCCTGTCCATCAGCACGAAACCTCGCCCAGGAAGCGAACGCGCGCTTGTTCACGCTGCTGTCGTTCGCACGAAGCACGACCGTGCCGCCGGCTTTCAGGCCGGTGACAGATATCGGAACATTCTCATCGACGAGCACCATGCGTTCAGGCAGGTGGATGACGACGTCGGCCTGCTGCCCTGTGCACGCCGCCGATCCTGCACACAGCATCACCGCTGAGGCAACCGCCGCTCCACATATCCCCACCCTCAACCCCACCCCGCCACCCTATCGCCAACCGAAATGGGCTGCCGTGTCTGCACTCCCGGAAGATCACCTAAGGCGCTGACGCCCATCATGTCGCCTGGACGGTGGTAGACACTCCTTCCCCTAAGATCGCCTACCGGGAAGTCCGTCTGTTCACGTACGAGTGAGGCAAACCAAGGGGCTGATGCATGACGACTGCGCTTCGAATTCCGGATCGGCTGGAGGACTTCGTCGTCAAGGCATTCGGCGATGTCGGACGCGACTGGCTGGCGCGACTGCCGAGTCTGGTCGCTGACGCGGCGAGTGCCTGGCAGCTGGATGTGGGCGCTCCGTTCGAGCCGGGCGGCAACGTCGGGTGGGTTGCTCCCGTACGTCGAGCCGACGGCAGCGACGCGGCGTTGAAGGTGTCGTGTCCGGCTCATCGCAATCCCTGGGAGGCAAAGGGCCTGCGACACTGGGCTGGTCGTGGAGCGGCGCGACTTTTCGACTCCGACGAGGCGAGTCAGATCTTGCTGCTCGAGCGGTGCGTGCCCGGTACGAACGGTGATGAACTCGACGTCGCGACCGGGAACGAGGTCGTTGCGTCGCTGCTGGCCGAGTTACACGCGGTCGATCCTCCTGCAGACGACGAGTTCGAGCCACTCGCGACATTGGTGGAGGGCTTCCGCGAGACGATGTGGGACTGGTTCGATCGATTTGAGCGGCCCGTGGATCGAGGCGTCGTCGCGCAGGCGGACGAGCTGTTCACGTCCCTGACCTCAGCTTCGACGGACGCGGTGTTGCTACACGGCGATCTTGGGCCGGGGAACGCGGTGCTCTCGGAGCGTGGATGGTTGGCGATCGATCCGCATCCGGTGCTGGGTGATCGCGCGTTTGATGTGAAGCAGGTCCTGTCGCTGCGTGACCTGCGTGACGCGCGGGAGCAGGTCGACTTCTTTGCCGATCGTCTGGATCTCGATGCGCGACGGATCGCCGGCTGGACGTTCGCGTGCAGTGTGCAGTCCGCGCTATGGGGCAGGTCGGTCGGCGACGCCATGACATTCCGCAAATACCTCGACCGTACGGAACAGCTCTCATCGCAGCGCCTGGTTTAGCAAGGCTCAGCGATCCAGAAAGTTCGATCACACGATGCTCCGACAAGTCGGTCTTGACGGATGGGTTCCGGGTGGCCTGGATGACAGGAACGATCTGATCCTTGCCCATCACGCCGTACTTGCTCACCACGAGCGCGTCACCACGTAAAGCCGTGGCGCAGAACGCGCCGTCACCTTCACGGTTCGCCCACCACATGTCGTTCTCGAGCTCGATGCGGGGCGAGGGCGGCGAGCAAATCGATCGCCTCACGCAGGTACCGCCACACGGTACTGACCGACACCGCGAACCCGACCGCCAACCGCACGAGGGTGTCACCATTGCGCAGGTGGGCCAGTGTCATCAACGCCTGCTCATGTACTGGTAGCCGCCGGCAGCGCATAATGAGCCGTGGAGATCGGTATGACGAAGAAGGAAGCTCTGAGGTTGCTCCGCCTGATGGTGAAGCTGGCCCCGGAGACCGATCCGGACCCGCTGTGGGCCCGCGAACCCTGGGACGAAGGATTCACCAACGCGTCCCTGTCGGAGCAGGTGCGTTACCGCGAGGCCGCCGTGCTGCTCGCTACGTCCCGGCATCCCCGGTGTCCGACCTATGTCTGGGACCTGCTCACCCTGAACGGCGTCGAGTCAGACCAACTCGCCCGCCTTGTGCGCCTGTATATGACCGACCCCGAGTCCGGCGCAGGCAGGATCCTGTCGGCTCATCCCGAACAACTTCGCGACGCCGACCTGGACGAGCTCACCCGGGTGTTCGTAGCCGACGTGGGGCGGCACTTGTGGCTCGCGGAAGCCCTGCTGACGCGCCGACCACGCGACGAGGCGTGGGACGCGCTGACTGGCTTCCTGACGACAGTCGAGGACCCATGGCAGGTACGTACGGCTTGTGTCGTCCTCGCACGTGTCGACTCGAGGTTGTCCCAGCTGGGACCGGGCGATGAGCGGCGGCGCGCATACCGGCGGATGTGCGCCTTCGTCAAGGTCATGAGCGGCAGACCGCCAGCGTTGATGGCAGGCGCCAATTCGTACGTTCAGGAGGAGTCCCGGCCGGGGGATGTCAGCCTGCTCGAATGCGATGGCAAGCTCATCTGCTACACCTGCGCGGGTTAGGCCCAGGCTCAGAAGTGGTTCTGCCGTGTGGATTGCGCGCGTTCTGGCTCATGGTGGTCAGCGGCGGACGGCCGTTGGGTCGAGTGGGGAGAGTTCCTCGGCCCAGGTTAGGCGTTGTTCGCCTACGCCTTCGGCGGTGAAGGCTCGAGCTTGTTGGATCTTTAGCAGTGTGTCCCGCTTGTCCAGGCCCGAGGTGCGCAGCAGTGCCAAGGTGAACATGCCGGTGCGCTTGTGCCCGACCGTCGACATCGAAGACCAGCGCGGCGTGCGCGCGGCCGGTGCGCACGCGTTCTTCCTTGGCGGCGCGTTTGTCGAGGCCCTCCTGCCAGCCTTCGGGGTGGCCGCTCATACACCAGCAACCACCGAAGATGCCACCGTTGCGCTCGACCAACTCCGCGAAATCGTCCCAGGTCGATGCGTCGAGAGGGCGAACCACTGCTGGCCGATGAGTACAACCGCCGACTATGGCAGCCGTCCCTCCAGCACGCCTTCGGCGGGCGACCCGGCAGGCCGGGCGTACATGCGCGCTAACGCGACGCCGCCGCACCCGCCACGTCTCGGTGAGAACCCCGCGCATGGTGTGCCGTGGACCGCGCGGCGAGCAAGGCTCGAACGCGCACTGCTCGGGTCAGAATGTCGACCCAGCAGTCCTGGCGGCCTTCCGCGTGGCGCTGCGCAGCCCCGTGTCGGCGATCACGTGATTCCCACACTGACGATCAGTAGAGTCCCCATACAGACGGCGTATAGATTTCCGATGGGACGACGTACGAAGGACCTTTGGGTGTCTCGTGGTGTCCATTTGGGGATCCCTCAGCGGACACCGCGCACACCGGTATGTAGCCAGCCAGGCAGTCGTTAGCACTTCAGTGGCCGGTGATGCCGTCGATCGCCTCGCGGATGATGTCGGCGTGGCCGTTGTGCCGTGCGGTCTCCTGGATCATGTGGGCCAGGATCGCACGGAGGTTGACCGGCGCACCCCAGGGCGTGGTGACGACGTCGTCCAGCTCGCCTGCGGCCACCACCTCGCGCGCACGCTCGCATGTGCGCATGTACAGCCTGACCAGCCCCTCCGCGGTCTCATCCGGGTCGACCCGGAACTCGGCACCCGGGTCGAACAGGTCGGGCTCCTCAATCCCTGCGTAGATCTTCAAGAACCAGCCCTGCTCAGTGGCGGCCAGATGCTTCACCAGCCCCAAAAGGCTTAGGCCAGACGTCGTCATCTGCCGGCGTAGCTGCACGTCGTCAAGGCCCTCCAGCTTGTACAGCAGCGTTGCCCGGTGAAAGTCGAGCTGCCCGGTCAGCATCTCGCGCTCACCGGCCAGGCGGTTCGGACTCGCTCGCTCGACAAGGGCGGTGAACGGCGGCGTGGGAACGGGGTTCATGACATCTCCGTCGGTGTTCAGGCTGAGCGTCGCGTCCGTGGCTTATTCGGCTTGGAGCCCGTAGGGCTCGGCACCGCCGCATCACGATGGCGGCGCGCCGACCTGCGTTCACGGGACCGGGAAGTCCCCAGGCGGCCCTTCTCCAATGGCGCCGTCGACTGCTTCGCGGAGCAGGTCGGCGTGGCCGGTGTGCCGGGCGTACTCCTCGATCAGGTCGGCCAGCAGCCGTCGGACGCTCATCCCATCGTGGGTTGCCTGATCGAGCCCGCCGTGGGACAGCGTCTCTGCCAGGGAGTCCCTGGAGCGGTGTACGGCCTCAGTCCACAGCGCGTGCAGCGCACGCGGGGCGTCATCGGCGGCAGTACGCCATGCCCAGTCCTCCCAGTCGGCCTCGAGGTCGAGGCCGTCGAACGGCGCCATGGGCGCCCTTCCCGCCAGCCGGTGTTGGAAGTAGAGCTCTTCAACCCAGGCCAGGTGCTTGAGCAGACCGCCCAAGGTCACTGACGACGGGCCGAACCGCAGGGCCATGCCAGCTGCGTCGACGTCGGCACATTTCCACGCGAACGTGCGCCGGTTTCGTTCGAGGGTTATCAGGGCCGTGTCGACCTCATCGCCGTGCATGAAACGCTCGACGTCCCACTTTGGTGGCTCGCCAGCCGTAAAGCCGGGTGCACTCGTCATGTCCGACCTCCTAGGTTCAGACGGCCAGGTAGCCGTGCGGGCCATCGTAGGACCGGTTCCGGACGATGTACTTCCGCATTGACACCCGCGCTCACGAATCCATAGCCCGATCCCTGTGACCGGACGGCGAATGGAACGGACTGGGCGCGCCTGAGCTGGGCCTCGACCCTTGAGACGCTTCGAACACGGGATCAGCGACTTCCATCGCCATAGGCAGTTGCTCGGCAGAGGCGTGCTCGAGTTGAACGAACCCGGTGAGTTTGGCCGATGCCCGAAGCGTCGTTGTGACGCTTGCGCCGAATGTTCGCACCACGTTTGATGGCATGCGTGGCTCGGCCGCGCCGACCGAACCTACGTTTCCGCAGGTCAGAAGTGGCTCCCGGGGAAGGATTCGAACCTTCGTTGACGGATCCAAAGTCACATACGGCAGATCCGGCACGTCCAGCGTAGTCCGTTTCCGCAGGTCAGGGCTCAAAGGTGTCCAGCTCGGACGCCCTCGTCCAGAGCCGTCCACCACGTTTGTGAGACGGCTGTGAGAGCTCCAGATCTGTGGAGGTGCCTTCATGCCGGAATCCGTAAGCCCAGCCGAACGCGTAATCAAGTGGTCCACAGCCGCCGCCGTCCTGTGCGTGGCGACGGTCGCCGCGGTCGTGTCGTACGACCACGCCTACGCCCTCGTCCGCTCCTACGGCGAGGACGGCTGGACCGCCCGCCTCGTCCCCCTCACCGTCGACGGCCTCATCTACGCGAGCAGCATGGTCCTACTCCACTCCGCCCGCCGCCGGCTACCCGTCCCCCGCCTCGCCCGCTGGCTCCTCGGTGTCGGCATCGCCGCAACCCTCGCCGCCAACGCCGCCCACGGCTTGGACCACGGCCCGATCGGCGCGGTCGTCGCCGCCTGGCCGGCCGTCGCTCTCGTCGGCACCTACGAGCTACTCATGCTGATCATCCGCCGTACCAGTGCCCTACCCGCCGAGATACCCGAGCCTGGACACGTACCCGACGCCGATCCTTACCAGGTACGGGCCACCGAGATGTTCGCGGACGAGCTGGCTGAAGGCCGCATGCCGTCGATCCGCGCCATCAGGAACAAGATGCGCGTAGGCCAGCCACGCGCGCAGCAGATTCGCACCTACCTCTCGAGCATCCTGGCAGCCAGAGCGGAGAGCCGGACATGACTTGCATCCGCGTCGGTTCGTTGATGAGATGTCTTTCGATTACATGGCAGCTCAGAGAGCAGCCGGAGGCCGTGCCCACAAACGCTGGGCGGCGGCAGCGGCTTCTTCGATCAGATTCTGCGCAAGTCGCCCTACGCGCACACACAATAGCTGTGCGTTCGTCTCGCGCTCTTGGCGAGCGGCTTCGGCTGCCAGGTGCCGACTGCTAAGAGTTGGACGTTGGTCGCCCGCCCAGGTGTTCCGCTCGTACGTGCAGGCGGTATGTGCGCTGACACGCAAATGCTCAAGCGTATGGGTCGCCAGCGAGAAGCGCAGCGGACCTGGGGCACCTTGGCCTCCGGGCGCTACAACGAGGCTCACAAACTGTCCAAGCAAGGACGCCGTGACCGAAGGGGCGAGCAGGGAGACATTCTCTCGCGATGGCGTCTTGAGACCGGCAGACCTGACGTAGGTCTCGTCATCGAGGAGACCGGCACGATCGCGGGCAACCTGTGCGCCGGTAATCTGACCGTTGCACTGAAGGCATGGCCGCTCCGGCGCAATGACATGTGTCCGCCAGGTGGCGTTGCGCATGCCGCGATCGGGAAAGGGGTCGACCGCTAGTCCGCCGTCGATCACGGGGATGAGGTCGCTGTAGGCGAGCTGGTTGAGCACAGCACGTGGCCACGGCCGGTCCACGCAGCTGAAGATGACGTCATGATCGAGCGCAACGCGCTCTCCATCTGGCTCGCAGACGCTCAGGTCGTAACCGCTGAGAACGGGCCTAACGGCCGTAGCGGCCGCTCGGACTGCCCGCAAGGCGACGTCGACCTTACTCCGGAATAGGGCCGCATCCATCGGGGTCGCCGTTAGGAGGCGGTCGAGGTTTACGTGCTCCACAGTGTCGAAGTCCATAACCGAGACGTGCTGGACGCCTGCCTGGACTAAACGGATGGCGACATCGAGCCCTACCGTTCCGGCCCCTACGACCAAGACACGAAACCGGGAGATGTCGGCTTGCACAGCGTTGCCCCACGCGGACACTGTCCGAATCTGTGCAGACGTGGGCAGAGGCGCGGGCCGAAGCCTGTCGTTCCAGCTCACCCGCAGCGTGGGGCCCACGACCCGGACGCTTTCGGCATCGCCATGGCCGCGGCTGCAGTCCCATGACCTGGCCGACCAGGTCCGATCCCCCGCAAGCGTCATGCCGACGAGCGGGCACCCGGTGATCGTTTCCGCCACGCGGGCGTAGGCCCGTTCGGTCTCGCGATCGGCGTCACTCATCCCTTGCCAGCCCTCTCCGTGCGGATGAGAGTGCATCAACGCGACGCCAAGCCCCTGGGAAGCTGCCTGGCTGGCAGCCCTGACGACATAGTTGCCAGAGAACGAGGCGTTTCCGTGAACGCTTCGCTCGCCCTCTAGAGGTAGAACGAGACCCGTCAGCACGGCTGTGGTCCGCCGGCTACCGGTAGAGGGTGCGTACGTCGCCAGGCAGACATCTTCCTGACTATCCGTTCGGAGTAGGTGGCCGCATGCCTGCAAGTCGAAGGTGCTGGTCATCGCTACGGATTGGCTGGTCACGTGGCACTGCCGAGAACCCCGCGCACGTGGGCGAGCCACGCGGCGATCGAAACATGCGCTGTCCCCCAGCGGGGAACATCGCGAGAATGGGCTGCCCACCCCCTCATTGGGGACACACCGACGTTGGTGGCCAGGAAGACGACTTCCTCAGGCAGATGAATCCAGTGTGGCGGTACCGCTGGCCACGGTCCGACCTCATCCACGCTGACTCCCGTGCGTACAGCGTGGCCAGCCAACGCTCCAGTCACCGGGGTCACCGTGTAGGTCACCAGGGCAGACTCGATGGCGGGCTCGGCACCGAACTCCAGAAGTGCGGCCAGGAACGCCTCGACGCCGGTGGCGGCTTGGATGGTCACGCAACAGTGCCCTGCTGGCTGACGCTCACGAACACATCGCCGTCCTTGATGTTTACCTTCGCCTCGTCACGGAACGTCTCCACGTCGCCGTGCTTGCCCACACGGGTGAGGTCGTAGCCGGACGCTGGGAGTCCGGCGAGCGCCAACAGCTCCGCTGCGGTGTAGTGACGGTCCTCCACTGAGAACTGCTGTCCGTCGATCGTGATCTGGACCTTCTTGCGGTCACGCATGGGGTTCGCGTCCGCTGCAACCATGGTGTGCTCCTCCTGACGGTGGCGACCTGGGACCTGTTTCCGAAGGTCGCTTCGTCCGTCTTTGACGTCGCACCGGTCCGTGTCGTCCGGCAGCGGAGCGGCTCCTGAGCGACTACCGTGAGTGAGAGCACGCGGTAGGCACACAAGTTTCAACCCGTGCCGGACAGAACGGAACGGTGCGACGTCTGGGGGAAGTAAGGCCGTCCGAGACCGACCATGCGGGAGGGTTTCGAGTACATGTCGCGCGACAATGGTCGGTCCCACGCCCAACTCCCCCGGAGAAAGGGGGACTCGGGCGAACCGTTCTTGCCGAAGGTAGGGGAGCTGTATCTCGTAGCCACGTTCATCTATTCGACCTTCGACCCGGCGGCCGATCGCCCGGTGGTTGTCATCATGGTTCCGCCAGGACCCGAATCACGCTTCCCGATCCAGTTCGTCACACGAACGTCGAAGCAGGCCCCTGGCGTACCGCATCCTGTGGACATGCAGCTTGGTTGCGACCGTGACGGGGTGTTCTCCAGCCTTGCGTCCGCTGAGCAGCAACTTTGGACGCCACAGAACGTTCAGCGTCTAGGCGTCTTACCGGACCCTTACTGGTCCAAGGTGCGGGAGCGGTTCTCATGACGCCGCGCGAAGAACTGCTTAGTACCGGCAAACTCGGACACGCTGGCGCCGAGCTCCTGTACAGGACGGTCCGACTAGTGGCCATTGGCCATCGGTTCCCGTCGCCGGAGGGTTCGGCCGGCTGGGACGAGACTGCAGTGACCGAAGCCGCCCATGACTTCGTTAAGGACGAGCGCGGAGCCAATCGCCTCCTCGACATCACTGTCCGCTCCGTAGATGACCGGTCGTTCGAGCGGCTTCTCGAGGCCGCGGTCCTGAACTTCCTGCGTGACGTGGCAAGAGGAACCGATCTGGGCAAGCTCATCCTGAGGGTGAAGGAGATTTTGCGCGGCCAAGACGACTTCGAAGCGATGCCCGGCCGTCCCGAGCGGTGGACTCTCACTGGAGGCCTAAAGGAGCCAAGTCGGGCGGGTCCGAACCAACTCGCCTCTGCGACAGTCGGAGTGAAGGTTGACACGCCTAAGTGGACGAGTGAGCGCCGTGATCCGCCATTGGCTGATCGACCCTCCTTCGTCCGTCTGATGACGAGCGTGCTGACCGTCGCAGCTGGCAGCCTGACTGCTGTGGACATCGCTCACGCTCTCGTCGCGCGACTTGATCATCGCAGGACACCCTTGACGGTGGCCCTGGATACCCGTGAGGAGATATCCGAACCTCAGGTGCCCGGTGGCGATCCGGCGACCCAGACGGTCGCCAAGCTTCACGCCGCGGAGATCTTTGACACCCTTAGTGACAGGGAGCGCATCATTGTCACTGTTCTGGAACGCAACGTGCGCGATCTGGGGCAACTGATCGGCACGGGGAAGTCGCAAGCAGCGCTCATCCGCCAGCGTCTTATCGATCGGCTCCACGACGAACTCGGCGACGATGATCTCTCGGACGACACTGCGATCACGCTGCGCGATCTTTGTGAGGATTGGCTCCTGCAGCGGACAGGAGTGGACGATGCAACGTCTGATGAATGACGAGGGCAATCAAAGGGGTGACAACCGATGACAGCGAACGTCCATCCCTCATCCATTGAACTGCTGGCAGCTCTGACCGACCCAGATGGAGCTGCTTTGATCCTCGAGCACATCGAGGAGTGCCTAGCATGTCGTATCCGCATGTCCCGCATCCGCCGCGCCTCCGGTCCTGTGACAGCGAGTAGCAACAGCCTCCAGCGCATCGTGGATGCATCCATCCCGCTGCCGCAGTCCATGGCTGACTTGGTGGTGGGCGGAAGCGGTCAGAGGCCCCAGCCGAACGACATTTGGCGTGTTGGACGGAGCGAGGCACTGCTCGTGTGGGTCCGACAGGTCTTCGACGACGGCGTAGCCGACGTAATCCCGATAGTGCTCGACGTCGAACTGGCAGACCAAGAAAGCGTCATAGTCGAAGCTGACGCGACCCCTCTCGCCACCAAGACCGTCGCCATGGTGGCGTTGCGAACCCATGCCCACATCGGCGCCTTCATCAACCAAATTGGCGTCCTTGACATTGGTAGCGACGTCTCCGAGGTGATGACCGCAGCTCAGGAGGGCCGCCCGCCTCGCGGTGTTCAAGTAGGGCCGCCGATCGAGGACAATGACGACCAGCGCCTCGAGTACCGGCAAGCGCTGCGCGATCTCCTCTCAGAACTCTCACCGGGTGCCTGGCTCGAGGCGCAACAAGATCCCAAACCGAACTCCGAGCAGCAGACACACGGCCCCGCCGCAGATCGCTCATTAGAGGAGATCCAGCGGGAACTTGAGGAACGGCTGTGGGGCGTAGAGTGCCATGAGATCTCGCCGAACACATACCCAGTTGATGCGACGACACGTGCCGAGACTGCCTTCAAAGCCAGGTATCTGGATACGACGGTTCTCGTCGCGACGCTTCACGGTGGGTGCCTCGCCACGTTTCCCGAAAGCGAGGCCATAGCCGCGGCCTGCCGTCAGATGACGCTCATCGAAACAGACGCCGATGCGGTAGCCATCACTATCCCTGGCGGCGACTGGCGGTCGCTGCTCTTCACTCCGGCCCATATGCGTCGCGCCTTTGGGGTACCTGGCGGCGCTAGCACAGGCCCAACTGCTGCCCTGGAGGGCTACGGACTCGTCGATACGCTTTGCAAGCACCTTGACACCCTTACGACGGCATGGGAGGTCACTGAGCGCGCGGACAGTCGGATCGGACGGATCGACCTCCGACAGGTTGCAGCAAAGCACGCTAGCGCATCTATACAGAAGATCACCGCAGATGGAAGGCGCGCGCATCAGACTGCCAAGCGATCTGGATGGGGGAATCTTCCTGAGGACTTCGACGATCGAGCGGTGAGGTTCGTCGTCGCAGTAGTCAATGGGGTGGAACTAGACGAGGCTATAAACGAGCTCGGGCTGGAGGCGACCGATGATTAGGCGACTAACGCTGAAAAACTGGCGCAACTACGAAGACGCCACAGTTGACTTCAGAGCGGGAACGACATTCGTGGTCGCATCAAACGGCGTAGGGAAAACGTCGTTGGTCGAGGCTGCGCGATGGGCACTTTTTGGGAGGATCGCACCAGATGGGACCCCCGTTCGCGCCGGCGCAGTTTTTGCTACAGCGACCGTCGAGCTGGAGCTTCCCGATCTGCGGGTTCTTGTGGTCGAGCGAGAATTAGTGGCAAAGTCAAGTGCATCTCGAGGGACCGGATCACCGCCTATAGTCCGTCTTGATGGAGCACTGGTCCCCCCGGAAGAACTCGATCAGCAACTGTTCGCTGCCTACGGCACTGAGCCAAGCTTTCTCGTCGGCTTGACGATGCCGGTTAGTGATCGAGAGTTCGACAAGCCGTCAACCCTCGGCCTCGAGGCGCATCTCGGTCGCTACTACGGAATCGATGGGCTCAGGAATGCGGTCGAGCGTCTCAGGGCAATGCGAAAAGCGACTGATGCTCGGATCAGAAAGATCAAGAATGCGAACGCGACAAGCGCCCAACGGCTAGTCCAGTTACAAGACAATGTAGAGCAGAAGGCACGCCTACTTAGGGACGCTACCGAGATTCATGAGGCTTCACAGAAGCAGGTAAGAGAGACCCAAGAGCAGGAGCGCCTTAAGGCCAATATGCAAAGGTGGCTAGACGAAAGTATAGCCCGTGAAGAGGCAGTTGAGAGGCTCGCTGCGCAGGTATCCGTCGACCTACATTTGCCCGTTACCAGTCAAAACCTGGAGCTCCTGCTCGACGAACGACTGGCAGAACTGGACCTGCAGATTGAGACCGTCCGTATAGAAATCGCCGTCAAGGTGGCGAAGGACGAGGAGTTGGCCGCCAACGAAGGGCATCTAGATGCTGCACATGATGATTGCCCAGTCTGCCGACGACCGCTCGACGAGACGACAGTCGCATTGGCCCACCATGCCAACCAACAGGAGCTCGCCTCCATTCGAGACTCCATACTTAGGGCCAGGAGCACCGAGGACGATTTGCTCACCCAGCGTGAACTTGTCAAGAATGCTCGTGCTCAGTGGCAGAAGATCCCACGCCCTGGGCAGCCGCCACAAGAGCCTGATGCCAACGACGAACTGCTCCCGCCATCCCAACTCGAGGTCATGGCCGAGACGGCCCTAACCACTCGGTTGAATGCCCACGCAGCGCATGCCCAGGCGGAAGCGGAACTTGATCAGGCCCGCGCGGCCGACCAGGCCATGCGCGAGCTCGAGTCGCTGTTCAGACAAGACGCAAGGCTTCGAGTCGCCATCGAAACAACCGAGGAGACGCTCACAGAGCTACTCAACGAGACAATCCATCCGCTCGCTGTGGAGGTCGACAACCGATGGAAGGAGTTGTTCCCTAACCGCGGGGACCTGACTACCCATTCCGATGGAAACATCACCAGAACACTCAACGAGCGCACGCTGCCGTATAACTCACTAAGCACCGGCGAAAGTATGGGCGCGACAATCCTCCTGCGGCTCCTCGTGGCGCAGATGGCCACGATGGCGACCTTCTGCTGGTTCGACGAACCCTTAGAGCACCTTGACCCCGACATCCGTCGAAAGGTGGCAAACCTCCTGTCACGCGTCACTCGCGGAGAGGGTCCGTTGAAGCAGGTGGTGGTGACCACATACGAGGAGCCGCTAGCCCGTCATCTCCGAGCACGAGACGATCAGCATGTGGACCTTCTCGACGTACGCCAGACGAACTGAACAGGCCGAACGACATGTTCGCATGCCAATGCCCGATGCCGGGACGCTCACGCCAATGTCGGAAGCTGCGGCCTTCTAGGATTCCGGGGACTGCCCGATGCAGTCTTCGGCAATGCTCGAGAGTTGGGCGATCATCCGCTCTAGCCCCCGTGAGGGTCGAGGATCGGACGATTGTGCAAGCGAGACTCGCTCGTCTCTGGTCGGTTAGCAACTCTTCATGGTCGTCCTCTGGCGCAAAGATCGTGACGACTCGGGATGGATGGATACGGAAGTGATCAATATAGGGGAAGTCACAGGTGACGCGTCTCCACCTCTACATACCTAGACAAACTGGATGGTTCAGGCGGGCAGCCGTTCGGGGCGTCGGATGCCGCTTCGTGGACCCTGCTCGCAGACCACGCGTAACCGTTTCGTCCATTTCTCCGACAAGATCCTGGGAGTGGAGGAATGATGCGACGTCTGCGATCAGTCATGCTTGTGCTTGGGATGTTGATGTCGGCTTCCGCTTGCGGATACGTGAGGTTGGGCGCTGGCTCTGGTGGCGGCTGCGCCGAGTACGTTGAGGATGCGCAGAGCCAGATTGACCGGGCTACGCAGCATCTGCGTGCGGTCCAGAACGCGGCATCTGAGATGGATGCCCGCCAAGAAGCTAGCGATGGCATGGCCGCGTTCCGGACTGGTCTGATGATTATGCGCGACCGTGGGGACTGCTTTCCTGAGGATGATCGCGCATGGGCGGTCCAGAGTCTTGAGATCTGGCAAGACGACAAGGCGTTCACGAATGTCATGGGTTGTTACTACGTTAAAGTGCGTGGAGAGACCGTACCGAACTTCTGCAACTTCGAAGAGTGAGGGCATCCGTGCTGTCTGCCAGGCAACGGCTCGGTCGTGGTCACTTGAGTTGCCTAGGTATGAAGTTGTGAGACGAATGCGTCATGGGCTCGCATAGGAATCGGAAACGCAACACCGGACGCCTAGAGTCTGCGAAACGCCCTGCATCAAAGCGTCGGGCACATCAAGCGAGCGACTCGACTGGCCAGTTGGATGAGTTGTTTGCTTCGTTGCGTAGCGGTGCGGCGACCGTTGCCGGTGTGAGTTTCCAGGTTGCGGTCAGCGCCATGCTGCTTGTCGCTGGCCGCGCAGGAACGGTTTCGGGTCTGAACGTGGCTGCGGTTCGCCCAGAGGGCTTTGAGGACGTTGACTGCGAGCTTGATGACGGCTCGTGCATGTTGGTGCAGTCCAAGGAACGCGGACGGGGTGCGCGGGCGATCGCCAACGCCGAGTTGGCGGACATCATTGTGCACGCCGTACCGGCCATGCTGGCCCTAGCTAAAGGTTCTGCTTATCGCGGGGCGAGCGACAAGCCTGCGCGTGCCCGCGACGACCTGCCGGCGCTCGATGCATTGCGGTTCGCGATAGTAACCGACGGCAGGTTCGGAAGCTCTCTGCCTACGACAGGCTGGGACAACAGTCTGGCTGATGTCCTTGCGAACCGACCTGGAGACTCCGATGTTCGGGAGGCTTTACTAGCGAAGCTACGGGATCGTCTTGGGGAGAATGAGCACCCAAGTGACCTGGCGGATGAACTCCTTGCAAGGACGCACCTCGTCATCTTGCCGCAGGACCTTGCGGCCCAGACTCTGAGGCTTCTCAACGAAGACATAGGCCTTCACCCAGTGATAGCTGGTCTCGCTCGAGCGCGACTTCTGTCTGACTTGACCGAGGCGGCCGCAACGCAACGCGAGGCCGAGCTACGCAACGCGCATCGCCGCACGCGGGCTGACCTGGACACACTCGTTAACCAGATATCGCAGACCACCGACGTTTCGAGTCTTGAGGAAGCCGTTCGGCACGGAGTGTGTGAGCCGGCCGATTACACCACGCCATCCCCGGTAGGCGCTGCGGCGTTCTTCGACGGCGTGGCGGTCGCACCGACGCATATTGCCGCAGGCTTGGATGTTGTAAGACCAGAAGAGACCAACGCGATTCTTGAAGGTCTTGCAGATCGGCGGCACGCAGTAATCGCCGGACCCAGTGGCAGTGGGAAGTCGGCTTTGCTGTGGCGCGCAGCACGTCTCCTTGGGAGGGGACCCCGCATCGTCCGGGTGTTGCGGGTTGCCGACTCGAGCGATGTCCAGTTACTGATACGGCACGTCAGACGTCAAGAACCACGCTTGGACATGCAGGTGCTGGTCTGCGCTGATGACCTCGGGCGCGACCGAATGGCGTTGTGGCCAGAGGCCCGCAGGCAACTGGAGGAGTTGCCAGGCGTCCTCCTCCTCGCCGCAGTTCGGCAGGAGAACTTGACCCCAGCAGCGAGCGCCGACGCCGCCATCATCGATCCACGCCTCAGCGACACATCAGCCGGGCAGATCTATGACGCGATCCAGACAGCCGGCATGCCCGCGGTGCTGGAGCGAGAGGAAGCGTTGCAGCAGGCAAATGGACTGCTCATGGAGTTCATTGCTTTGACGACGACAGGACGTCGGCTCCGCACGGTTCTTGCGGCACAGGTCGAAGATCTAGGTCAACCCGGGCGAGAGCTCCAACGCGAAGCACTTCGCCTAGTGTGCGCAGCACATACGCTGGGATTCTCGGTCCCGGCCGACAGCCTCCCAAGTGCACTCAGCGCGGAAGCCGCGCCGGTGGGCGATGCCATGAAGCGGTTGGTCGGCGAACACCTAGTTGTTGGAGCCGAGTCCGCCTGGCAGGGCGTCCACGACTTGCGCGCCGAGGTACTGCTCGAACTGCTCCACGCGTCACCCCCACCCTCACTGGCAGCCACGTATGGTGCGTCAATCACCGCGCTTCCGGACGCGGCACATGCGCACGCGGCTCGGCGCGCTGCAGTCCAGCTCGCACGAGCGACCGTTGACGCCAGTGCGATTGGCGTTGCGGCTCCACAGGAGCGTCTTGCCGAGATCCAGCACGTGTTCAGGCCCGTGGCCGAAGCGCTCGGACACGCCCTCGGCCAGCTGGCTGAACGCGCACTTGGCGCCGGTGACTCTGTGGCCGAGTACGCCGCCGGCATACTGGAGACAGCTGATCGGCTAGATACGATTGCCTACGCGCACGCCGTACTGCCGCTCCTCGAGGCTTCATGCCCACCGACACTCGACGTCTCCGCGTTGGCCTTCATGACTTACGGCGCAGCGGTCGATGGAGTGACCCTCGGCATAGACGCTCTGGATTGGGCACGCGCGCTAGCTCGGCGGTTTCCCTCGCGCGACGACGCCTGCGCACGTCTCGTTGCCAGGAGGCTCTTGCCGAGCCTCTTCGTTAGGTTCGCTGCAAGTGCGAATCTTGCGTCGGCCGTTCGTCTGTGCGAGGCAGCAGAGGGAATCGTCACCATCTCGGCTGAGCAGGCGCGCGAGGTATACCGACTCCACGTACCACGACTCCCGCAGCCGCCGGGAGACACACCCGTCGAGTACGCCGAGCTACGCTTTCGCCTGACAGCCAGCCTCTCAGTCTTAGCGGAGCTGTATGGCAACGCCGTCGCTGAGTCTTTCGGCCCAACGATGGCCCGAGCCGAGGACGCTGTCGCAGTCGATCCCTACGGCTGCGAGGTCGAGCTAACCTTCAGGCCAGCCGACCTCGTCCCAAACATCGTGGCAAACCAAGCCCGGCAAACGACGTATGACGGTGAACGGATGCTGGTTGCTCGCGCAGTCACCTTCACCCGCCTCGGTGAGGAAGCACCTCCTACAAGCTACCGCACTCAGCCTGGCGACAAGCCGACATCCCTCAATTCACAGGCTGTCCTGGTCGCGCGACGACTCTTCGACGCTTGCCCTGAGATCGACCAGGTGGACATCGCCATATGGCAAGCAACCCGTCGACCTCTACGCATACTCGACAGCGAACCCGGTACAAAGTCACTGCGTGCAGGCGTCCTCAAACGCGTGAGTGAGACCGCAAGAAACGTCGCCTTCCAGGCAGCTGTAGCCGAGGCCCGCGGCGCAGAGAACTGGACCAGCCGACTGCGGCAACAGTCCAAGCTCGCGCAAGATCTTATCCCACTGCTGGAGGAACTGCCCAGACGGTTGCGCCCCTTCGACAACGCACGACAGCGGTCAGAGTGGAGGCGGCGCGTTGAGGATGCCGCCACCCAAGTAGCACGACTCCCCGGCCGCCCGCCAGAACGTCCCGCCGCCGTTCTCGCCGGCTCCGCCGCTGCAACACTGGCGCGAACCGCGGCCCAGATCGACGAAAGCCTCCGGGAGAAGGATCAGGCAAGGCATGCTTTGGATACTGTCACAGGGGCACTCCTTCAATGCGCACGAACGCTGACAGACATCGGCTCCCTGCGGGGCGCAGGAGTTAGGCTCGCCGGTGCACCCGGAGAGCTCCGCGAAGGACGCCAACAAGGAGCTCCCACCTTAATTGGAATCGGTGATGCGCTCCCGCCAGCGTTGGACTCGCTCACTGCCTTCTCCGCCAAGCTGCTGACCGCCGTTGGTCAACCAAAGATCGACAGCGCGCTAGGTCGAGGAGTCATTGGCCGCGCTGACCTGACTGCGCTGTTGACCGAACTCGCGCGCGACAGTAGCCGATATGACGCTCAGATCGTCGAGCGGAGGCTCGCAACTGCCGGCATATCATCGATGTCCGTAACTGTGCCGGACTCAGATCCGCTTGAACCATGGCGCGACCAACAGACCATTACCTTGCTAGACATCGCAGACTGGTTCGCTGCAGTCACAAGCCTTCAGTCCTGGCCTGTAGGAGAACGTGAGGCAGGCAACCTTGCTGGACGTGTCATCGCCATGCCTACCGCCGGCCAATTCCTCCTGCCGATGGGACTGCAGACCTTGAGGGCCAGTGCCGTGCTCCCCCTTCGTGCAGACGCATATTTGAGCGTGAGTGAAGTACTGGGCACGCCACTCCAAACAAACCGGGCGGGCGCCGATATAGCCGAACTGGCTCAGCAGTTGAACGAGTACTCCTACGAACAGGTACGTCGTGCCAGTCGCGACCCGTCATGGCAGCCGCAGTCCACGAGTGCGCCCACGCCGCAGCAGACCGCCGAGCAGATTGCCCGATGGTTGGAGACAACAGTCGTACGAACAGAACCTGGTTCAGTCGAGTCACCATATACTCGCATGGTTGAGGCCGTTAACTCGTTACTACACCTCAGCGAGCTTGTAGCAAGAGAAGCCGGCGACGACGAGGGACTCGCTCACCAGCTCGCCGAGGTGGACTTGACTGACCTTACAAATGGCACACCAAAGGAGGCTCTACGATTGTTCATGGCTGCACACACGGCAGCGCTTGAGGCCGATCACCTCAGCGCATACATGTCAGTGGATTTATACGGTGACGAGCCAAGGCGAGCCGAGACATGAAGCAAGAGAACCTTCGGGCCGCCCAGCAAACGATTATCTTTCTTGACGGGCAAACGGACGAAGATCCCGAGCGTGTTATTGCGTTGACTTCGGCGGTGGTCTTGGAGGTACTCGGCGATCGATTCGAGCTGGTCAGCATCGAACGGGCAGCAGTGCTCATGAACGCCTCGGGTGTGCTCGTCAACGCCGCGGTACGCACCTCGGACGTCGGAGTACTCGAGGTTGCTGAAGACTGGATGTCCAAAGTGGTCGACAGCCAATTGCTTCGCGGTACTGCGTACGAGTCGACCGCTGCATACAACCTGGCAAACAGCCGCATCGCAATCGCGGACATTCGGTGGGCAACCGCTTGGCATGCCAGCAACGAGGGCAATCGAATTGTGGCCTGCGCTACGGCGCGATGGGCCGATAGAGAGAGGCTCCGTCAAGCACGTCATGGACTGGACTCTGCCGCCAGAGTTGCCCGCACCAACGAAGCCGCAGGGATGCAGCTCTGCAACTTGGCAAACACGTACGACCACTCGGGCAGGTGGATCGAGGCCTATGATGCGTACGTTCGTGCACTCGAAGCGGATCCAACCAACGGGAACGCCGCAGGAAACGCGGCGATCCTTATCAGCAGGGCAATTGCGGCTGGCTGGGACTTCGAGGGCCATTTGTGCCTGTTGTACGACCGATATGTGCGTCTAGCCCATGCGAATCGAGCGAGGACGGTTGCGGTGGCTGGCGAGCATGCCGCCCAGCGTTTCGATGCACTGGAGACGCTTGGAGGTGCTGCAGCTGAGACAGGCTCGCATGCAGGTTCAGATCCGTACCGAGCCTGGGTTGTACGTCATCGCCTTGCGCTTGTAGCCGCCCTGGAAGGTGCAGGCACTTCTGGCGGACGATGGGACACCCTCACACTCCGATCGGTGACGACTCCGGCAGATGTCGAGGATTCACCGGCCATTTTTTCCATTCTGAATATCCTGAAGGGTGACTTTCTCGTTGCACGCCGGCTCGCCTTCGAGGCCCACCAAGTTATTCAAGATACCGACTGTTGGTCGCAAGACGACTCGGACCCTGGCGTCTACACCGACACCTTGAACCACGCAGTTTACGGCGAGGTGGCGTCGAGGCTGGTTCTCGCCCACAGAGCAGCCCTCGATATGCTGGACAAGACCGCCGTCGCAGTCAACGAGCATCTTAAGGTCGGCGACAACCCGAAAAGAGTCTCGTTTCGCAAGTTTTGGTTCGAGGACGATACGAGAACACAGCTTCGATTCGCACTGATGCAGCATACTGAGCTAGCAACGGCCGTACTATCGATGGCTGAACTAGCTCTCGATATGTCACAGGGGAGCATCTACGGCCACGCCCAAGATGTTCGCAACGCAGGAACGCACAGGTTTGTACTTCTGCACCACGGACTTCGCGAGGTCTCCACGACGCCGACGATTCAAGCGGTGACTGTCGATGCAATGATGGAGACAGTCATCCAGTCGTTGACCGTCGCTCGGGCCTCCTACATCTACTTGGTTGCAATGCTGACGGCCCACGAGACGAAGAAGCCCGATTCTACAGGAGCTACTCTGCCTGTGTACCTGCGGGATTCCTTCTAGTTACTTGCCATATTCGATCCCAGGCATAGCCCACTTCAATGACTGTTGGGTTGTGCGCTGGTCCAGATGCGTTTGAAGCTTTCGAGGTAGCTGGCGTACATGTCATCGCCTTCAGTCCTCTGGAGATGGAAGGCGGGCGAGTGGGCTGCGGGGATGCCGTAGGCGTGTTGGTTGACGAGTAGCTCGTCGTCGGTCAGGTACAGGGAGTTGTAGAGGACGGTTCGGTGGAGGCGGAGTCGTACGCCGTCGACGTCGAGTAATGGTCGGTAGAGGGCGAGTGCGTTGCGGATCTTGGCCGCCATGGCATCGCCGATGCCTTCTTCGGTTCCGCGTTCGGCGACGTGGGGGCTGGTGGGGTCGCCGAGGCAGATGCGGACCTTGACGCCGGCTCGTGCTTTGTCGGCGAGGATGCCGAGGATCTCGGCGTCTTCAGCCAGGAAGAGTCCGCTGTAGGCGAGGATGCCGATCTCGCGCTCCGCTGAGGCGAACAGGTTGCGCCACGCCTCGCGCGTGACGGACCAGCGGTGCGGGTAGACGGCCTTGACCTCATCGGGCCGGGAGCGTGCCGCGCGGGCGATCCGGAGCTCGGGCCACAGCTCCTCTTCGTCGACATCGAGCAGGTTGGACAGGGCGATCCGGAAGCGAGCGAACGGGGTTCGGCCGTTGATCCATCGCCGGACGGTCTTGGGGACGACCTTCAGTGCGGTGGCGACGTCCTCTTCGGTCAGGCCCTTGGCGAGGATGGCGCGTCGCAGGGTCTCGTTCAAGGCTTCTGCCCTTCTGCTCGCGGGCTCGGTGTCGCCGAGTCCGTCAAGACGTCCGTAGTCGTCCGTGCCACGTTAACACAAGACGTCCCAAGTCGTCCCTACTGGGAGTAGCGACGTCCCAACGTCCTGCGGGAGCGTTTTGCCTGTGACCGCAACCGTCGTCGCTTGGACTGCGATGCCGCGCCCGAGACCTCGGCGTGGAGGCATCGCCTCCTTCGGTTGCCGTCACCGAGCCGCGTGGCAGCTCTCGTGGTTGCGCCTGCCAGCCATGAGAGGTGCCGCGCCTTGGAAGGACGCGGGCGACCTGCGTTTGCATCTGCACCACCCCCGTGGCGCATGTGGTCCGCGCCCTTCCCCCCTCAAACTCCCTGGGAGCCCGGACGTTGACGTCGCGTCTACCCACTGCGGATTCCCTGTGCCCGCCGCGGTGGCGGCCTCATTTCCCGGGCTCCCAGGGCGTCAAGTACGACAAGCAAGGAGCCTCCCGTGGCGACGACCTATGCCGAACGCAAGCAGCAGACGTACCGGCAGCTCGCCAAGCTGCAGACCATCCTTGACAACGCCGAGCCGGACTCCCTGGACCACGGCTTCCGGGCGGAGGTCCTCGAGACCGTTGAGCGGCTGCCGAAGCGCGAGCAGGAGCACTGGAAGCAGAAGTACGGCCAGGCGCTCAGAGCCGCGGTGCGAAACGCCCACACCAAGATCCCGGACATCGCGATCGAGGTGCCCGTCCTCATGCCAGCCGCGTTGGCTGACCAGTTGGCCAAGACCTGTGTGGAACGTGGCATCGATCCAGACTCGGCGGTCTGCGAGGCGATCGCGCAATGGTGCAAGGAGAAGTCGTGAACGTGCTTAACGCCGAGCGACAGATAGCCGCACGGAGACGCTTACGCGACCTCGCCGAGACCTTCCCCTTCGGCGGGACCGGCGAGTTGCGCGGCGAACTCCTCGACGACGCCGTACGGATCGAACTGGACAAGCTGCCTCTCGTGGAGGCCGAGGTCTGGCTGTCGGTACACGGCTACGCGCTGTGCATGGCGCTCAAGTACCCGGCGAAACGGCCGTGACCACGCCGCCCGCCGACTACACGCCCGGCAGCGTACATGCGCTGCTGGTCAGCCCAGACGGCGAAATGAAGGTTGCTCAGCTCACGCCGAGTCTAAGCACCTATCAGCGGGTCGTCGGCGCGTTCGTGGCCATCTACTACCCCGACCTGCGCTGGCACGTGTACTGCCACGAAGCCACCAGCCTCAACGTGCACACCGACGTACCCGGCAACACCATCGCCACCGACCTCGCCCAATGGGCCGACCCGTCATGGAAACGCCTCATCCGCGGAACCGCCGTGCTCGTCGGCACCGGCCGCAACGGACAAGACCTCGACGTACCCGCCGACGTACTCCGGCACCTCAGAGGCGAGCTGTAGCTCTCCGCTGTCGGATAGACGACGGAGGGCATCGCCGAGACGACCAAAGATAGAGAGGGGGACCGTCGTGTCCAAGCCTGGGATGACTCTGTGCCCGACCTGCAAAGGCAGCGGACTGCAACCCAAGCTGAAGAGGATTCCGAAGGACAACAACGACTACGGCTCGATGACCATGGAGGACTGCCGCTCATGCAATGGACAAGGCGAGATTCCCGGTCCGCCAGCGTGACAGGTCATCCACTTGGCGAGTCCGTGATAGCAGCTGCGAATTCAGGCGAAGCTGATGAAGGCGATCTTTGGGGCATAGCGGAGTGAGGGCGTCCGTAGCGCGCTCCACTAACCTAATGATCCCTTTCACAGCCAAGTATCCCACCGAGCGATCGGGTTCGCTTGTTGACTAGCGGGTCGGCCCATCAATGAGTTCGTACACCGGGCCGTCGATTCGATCCTTCGCGCCTGCATCTACCTGGCGCGCCGACAGGTTCCGCACACCGCGCAGCATATCGGCGATCCGTTCATCTACAAGTATTACATTCCTGTCTCTCGGCGCAATCTCACAAATCCGCGCAGCCCGGTGGACAGTTGCCCCGAGAACTACGTGCTCTCTGTGGCGGCTCGGACCAATAACAGCCTCACGGAATGGTCCGTATGCAATGCCGATCCGGCTGAAAACACTCCGAACCTCCCAGCGCGAATCTAACCAGGACTGCTTCACTTCGCCGAATGCCATCGTCGCGCCGAGTGCGGCATTGCATGCCTTTGCGGTCGCCGAGTTTCCTGACGTGGCATCAAGCTCAGGTAGAAACTCCTCGACGAAACGGAACATTGCACCGTCGCCGAGATACTGATCGATCGAGCCTCCGGCCGATAATACTATCTCGCCAACTTGGCTCAAGTAGTCGTTGATGCAGATGACTGCACCGGATTCGTGAAGAACGTTAAACAGGCTGGACGATCTGCTCATATCACAGAACATGACAGCCGCCTCGGCCAGTTGCGTGGCCGAGTACATCCCCAGCTGCACGAAGTTGTCCGTATCGCGCACAAACTCTGCAACCTTAAGGCCAATTGACGCTGTGGCTGTTGTGGCCACTTGCGCTGCCTCTGCGCTGAAGCCTCCCACATTTTCTGGATTTAGGAACTCGGCGACGCCAACGATCGTAGAGCCTGTATAGAGTGGCACGGTTAGCATTTGCCGCGTTACGTGATGCGCGCGCTTATCTGCGATTGGAGAGAATTCGTCGTCGCCATATGGATTGTCGATTATCTCGGGGCGACCCTGTCGAAGAACCCGACCAGCAATGGAGTCTGGACCGACCAGCATTCTGCGAAGTTTGGGGGCGGCTGGCCCATGCGCAGCGAGAAACATTAGGTACTCTGAACCTGGTTCTGGGTCGCGCACAAGGGCGGCGCACTCCGTTGCCCCAAGCTCCTGCATTACGTAGCGAAGGTCCGACTCTATCTCTTGCTGAAGTATCTGCCCTGGGGAGTATCCTTTGCCGCTCTGCGGTATACGCTCACGCAGCTCTACCAGGAGTTGATGATCGAAGGCTGTTTTCGCTTCGGCGGCAGTGAGTTCTGCCCTATGCACGCGGCTTTCGGCCTCCGTAACCGCCTTGGCCGTCGCCGCCTCGGCCATCGCCACTCTGGCTTCCGCCAAATGTCGCGCTACCCACCACGCAGCGCCAACGGCGGCGACCAGAATGGCAACAAGAACACTGATCGTCGTCCACTCAACGGGGCCCATTGGCGAGCCTCCTCCGCATCGGTAGTCAGACAATGACTATATGCGAACTTGCTAGCGCATGCAGGAGATCTTGGAGGTCCGGCTTTCGTCAGATCGTCAGGGCGGGATGCACATCTCCTGCTCGCTATGCTGCCCGCCTGGCTGCCTCTGAGGTAGCAACCTGAGTTCGCCGCAACGGATGTCTAAGGGCATTCGGTGGCTCGGAGCATCGCCTGCCGCAGACGCGTGGTGTTTCCAGGCAGGCCTGTATAACTCGCTCGGTGACGATTAGGGCCGGAGCACATCGAGTTGGCGAGGGGCCTGTGCTGTGGCTGCCGGCCCCGATGCGGGGACGTCTCAAGACCGCTAGGACGTCTTGAGATGGCCGGCTACGTCCCTCGAAGTCCCACCGATGTGGCCTATGGTCGTGAGACGTGACCAGAGCTGAATGGGCCGAGCAGACGGCCCGAAACCTCCTCGCTAACCCGCTTCCTCAGCGCTGGGCGCACTCTCAAGGGGTGGCCGCGCGAGCGCGCACTCTCGCCCCGATTCTCGGCGAGAACGCCGACCTAGTCGAAGCCGCCGCATGGCTGCACGACATTGGGTACGCTCCCTGGCTCGTCGAGGTGGACTTCCACCCGCTGGACGGTGCTCGGTACCTGCGAGACAGCGAGCAAGCTGACGGGCTGCTGTGCGGCCTGGTGGCGTACCACTCATGCGCCATCAACGAAGCCCACGAGCGCGGATTGGACAAGGAGCTACTCGCCGAGTTCCAACTGCCGCCGCGTGACCTGGAGAAGGCACTGATCTACTGCGACATGACGGCGAACCCCACCGGTCAACCAGTGACCGTGGAGGAACGGATAGCCGACATCTACACGCGGTATGGCGACGATCATCCCGTGACGCGCGCGATCCGCCGTTCGGAGCCGTGGCTGGTGGGCGCGACTCATGCCATCAACCGACAGTTAGCGGAGTCGGAGCGCTAGCCGATATAGGGCTTCGGCTCTTGCGCTAGGTAGGTCTGGATCCGCTGACGCATCGAACGATCCATCTGGAGTGCGGGAATGTCGGCCGTGGGGATCCAGCGGACTTCGGTGCTCTCGCTGCTGAGCGTGGGCTGGCCGCCGGTTGCTCGGCCTGTGAGGACGATGGAGAACTCTTGGCGGGCTTCGCCGTTGCTGGTGTAGAGGATGATGTGCTTGGGTTCGGTGAAGATGCCGACGAGGCCGGTGACCTCGCAGTCGATTCCGGTCTCTTCCTTGGTTTCGCGGATGCCTGCCTGACTGACGGATTCTCCGAGGTCGATGGCGCCGCCGGGCATGGCCCAGTTGCCGTTGTCGGAGCGGCGGATCAGCAGCAGTTCGCCGACGTCGTTGGTAACGGCGACGTTGACTGACGGGACAAGGCTGTTCGGCTCCGGCGCGTCGGGGTCGTCGTAATAGTCGATGCGGCTTGCCATCACAGCTCCGTGACCGGTCGCGCGTTTTGCCAGACTCGCTCGTAGCTCTCCATGTAGGTGCTCATCAGTTCCCCTCCGGCGACCTTTCGGAGGTGCCAGGCCGGGCCGCGGGCGGCTGGCATGCCGTAGATGTGGGAGTTGACGAGGAGCTGGTCGTCGGCGCGGTAGATCGAGTTGTAGAGCGGCGTGTCGTGGAAGCGGATCTCGACCCCGTCGCGGCCGAGGAGTGGGCGGTAGTAGACGAGAGCGCCGCGGATCTTCGGGCCGACCATGCCTTCGACGCCCTCTTCCATGGCGCGTTGAGCGACATAGCGTCCATCTGGATCTCCGAACAGGAGGCGGAGCTGGACTCCGGAGTTCGCCTTCGATGCGAGCAGTTGCTGGATGCCGGCGTCCTCAGCTAGGAACTGTCCGGCGTAGACAAGCATGTCGATCTCGCGCTCAGCCGAAGCGAAGAACCGCTTCCACACATCGCGCGGGACTTCTGAGCGGTGGGCGTAGACAGCCAGGATCTCGCTCTCGGACGCTTCGGCCACCTGATCACCAGGAAGCGCGTCCGGCCACAGGTAGCTCTCCTCCAGGCCGAGTTGGGCCGCGACGGCGTAGCGGAGGCGGCGGTAGGGCAGCCGGCCATTGATCCAGCGCTCGACGGTCTTGGTGTTGACCCCGAGCGCGTCGCCGAGCTTGGTCGGCGTCAATCCCCGTTCGAGCAGCGCCGCTCGTAACCGTTCGTTCGGCATGCACCCAACCCTAGGACGTCTTAGGACGGCATCATCCTAACCGGGACGTCCTGACACTCCGCCACCGCTCAGATGCGTAAGACGTCCCAAAGGACGTCTCGGGACGTCCCCGCCGTGGCTAGACGTCTTTGAGCTGTCCGGTTGCGTTGTAGTGGCGTCCCTACGCTTCGTCGCATCCTCGTTGACGTGCAAGTTCACGTCGAGACGAGGGAGGTCAGCGATGCGACACCACTTGGAGATTCTGGACGAGATGCGCTGGGGCTGCCCGTGCGGCGCCCGAGCCGAGGAGCCGTACGGGCTGTGCCGCAAGTGCCGGGCACGGGCCATCTGGCGCCGCCGGAACGCGCTGGCTCGGCGCATCGCGCGCCGAGGTCGCCGACGCGGAGAGCGGAGGGCGGCATGATGCGCGAGCACTACACCTACGAGATCGCCACCAGTTCCGGCGACGGATGCTGGAAGGTCGCCGTCAGCCGGGCGCACACGTTCACCCGCGACCCCGGATCGATTGCGCGGAGTGTGCTGGAGACCTGGATACTCGAGCGGCGCGGGGACCTGCCCGGCGGGGCACGGGTGATGGTCAAGAGCTGCTTCACGTTGGCCGAGCCGGCCGTGGCCTATGTACGGGTCCGCATCTTCGTCGGGCACGTCATACATCCGGACACACGACCGATCGCTGTCGCATATCTCGCCGATCCGGCGAGCGGGCACAGGACGAGTCGACGGCGTAGAGGGCTGTGGCGGTTGCGGTGGGAGTACCGCCGTCATCTGGCCAGCCGGCGCGACCGGAGCGCGAGGGGTGAGGCGGCATGAGTCTCGCTGTCTCGGTTCCATTTGTTGTGGCGCTCGGCGTCCTGATCCTGCTCCTGCACAAGTTCGCCGGGCTGAAGTGGTGGCACGCCGCGGTCTGCGCTTTGTTCGGGTTCTACCTCGCTGCGTCGACCTTCGCTCCGGCCGTGACCGAGTTCATCAGTCGTGTCGTGCGCCTGGTGTCGGGCTAGGTGGTCGCCATGTTCGACGAGACCAACGAGCTTCGGGCCGTGCTCGCGCTGACGCGACTGGCGTACGCCAACCTGGCCGCTGCCGCTCGCGCCACGTTGGCGGCTGCCGATGAGGGCGAGGCCGACCCGCTCTACTACCTGCGAGACGAGCTGCACGCCGGAGGGTCCCAATGAGCGAGCAGCCGACCGCACCGAAGCCCGACGCAGAGCCACAGCCTGAGCCGGCTGGCGAAGAGAAGCCGAAGCCCAACAACGCTCAAGCGCCCGCGACCATGGCGCCGCTCGTCTTCGCAATCACGATCCTCGCCATCCTTGGCGCGCTCGGGCTTACCCAGCTTGGCTGGCCCGGCATCGTCGCGGTTGGGGTGCTGCTGGTCCTCTACGTCGTGGCCGTCGTGGTGATTCGACTCAGGTGGGGACGGCAACGACGGTGGCGGTTCCCGAGACTCCCGAGACAACGCGGGGCGCGGAACGCTCCGGTTGCTCAAACCCGTAACGGTCGCTCGGGCCGACTCGGCGGAGGGAGTCGAGGCCGCTCGCACGGGAGCACTGGCCAAGGGTCTGCCCAACGCGGCGGCGTCGGATCGAAGCTGCGCGGCTTCGGCAGGAGCAAGCGCCGTAACCCGAGCGACGGCCCGAAGCCACGTGTCCCCTTCACACGAAGGAAGGCCGACCGCAGCAAACCACGGTCCGGAAACGAGCCGAAGCGCGTAACGCCGCCCAAGCAGCGGAACGTGTCCCGGCATCGACAGCCGACACAGCCATCGCGGCAAGCCAAACCGCAACCGGCGAAGCGGACGAGGCCGTTCGGCAACCGGAGCGGCGGGAGCCGATCGAGCGAAACGGGTCGGACGGCAGGGCCTGGCAGATCTGGCCGTGGTTCGGCGGGTGCGCCGCGTTCCGGTGGCTGGCGAAGGGCACGCCGGCCGGGTGCGCCGCGGCAAGCCGCCGGACACAATCCGTCGCCCCGACGCAGGAAGCCAGCGGACAGCCGTCAGAAGACGACCCGAAGACGTCGCGGGCTCCTGCGGCGCGCGTGGGCAGCGTGGCGGAACAGACGCCGCCACAAGCCGCCTGAGCCGGCGCAGGAAAAGACCCAACAGCCCGAACGGACGACAGCACGTCATCGCCCGCCGAAGGCCAAGCCAGGCAAGCCGAAGCGACGCCCGAACGAGAAACCCAAACGAGAGAAGGGAGACACCACTATGTCTACTGCCCCAATCGAGAGCGCGGCCGAAGCAATCATGGCGATCGGCTCGTGGGAACCGGAGAACATCACCGAAGTCGACATCTTCCTACGGGACCTCGGACAGCTGTATGAGGCTCTCGCCACCACTCAAGGGAGCCTCGCGCAGCGGTTCGCATCCGACCTGCCGGTCGGTTCGGCGGTCTCCGACCATCTGAGCGAGCTGGCATCGGCGGCCAGCTCACTGACCGACTGGGCCGGCCAGGCACGCGACATCTTCCGCTCACACCACTCCGAGGAGTTCGAACGGCTGGAGAACCCACGACCGCGAGAGGAGATGTGGGATGTCCGCGCCAACCAGTAAGCCCAGGAGCCGAACGTGGTCGCTCCTGGAGATGCCGTGGCGCTGGTCGGTCATCAGTACACCGATCCTCGCCGCGCTCACCCTCTACACCCTCGGCGCCCTGCTCGACGTCCTGAACGTCCACGTCCTGTACGTCGCCCCCGTCGCACTGTTCGCCCTGTTCGGGACCGTGACCGCAGTACGGCGGACCGATCTCGGCAGCTTCCCGCGCACCTACGCCATCACGGTCGTCGCGCTGGCCGGGCTGTGGCTGATCTGGACATCCGGAACGACGGCATGGTCCAAGACCGCCGTCACGGTGCTGGCCTGCGGGCTCGGCCTGTTCGGGCCGCTGTGGTTCCTCGCCCGCCACTCCGAGCACCGCAAGCGCATGCGCGAAGAGGACGAGCGACGTCGGCAACTCGCCGCGGCCGAGGCGCGGCGCTGGCCCGACCTCCTCGCGATGCTGGGGATGCCAGGCGTCGTGCAGCGGGATCGGATCGAGCACAGCCACGGCTGCTACACCCTCCGGCTGCTGCTGCCGGTCGACGGGAAGGTCAAGTACGCCACGCTGCGGAACAAGACGGAAGAGATCGAGATCGCCGCCGGACTCCGCTACGGCGCGATCTACGTCGAACGTGGGCAGACCGCCGCCGAGGTGTGGCTGCACGTCAACGAGGTCGACATCCTGTCCAAGACGATCCCGCTGCCACGCGACAACGCGCCACTGACCATCAACGAGCCGTTGCCGCTCGGCGTATACGAAGACTCCACCACCCTGGAGGTTCCGATGCAGGGCCGGGCGTCCAAGACCGTCGGCTTGCGCGGGAAGGGCAAGTCGAACCTGATCAACGTCAAGACAGCAGCCTTCACCCGCTGCGTGGACGTCGTGGTGTGGATGATCGACGGCAAAGGCGGGCGTACCGCGCGGCCGTGGCTCCAACCATGGTTCGAAGGACGTACGCACAGGCCGGTCATCGACTGGGTAGCCACCAACCAAGCCGAGGTCGACAAGATGCTCCGGGCCGCCGAGGCAGTGATCGACTACCGGGCCAACAGCGCCGCCGGCGGGGACAAGATCACTCCCACGCCGCAGCTTCCCGAGATCATGATTCTGTGCGAAGAGGTCGCGCTGATCTTCGGCCAACATGACGTCTCCAACGCCGCCAACGCACGGCGTGGGTTGAAGATCGTGCAGCTTGGCCGGTCCGAGGCGGTCAGCGTCGACCTGGTCGCGCAGCGAGGCACGGTCACGATGCTCGGCTCAGGCGATCTCAAGTCGCAGCTTGAGAACACGTTCGGGCTCGGCGTGGCCGACGCCAACGACGCGCGCTACATCTTCGGCGACACCAAGATCGCCGCCGACTTGGCCAAGCTGGAGCATCCCGGCGCCATGCTCGTCCAAGCCGGGCTCGATACGCGCATCCTCCCCGCCAAAGCGTGGTGGGTCGCCTACGAGGAGATCGGCGGACCCGGCGGAATCGCCGAACGGAACACCTACCTCGGCCTGGACCTCGACGCGGGTTCGGCGGCTGCGGCGCAGGCAGCCGGCGGGTACTACAGCCGGTGGAGTCCGGAACGCTCCAGCCACCTCGTTCCCGGCGCGAAGCCGCAACCGCGTCAGACGTACGCGCCGCCGAGCGAGCCGACCACGGCCGAGAAGCTCGGGCTCGAACCGTCCAAGCTCATCCCATCCCCGTTCCGCCGCGACGAGGGGCGGCCGGACCTCCACCTCGTGGAGGGCAGCAAGCCGGACGTGCCGCCCGTACTGGCGGCCGTTCACGAGGTCTTCAAGGCGAGCGGAGCGGACCGACTGCACACGACGCGGTTGCTTGCCAACTCACGTCTTGCCGGGCTGTCCGGTAAGCGGCTCGGGATGCTGCTCACGGCTTGCGGTGTGCAGCCCCACAGTGAGCCGTTCTGGGAGAACGGCGAACGCGGACGCGGCTACCACTACAGCGACATCGCAGCCGCCGTCCAGCGCATCAACGACGGACGCGTCAAGCCGCCCGACTACGCGTACGGCTGGGACGGACCGGCCGAGAACGGCCCAAACGATCCGTGACGCGATCCGTGCACCGACACGGATCGATCCGTGACGGCACACAGATCCGCTCACACATCGAAACACCGTCTGACCTGGTCGAACACCACCGACCGACACATGTCACGGATCACAGGAGGGATGCCCAGGAGGCCCGTTTGAGGGCCAATATCGAGGGTCCGGCCAATCTTCGATCCGTGTGTCACGGATATCCGTGACGGTCCGCGAAGCCAAGAGGAGGGAGGCTGACCATGACCACTCACGACTCAGAAGATCAGCACCACGACAAGGCACTCACGCGAGCCGAATTGCTCGCGCTGCCCGTCATCGTCGACATCGCGACGGCAGCACGCGCGCTCGGGCTCGGCCGCTCGACCGGCTACGAGCTGGCGCGCCGCGGCGAGTTCCCCTGCCGCGTGCTCCGGATCGGGAGCACCTACCGTGTCCCCACCGCCGACCTCCTACGAGTGCTCGGCGTCGAGCCGCCCGACCAGTCGGCAGCGGCATGACTACGTGCCCGAGCGGAAGTCCTCTCGTTCCGCCCACGCGCGGAGATTCTCCAAGTGGGGAAGGAGCTTCCGCCCCTGGTCACTCAGGCGGTAGCCTCCTGAGTGCTCGACCAGTCGCGCGGCACGCAAGTCCCGCAAGCGATGGGTGAGGACACTCGTCGACAAGCCGGCGATCCGCTCGGCAAGCTCGCGATACGTCAAGGCCTCGTCTGAGCG
Organism: Flindersiella endophytica; assembly: GCF_054779015.1. Taxonomy (NCBI): domain Bacteria; kingdom Bacillati; phylum Actinomycetota; class Actinomycetes; order Propionibacteriales; family Nocardioidaceae; genus Flindersiella; species Flindersiella endophytica. Next base: position 241,898 of record NZ_BAAGYY010000031.1, read on the forward strand.
CAGCTCCCACAGGATGCGCAGCGCCCAGCGCTGCCCGAGCACCTCGAACAACTCGAACAGCGGGGCATCCTCGCGCCTTGACTTCCGATGCATACCATCGCAGACTAGTCGTGCATCTGAATTCGATGCAAGATGCATAGCGAGAGGAGAAGGCAGGTGAAAGATCCAATCCGCAAGATCGTCCTGGCGGACAAGAGCGTGCGCTACCGGTTCGTCGTGGACGTCGGGCGGGACGAGAACGGCAAGCGGCTACAGCTCACGCGTACCTTCGACACCCTGAAGGAGGCACGCGCCGAGCTGTCGCGGATACGCCACGAAACCAACAGGGGCGTGTACGTCAAGCCGTCCGAGGAGACGCTGAACCAGTACCTCGACGAGTACCTCAAAGGTGCGACTCGCGGGCTGCGCGTATCCACGGCTACCTCGTACCACGTCGCATTGCAGAGGGCGCGGGATCGGCTCGGGTACAAGCTGCTCCAGGCGATCACCAAGAAGGACGTCGAGGACCTCGTCGATCACATCCTCACGGCCGCCCGGAAGAGCGGCGGCACGAAGGGGACCGGGCTCACGGTTCGGTCGGCGAGGTACACGCTCGGACGGCTCACGGCGGCGCTGGAGATGGCCGTCAAGGAGGGCAAGCTCGCCCGCAACCCGGCGAAGCTCGTCACACCACCCACCGGCCGGCCGAAGGCCCACCCGACGTGGAGCAAGGAACAGGTACGCCAATTCCTCGCCGCTGTCGAGGACGACCGGTTGCACGCCGCCTGGCGGCTGACACTCTACGGGCTGCGGCGCGGTGAGGTACTCGGGCTGCGGTGGTCGGATCTCGACCTGACCGCCAAGTCCCTGACGGTCAGGTGCGCTCGGATCGTGGTCGACAAGAAGGTACGGGTCGAAGAGCCGAAGAGCGAGAACGGGAAGCGCACGCTCCCACTCGACGACGTCCTCGTATCCGCGCTCAGCGACCTACGCGAGCAGCAGGTACGCGACGCCGAGCTAGCGGGTACGGCGTACCAGGAAGACGAGGACGCGTACCTCGTCACGGATGCTCTGGGTACACCAGTGCACCCGAACTGGTACTCCCGCGAGTTCGCAAGGATCTGCGCTCGCACCCAACTGCCGAAGATCCGGCTGCACGACTCACGGCACACAACGCTGAGTCTGATGGAGAAGGCCGGGGTTCCGATCTCGGTCATCAGCAAGTGGGCGGGTCACCACGACGCCGCGTTCACGATGCGGACCTACGTCCACGCGAGTAACGACGACCTTCAGTACGGAGCCGTCGCGCTCAACGACCTGTACAAGATCGCTTAGCGAGATGTGAGAAATTGTGAGACGACCGGACCGTGATACGGTCGGATCACTGCAACGCAAGTCTCTGACCTGCGGAAACGTGGCTCCCGGGGAAGGATTCGAACCTTCGTTGACGGATCCAAAGTCCGCTGTCCTGCCAGGCTAGACGACCCGGGATCAAGGTTGTGCGCAGCTTAGGCTACCTGCTCCACTCTTGCGAGCAACGAGGCCGCCTCTTCGCGGGACCGGACGTGGTGGAACGCGAGGTGGGCGTTGGCCGGGTCGGCCATGGCGCGTGGGTACCTCTGGCGCAGTTCGGCGTGTTGGTTCCAGGACCAGCGGATGATCGAGTCGGTGCCGAAGGGGGCGTAGAGGTTGCTCCACGGCTCGCGGATGCCGTTCCACAGCTCCTCCCGCGTCACCACGCGGCGGACGGTGCGCTTGACGACCTGCCACATCACCGCCGAACGAGGCGGGTCGAGCCAGATGACTGTGTCGGCGCGGGACCAGACGAGGTCCTGGACGCTGCTGTAGTTGCCGTCGATCACCCAGCGGTCACCGGCGACCACCTGCGCGACCGACGAGCGGAACGAGTCCGGCGGGCGGTGGGTCCAGCCTGGGCCGACCCAGTAGACGTGGTCGAGTTCCACTACGGAGGCGCCGATGCGCGACGCGAGGGCGTGGGCGAGGGTCGACTTGCCCGATCCTGCACTACCTATGACGGAAACTCGGCGCATGGTGGAAGATTCTGCCCATGACCTCCGTTCCTGACCAGCCTATTCCCGACGACAACGAGCCCGGCCCCCGTCCTGACCAGCCAGAACAGCAGCCGGAACGCCAACCGGCACCCGAACGCAAGCCGCTCAACGGGGCGGGCTGGATCGGCTTCGGACTGTCCGGCGCCGGGTTTCTGGCCAGCTTGGCCGTCGGCTGGTCGGGGGCGATCCTGGTCGCGGCGATCGGGTTGGCGTTCGCGTTGACCGGGCTGATCCGCACCAATCGCGGGCGGGCGACCAACGGCCGGTACGCGTTCGCCGGGTTGATCCTTGCCGTCCTGACGATCGGGCTCGCGTTCTTCTGGAGCAGCCGCGCGCAGCCCTGCCGGCCGCTGTTGAACGACGAGATCAAGTTCAGCTCCTGCTACAACGACCACGCCGGCATCTTCTAGATGCTCCCCGCAGGCGCACAACCTCCGCCCGAGCTGGTCCACAGCGCGTTCGTCGCCACCCCGCTCACGGCAGAGCTGGTCGACCTCGACCTCGCCGCCTACCTCGCCAGCCCGGACGTCATCCGCGTCCATTCCGACGGCAGGTGGCCGGTCGACGGATTCACGCGGGAGCAGGACGCGAAGCTGATCGCCCGGCACGAGGCCGACCACCGGGCCGGCACGGCGTTCACGTTCGTGCTGCTCGATCCCGCCAGGAGCACCGGCCTCGGCTGCCTCTACCTCAACCCGCTCAGATCCGACGACCGAACGCCCAGGGTGACGTTCTGGATCCGCCAGGACCGCCAGGACACCGACCTGCCGTACGAAGTCGTCCGGGCCACGGACACCTGGCTCGCCAACGACTGGCCCACGACGAGCCACGTCTTCCGCATCCTGCCGGCCGAGCGCGCCTCCAGGGCAGCCCTCGAGCGCGCCGGCCTACGCCAGGTCAGCGTCCGCCAGCCAGAGCAAGAGACCCGGCTGTACCTCTACTACCGACGGCCCTAGCGCAGGACGAGTCAGTACGACCGGCCCACCAGCGCGAGCAGGTCCGGCTCGTCCTCGGAGTCCGGCACCGACCCGTCGGGCCGGATCAGGCAGCGGACGGTCACGGAGCTCTCGCCGAGCTTCGCCTCGCCGGCCTCGCCGACCGATGCCCACGGGATCCGCGCCCAGCCGGTCGAAGCGGCCTCCACGGCCTCCGACAGCGAGGAGACGTCGACGATCGACGCGTCCCGGCGCTCGCGGGCCTCGTTGAACAGCGCGTCCTGGTCGTCAGAGAGCGCCGCGACCACCGACGACGTCACCGACCCGACGGCCACCTGGTCCTTGACACCCACGATCCGCCGTACGAGCGTCGCCTGTCCCTCGGCCAGGTCGCGCGGCCCGATCTCGACCCGGATCGGCACGCCCTTGAGCTCCCAGTCGACCGCGCGCCGCCCGAAGCCGGTGTCGACCCGATCGTCGACCTCGACGCGTACGCCGGCTGCCAGCAGCTCCGCCGCCAGCTTCGATGCCGTCTCGCCCACGCCCTCGCCGGCCTTCACGACCATCAGCACGACCTGCGTCGCGGCCAGCCGTGGCGGGAGTCGCAGCCCGGCATCGTCGCCGTGCGCCATGATCAGACCACCGATCATCCGCGTGGTCGAACCCCACGAGGTGGTCCAGGTGTACTCCTGCACACCGGCGTCCGAGAGGTACTTGATCTCGAACGCCTTCGCGAAGTTCTGCCCCAGCTCGTGGCTCGTGCCCATCTGCAGCGCCTTGCCGTCGCGCATCATGCCTTCGAGCGTCATCGTGTTGATCGCACCGGCGAACCGCTCGTGCACGGTCTTACGTCCGACGATCACCGGCAGTGCCAGCACCTCGGTCATGAAGTCGGCGTAGACGTCGTGCAGGATCGTCCGTGCGTACGCCGCCGCGTCCTCCTGCGTCGCGTGCACGGTGTGGCCCTCCTGCCAGAGGAACTCCGTCGTACGCAGGAACACGCGCGGCCGCAGCTCCCACCGCACGACGTTCGCCCACTGGTTGAGCAGGAGCGGCAGGTCGCGGTAGCTCTGCACCCACTTGGCCATGTACTCGCCGAAGATCGTCTCGCTCGTCGGACGTACGACGACCGGCTCGTCGAGCTGCTTGCCGCCCGCGTGGGTGACGACGGCGAGCTCCGGGCTGAAGCCTTCGACGTGCTCCGCCTCGCGGCTGAGGTAGCTCTCCGGGATGAACAGCGGGAAGTACGCGTTCTTCGCACCGGTCGCCTTGATCCGCGCGTCCATCTCGGACTGCATCCGCTCCCACAGCGCGTAGCCGTATGGCCGGATGACCATCGTTCCGCGGACTGGGCCGTTGTCGGCCAGCTCGGCCTTGGCCAGTACGTCCTGGTACCAGCGCGGGAAGTCTTCTGCCTGCGGGGTGAGCACGCCCTTCTTCGCCATGCGCGAATCCTAGACGCCTGCCGGTGACGGTCCGACCTGTGGACCGGCGCGACTCGGGATCCCGGGGTCGCAGGACGCCGGCCGCGGTCGCTCCGCGAAGCCGGATCGCCGACGCCACACCCGGCGGCATGCCTCGGGTTTGGTCGGAGGTGATCCGGCTCGGTCGCGCGGTGGTGACGTATGGCCGATAGGCGCGACGGCGAAGTCACTCGGCTGATTGCTCATACTCATCGGCCGGCGAGTTCGCGGAGGAGTTCGGCACTGTTGTGATCGGCGGGGAGGAAGGTTTCGATCGCGAGGTTGGCGGCCGTGACCTCCAGCGGTGCGCCGAGCGTGGCGATGATGGTGAAGAGCTTGACGGTGCCGAGGCGTGTACGCAGGTCGAGCGTGACCATCGGCTGGTGGGCGGCGGCGTCGGGCAGGTGGTCTGGGAGGTAGGACTCGACCTCCTCGACAAGGCGTCCGAGTGAGTCGTCGGCGTTGTCGTTGTACTCACGTCTGAGCTGCCGGATCAACGGTGTGCTGCACGCCGCGGTCATGGAGGAGATGCTCGGCAGCCCGTGCGGGTGTACGGCGAGCCGGAGGATGTTGACCGGAGGTTCGAGCAGCGCTTGGTCGACACCGTCCCAGAGCAGCGCGGCCGCCGGGTTGGCCGCGATCAGGTTCCAGAGCCCGTCGACGATCAGCGCGGGGTTGGGCTGGTGCGCCTCGAGCAGGCGATGCAGCGACTCGCGCAACGGCCGCATTACCTCGGAGTCGTAGGGCTGATCGAGGTAGATCGGCGCGAAGCCGCCGGTGAGCAGGAGCCGGTTGCGTTCGGCCAGCGGCAGGTCCATGTGCTGGGCAAGATGCAGCAGGAGCTGGCGGCTTGGCTTGGCCCGGCCGGTCTCGACGAAGCTGAGGTGCTTGGTCGTGAGCTCCGCCTCCAGTGCCAGGTCGAGTTGACTGAGTCTGCGACGCGTACGCCAGTAGCGGATCAGCTCGCCAACGGTCCGCGGCTCCTGTGCGATGTCGTTCCTCACGCCGGCAACGCTACCGGCGCAGCGTCCGGGATCGATTACCAAAGAGGTAATCGACAGGCCGCCGGCCGCCGGTGGACGCTGAGTGCCATGAATACCGAAACGCACCGAACCGACCCACACGAAAACGCCGTCTACACGACCCTGGCCACCTCGTCCGGCAGGGATCGCCGAGCTGTGTCGGACGATGGGCTACTGGACGTTCCGCTCGCGCTCCCGAAGGCGTTGGGCGGCAATGGCGACGGAACCAACCCCGAACAGCTCTTCGCCGCCGGCTACGCGGCCTGTTTCGCCACGTCGATGAGGTACGTGGCACGGCAGATGCGGCTCGACGCCGACGATGTCGCCGTGACCGCACGCGTGAGCCTGGTGGAGAAGAACCCAGGTTCGGGCTACAACCTGGCCGTCTCCCTGACCGTCGACCTGCCCGAGCACCTACGGGGAGACACCGGGGCGAAGTTGCTCGAGGCGACGCACGGGGTCTGCCCGTACTCCAAAGCCACCCAGGGCAACATCCCCGTTGTCATCGGCTTGGCGTAGCTCGGAAGTACGGAAGGAATACGGAAGGAATACCGATGGAGATCGGGATCAGCCTCCCGGCCCTGGTGGACGGTGTCGATCGAGGCACGCTGGTCAACTGGGCGCGACGGTCCGAGGCCGTCGGGTTCGCTTCGCTCAGCGTGCTCGATCGGCTGGTTCATCCGGGCTTCGAACCGTTGATCACACTGGCCGCCTGCGCGACGGTGACGGAACGGATCAGGTTGCTCAGCAACGTGCTGATCGCGCCGTACCGCGCGAACACCGCGCTCCTCGCCAAGCAAGCCGCGACGATCGACGCGGTCGCGGAGGGACGGCTCACCCTCGGCGTCGGAGTCGGTTGGCGCAAGGACGACTACGACGCCAGCGGTGTGCCCTGGAACGGGCGCGGCGCCCGGCTGGACATGATGCTGGCCGAGCTGGCCGGCATCTGGAGCGGTGCCGAACGTGGTTCGGCGGGTGCGGTGGGACCGCTGCCGGCGCGCGGCAACGTGCCGCTCCTGATCGGCGGGCGTTCAGAGGCGAGCTTTCGGCGGGTCGCGCGTTTCGGCATCGGCTGGACACAGGGCGTCGGCGGGCCGGCAGACCTGGCGGCCGGCGCAACCGCCGTACGCCGGCTCTGGAAGCAAGCAGGGCGTGCGGGCCGGCCGCGGATCGTGGTGCTGAGCTATTACGCGCTCGGCCATGACGCCCGGAACGTCGCCGGTAACTACCTGCGCGACTTCTACGCACCATTGGGCGAACACGCAGAGACGATCGCGCGGTCAGCTGTCGTCGACGCGGCGACGGCGCGCCAACTCCGGGACGCCTACGCCGAGGCCGGAGCGGACGAACTGATCTTCGTGCCGACGACAGCCGGCCTGGATCAGCTGGACCTACTGGCGAAGGCCGTGCTCTGAGCCCGGCCGCGGTCACCCATGGCCCACTATGGGGCGATGGGTGACTCCGAGTGCGGCTTCTGCCGGCTGGACCGCTTCCGCGCCGCGGACGTGTACCTCGAGAACGAGCACTGCGTCTTCTTCGCCAGCAGCGATCCGAGCGTCCAGGCGGAGGCCGGGCTCCCGCCGGACGTGCTGCCCGGCTCCGGCGTGGTCGTTCCGATCGTGCATCGCCGGTCGCCGTTCCAGCTCACCGCCGCCGAGTGGGTGGCGACGCACGACCTGCTGGTTCGGGCGCGGGCCGCGCTGCACGAGTGGCTGGCGCCCGACGGCTACACCCTCGGCTGGAACGACCAGGCCCGGCTGCACGCCCACCTGCACGTTCTGCCGCGCTTCGAGGACGAGCCGAAGTGGGACCAGGGCGTACGCTCCGCGGTCAAAGGCACGGACAACCGGCGGCCGGACCCCTGGCGCCCCGGCACCGGCCGCCCGCTGCTCGAGCCGTGAGCGCCGGCCCCGCAGCGCCTACAGCCAGGACACCTTGCCCGCGAGCAGCGCGTACCCGACGAACGAGACCACGTCGAGCAGGGTGTGGGCGAGCACGAGCGGCCAGATCCGGTTCGTTCGCTGCCACAGCCGTCCGAAGATCAGCCCCATGATGAAGTTGCCCACGAACCCGCCCGGCCCTTGATACAGGTGATAAGACCCTCTGATCACCGCCGACAGCAGGAGGCCGGCGTTCTCGGCCCAGCCCAGCTGCCGCAGCCGGGTCAGCAGGTACGCCACGATCAGGATCTCCTCGATCCACGCGTTGCTGAACGCCGACAGGATCAGCATCGGCGTCCGCCACCAGGTGTCGTCGAGCACCGATGGTTGGACGTTCAGGCTGAACCCCGCGGCGTACGAGGCGAGATACAGCCCCAGCCCCGGAAGACCGATCAGTGCCGTCAGCCCCACACCCGACAGCAGGTCGCGCCACGGCCGGGTACGGTCCAGGCCGACCCGCAGCAGCGCGAGACCACCCCGCCACAGCAGGTACAGCCCCAGCGCGCCGAACACGAACCGCCGTCCCGACACGGCCAGTTGCGACAGCAGGTCCAGCAGGCTCGCCTCCGCCTGCGGCGCGTTCAACGCCACCGACTGCTTCGACAACGGCTCCGGCCGCAGGTACGAGTCGACCAGTGACAGCAGGCTGGTCACCGCGGAGTACCCCAGCGTCGCCCCCAGCACCAGGACGATCTCGACCGTCAGCGCGCGCCGCTCCCGCGGCTCGGCGACCCGGGGCGGAGCCGACGGACGCGGAGGGTTCGCCCATCGGCGTAGGACATCGCGCACAGAAGGGGAAACTACCCGGTCTTCCCGGATGTCGGACGGATGCCCGCCTCCGGGTCGGGAAGCCAGGCGCCGGCAGGAAGCTCGAGCCAGTTCGCCGCGGCCCCGAGTTCGCGAGCCGCTTCGAGCAGCGCGGTCAGGCCCGGGTTGCCGGCGTCCTGACGCCAGATCATGCTCCACGGGTACACCGCCGCCGGCTGGACGAGCGGGCGGAGCACGGCACCGGGTACGTCGGGCTGGCTGGCGATCGTCAGCACGGGCATGTCCCACTGCTGCAGGTGGTACGCCAACTCGTCGATCCCGCGGACGTTGGGTCGCGGCGGGAACGCCTCGACGCCGGTGCCGGCGAAGAGCTGCAGCACCGCCTGTTCCCACTGCGCGGACGCGTGGTCGCCGCAGTGCCAGCAGGCGTCGGCCTCGCGCAACAGAGCGAGCGGGATCTCGTCGTACGCCGCGAGCGGATGGGTTTCGCGAAGCAGCACAGCGATCCGCTCATACCTGATCAGCTCCGTCGCAAGCCCCACCGGTGGCTCGCCGCTGACGCCGTGCCAGCGGCCGAACGTCACATCGAGCTGGTGACCGGCGAGCAACGGCAGGGAGGCGTCCAGCCCGCCGTGATACCTGGCGAAGAAGTCCCACCGCTCGACCCGCGAGCGAGCAGCGGCGAGCACCAGTGCCGGCGTGAGCCGCTGACCGACGACGTCGACGAGCAACGACTGCTTCTCCCCACGCAACTCGCGCAGGGTTTCGTCATGCAGGGCGAGGATCTGCCGCGCGCGGACCAGCAACCGCCGCCCGGCAGACGTGAGCTGCACCCGGCGCGTGGTGCGGTCGAGCAGCGGCGTGCCGACCCGCTCCTCCAGCTTGCGTACGTCGCGGCTGAGCGCCTGCTGCGCGACGAACAGCCGCTCGGCCGCCCGCGTGAAGTGCAACTCTTCGGCCACCGCGGCGAAATGACGCAGCAGGCGGAGCTCCAGTTCGTCGGCCATTCCTCTGTCTACCGCATTCACACATCTGCTGTGTAGATCAGGCGAGAACGGGTGTTGGACCTGCCCCGGCGGAGCCACGACGATCAATCGTGAGGAGCTCGTGAGGTGCTCGCCTCGGCACGATCGCATCGAAGGGGTACGAAATGGTGGCTGTCCTGCTGGCCTTGGGTGCCGGTCTCGGCTGGGGAACGTCCGACTTCCTCGGCGGGTTGCGGGCGCGTAAAGTCCCGCTGCTCACGGTCCTGCTGGTGTCGCAGGCCACCGCGCTGGTCGTCCTGATCGGGCTCGTCGCGGCCACCTGGAACGCCCCGCCCGACGGCCGGCACCTGATCTGGGCCGCCGTCGCGGGAGTCGGCGAAGCGGTGGCGATCGCGGCCCTCTATCGCGGCCTCTCGGTCGGAACGATGAGCATCGTCGCGCCGGTGGCGTCCACCGCACCTGTCGTACCCGTCGTGGCGGGGCTGTTCCTCGGCCAGGTGCCAGGCCCGCTGCAGAACGTCGGCGTCGGGCTCGCACTCGTCGGACTGGTGATCACCTCGACCGGCCCCAGAACCGCGGCGGCCAGGATCGGTCCGAGCGTGGGATACGGGCTGCTGGCCGCGCTCGGCTTCGGCGCGTTCTTCCTCGCGCTCGATCAGGCCACCGAGACCGGCCTCCTGTGGCCGTTGCTCCTCAGCCGGCTCGTCTCAGTGAGCCTGATCGCATCGATCGTGGCCGCCCGGAAGACACGCGGGCACCGGCTCGCGCTGAGCCGCTCCGACGTACTCCCGATCGCGCTGATCGGCGTTCTCATCGTCGCTGCCGACTCGCTGTACGCCCTGGCAACCACCCACGGCCTGGTCGGCGTCGTCGCCGTCGTCGGTTCCCTGCACACGGTCGTGACGATGGGTCTGGCCAGGATCTGGCTGAACGAGCGGCTCAGCCGCAGGCAGCAGCTCGGGATCGCGACCTCGCTCTGCGGCGTCCTCGCGCTCGCCGCGTCCTGACGCCGCTACGACTCCTTGCCGTACAGCAGTCGGGCGATGTCGGGAGCGAACCGCACCTCGGAGTCGTCCTCCGGCGCGTATCCGATCACCTCACGCGCGTTCGTGATGCTCCAGAACGTGCGCGCGTTCCCCGAGACGCCGTAGAAGATGTGGAACGGCACGCCGTACTTGTCCTCGATGGACTGCGTCTCGATCGACTTCACGAACAGCTGCCGCAGGTCGCGCTCGGAGATGTAGCCGGCCAGCTCCCGGATGTACCGCTCGCGGGGCGCCGACTCGAAGTTCGCGGCGTCGATCTCGCGCGGCACCACGATCCGCAGCTGGATCACCTCGAGCTTCGTCCCCAGGCTGCCGCAGGCGTACAGGAAGCCGAGAGACTCGTACGCCGCCTTCGCCCAGCCGTAGAACGTGTCGGGCCGCGGGTAGTCCTCGGGCGTCACGCGGTCACGCAAGCCCTGGTAGAACGGCTGCTCGTACCACTTCGCCGCCTGGTTCGTGCTGGCCGCCACCACGCGCGGCACGCCGTTGTCCACAGCCGCCTGGTAGACCAGTTGCATCAGGTCGACGTTGCGCCGCTCGGCCTCGTACCGCGGCTTGCCGACGCCCGGGCTCCCAGCCGAACGGTCGCTCTCCGGCGGCCGGTAGTACGCCGAGTGCACCACCACGTCGACGCCGGAGAACAGTGCCGCCAGCTCCGCGTCCGTGGCCGAGAGCAGGTCGACCACCTCCACGCCCTCGACCGGCTTGCCGTCCCGGTCGGTGGAGCGGACGTCGACCAGCCGCAGGTCGTAGCGTTCGCGGAACTCCGGCAGCAGCTGGCTCGCGATGTACCCGGTCGCTCCTGTGAGCAGCACACGTGTCATGGCTCGCGAGCCTACGGTGGTATGCGCCCTCAGGCGGAGAGGTAGCGCGCCAGAACGCCGGATTCGGCCCGCAGCCGTTCGGCCGCGTCCGTCCGGCCGTGCGCCTCGGCGTGCTCCAGCGCCGCGGCCCGTTCGTCGGCGTCCGCCCGGATGACGGCGAGAATCTCGGCCTCGGTCAGCTCCCGGCGATCCACCTCGCCCACGCCGACGCCGACCGCGCCCAGCGGTGCCACGCTGCGATCCTCCGCCGGCGCCTCCACCGCCTCGGCGTTGGCGATCGCACCGAGCAGCGAGCGGATCGTGGAGCTCGCCACCCGGTCGCGCGCCTTCAGCGCCGTCTTCAGATCGGCCTGCAACTGGTCTCGTACGGACATGTCAGATCCGTCTACCCAACCGGGGCGAGGATCTCAACCCGGTTTCCGTTGCCGTCCGCGGTGTAGAACCGGCGGTAGCCCGGAAACAGGTCGTCCCACTCGACGGGGAACCCGGCGTCCTCGACCTGTGCGGCCAGGCCGTCGATGTCGGAGACGACGAACGCCGGATGGGCCTTCTTCGCCGGCCCGAACCCCTGCTCCACGCCGACGTGCACCTCGGCGTCGCCGGTGGCCGAGCGGAACCATGCGCCGCCCCGCGCTGCCAGCGCCGCCGGCTTCTCGACCTCCACCAGCCCGAGCGCACCGGCGTAGAACGACCGGGCCGCGGCCTCGCCGTCCGGCGGGCACGACACCTGAACGTGATGCAGCCTCACGCCTGGCCCTCGGCGTCCGGAGCGAGGTTGAGCTTCATGCCGAGGTGACTGCCCACGAAGCCGAGCCGCTCGTAGAACCGGTGTGCGTCCTCGCGCTGCAGGTTCGACGTCAGCTGCACGCGCATCGCCCCACGCCGCCGCGCCTCCTCGATCACCCACTCCATCAACGTCCGCCCGATCCCCTGGCCGCGCAGGTGCGTGACCGTACGGACCGACTCGACCTGCGCGAACAGCGGCCCGCGGTAGATCAGGTGCCGCAGGAACGTGACCTGGCACGTCGCCACGATCTCGGTGCCCAGTTCGCCGACCAGCAGCAAGACGTTCGGGTCAGCGGTGATCTCCTCGAACGCCGAGACATACTCCGGCGCCACCGGCGAGCCGTCGGCCGGGTAGTCGTCGGCCAGCGCGTCGCTCACGCCGGACCGGATCGCGTCGGCCGCGAGCATCCGGATGATCGCCGGCAGGTCCTCCGGCGTCGCTTCCCTGACCAGCAGCTCACCCATCACGCATCCGTTTCGTTCGGCTTCTGGGCAACGGCGAAGATCCGCCGGTACGGCAGCACGGTGCCGTACGGCCTTGGTGGGTACGCCTCCCGCAGCCTCTCACGGTAGGCGTCCTCGAACGCGCTCCTGGTCTCGTCGTCGGGCAGCGCCTGGAGGTACGGCCGCGCGCCCGTGCCCTTGATCCACTCCAGCACGGGGTCCTCGCCCTGCAGGAGGTAGAGATACGTCGTCTCCCACGCGTCGACGACGCAACCGGTCCGCTCCAGCGCATCCAGGTAGATCGCCGGGTCGTAGGAATGGGGTACGCGCAGCTCGCGGCCGGTGAAGTGCTCGGCGAACGCGGGCGAGCTGGCCAGCTCGACCAGCAGCCGGTGGCTCGGCTCCTGGAAGTTGCCCGGCACCTGGAACGCGAACCACCCACCGGGCACGACCTGCTCGACGAGTGACGGGAGCAGCTCGAGGTGGTCGTCGATCCACTGCAGCGTGGCGTTGCTGATCAGCAGGTCGACGGGCTGGCCGGACTTCCAGTCGCGCAGGTCGCCGACCTGGAACGACAGCCGGCCGGCCTGCTCCAGTCGCTTGGCCGACTCGATCATCTGGGGCGAGGAGTCGATCCCTTCGACATACGCGTCCGGCCAGCGGTCGAGCAGCGTCTCGGTGAGGTTGCCCGGCCCGCAGCCGAGGTCGACGATGCGTATAGGCGAGTCGGCGCCGACCCGGGCCATCAGGTCGTAGTAGGGGCGTGCGCGCTGGTCAGCGAACCGGAGGTACTGCTGGGGGTTCCACTCCACGGTCGTCATGCCTGCTCTGTGCCTTCCCATTTGTCTTGACGTCGAGATAAGTTGTATCTCGACGATTGTCTTGATGTCAAGATTCTTGACCGAAATCTGGGCTCGGTAAGCTGGACCCCGTGGACAGTGTCAATCACCCGGCGGCCGCTGAGCAGGCGCTGGGAACAAGCGGTCAGGGCGCAACCGACGAGGTCGACCGCCTGGTCGCGGCCTGGCGGCGAGAGCTGCCGGAGCTCGACGTGTCGCCGTTCGAGGTGCTGTCCCGGATCAGCCGGCTGGCGCGCCACCTCGACCGGGCGCGGCGCCTGGTGTTCGCGGCGCACGACCTCGAGCCATGGGAGTTCGACGTGCTGACGGCGCTGCGGCGAGCCGGCACGCCGTACGAGCTGTCGCCGACCCGGCTGCTCACGCAGACGCTGGTCACCAGCGGCACCATGACCAACCGGATCGACCGGCTGACCAGCAAGGGGCTCGTCGAGCGACTGCCCGATCCCGCCGACCGGCGAGGTGTACGCGTCCGGCTGACCCAGGCCGGGCAACAGCGGGTGGACGCCGCACTGGCCGGGCTGCTGGAGCACGAGCACGCACTGCTCGCGGGCCTCCCCGACGACGACCGGCGAAACCTGGCCGGTCTCCTGCGCCGCCTGGTGATCCCGTTCGACGAACGCACGCACTGAGCCGGGCGCTGCTGCCCGCGCTGCCACTGGATCGGCCACCCTCAAGGACTACGGCATCCGCCGGTCGGCGAACCAGCCCCAGGCGACGTCATCTGACGCTCTCACGTGGCCGTTCGCGGTGAGTGGATCGCCAAGCTGCCGTACCACTGGGTCACGACACAAGGCATGATGAGGGCGTGCAAATCTCGGCACGAGCGGACTACGCCGTCCGCGCAATGTTGGAACTGACGGTCGCACCGGCGACGGTGACCGCGCAGGCGCTCGCCGACGCGCAGTCCTTGCCGTACAAATTCACCGAAGCGATCCTCGCCGACCTCCGGCGAGCCGGGCTGGTTCGCAGCCAGCGCGGCGCGGAGGGGGGCTACACACTCAACCGGCCGGCAACCGAGATTTCGGTGGGCGATGTGCTGCGCGCGGTCGACGGCCCGCTGGCGGGAGTTCGGGGGATGCGACCTGAACAGGCGCGTTACGCCGGGGTAGCCGAGCATTTGCAAACGGTGTGGGTTGCGACCAGGGCGGCTGTTCGCCGCGTACTGGACGAAACCAGCCTTGCCCAGGTCGCCACGGGCGACCTACCCACGCACGTCCGCGAGCTGCTCGACTCCCCCGACGCTTGGAAACCGCGGTGATGCCAGAGCGTTGTGCAATTCCGCGCACTTTTATCGTGCGCTCACGCTCTGCGTCCGGGGAGGACCTCAAGTACCTATCACTGGGGACCTTGGTCCCGTTACCGCGCGTCGTTTTCTTTCGTTGAGGGCCGTTACGCCGGTTTTCGGGAACAGGCCGGCGACCGTGCCGGTTGCGGGCTGATGTGACGATCGAGATCGGCGCGATCCTGCCGACTTCCACCCCGGATCCCGCCCAGCCGATCCTCGGCGACGTCCGCGAGAGCGCGCGGTTCGCCGAGGCGGCCGGGCTCGGCTCGGTCTGGTCCACCGACCACCTGGTGGCCAGCGCACCCATGCTGGACAGCACGGTCGTCCTCTCGACGGCCGCCGCGGTGACGGATCGGATCAGGATCGGGTACGGCGTCCTGCTGCTCGCGCTTCGGCCGGTCGCGTGGGCGGCCAAGCAGGTCAGCAGCCTGCAGCTGGTGTCGGGCGGGCGGCTTCTGCTCGGCGTCGGCACCGGCAATCCGGTGCACGGCGACGTCGGATGGCGCGCGGCGGGTACGTCGTTCGAGGACCGCGGCCGTCGTACGGACGAGGCGTTGCGGGTGCTGCCGGGGCTGGTCACGGGCTCGCCGACCGAGCTGGCGCCCGATCTGGAGGTCACGCTGGCGCCGGGATCCGCGATGCCGCCACTGCTGATCGCGGGGAACGGGAAGGCGGCACTGCGCCGGGCCGCCGAGTTCGGCGACGGCTGGATCTCGATCGGGCTTTCACCCGCCGAGGTGGCCGGCCAGCTCGCACAGCTCGGCTCGCTCGCGGATCGGTACGGCCGCGCGGTCCCCCGCGCGACAGTCGTGGGACCAGCGCTCGACAGCGAGCCGGGGAAGGCGGCCGAGCAGCTGGCCGCGTACGCCGAGGCCGGTACGGAGCGCCTGATCCTGGCGCCGACCGGGGCCGGCTGGAAGCGCGACTACGAGTTCGCAGCGGAGCTGCGGGCCGCATCGCACTAATTCGATTGCGGGCCGACTCCCGTTCCGGCCATGCTGGCGGTCATGGAAGGACCCCTGAGCCGGCGATATCGCACCGCGCGTTCCGGCGCGCGCCGCGGCTCGGTCCTGCCTGTTCTCGGCTGACCCCCGAGTGCGCGCCGCCGACCTCGTACAAGGGGCGGCGCCGACGTTGGAGAGTCGGGCCCGGCTGTAACCCGGGTGGCGCTGGTTCTCAGTGGGTTCGAATCCCACCCGCCCCACAGCGATAGACCAGGTGGGTCACGCCGATTCCGTCGATCACCTCGGCCCGGGTGAAACCGAAGGGTCCGGCGTCGCCGACGTCCGGCAGCATCGGAGTGCCGCCGCCGAGCACGACCGGAACGACGTCCATCAGCAACTCATCGAGCAGGCCGGCCTGCAGCGCCGCGGTCACCGTACGGCCGGGTCCGACGCCGACGTCCAGATCGCCGGCCACCGCCCGCGCCTGCGCGATCGCACTCTCCACGCCGTCACCGACGAACGTGAACGGCGTCGAGGGCTCCCATCCGGCGGGCGCCGGCCGGCTGGTGACGACGAACACCGGCAGGCCGCCCGGGTGCCGGCCGTTCCATCCCGAGGTCAG
This sequence comes from Flindersiella endophytica, assembly GCF_054779015.1. Taxonomy (NCBI): domain Bacteria; kingdom Bacillati; phylum Actinomycetota; class Actinomycetes; order Propionibacteriales; family Nocardioidaceae; genus Flindersiella; species Flindersiella endophytica. The sequence goes on from NZ_BAAGYY010000031.1 coordinate 257,874, forward strand.
GTCGAACAGCATCCGGCCGATGACGTAGGCGCCGGTGTGCCCCTGCACACCACGGAGATACCGGGCGGTCGCCTCGGAGGTGCGGTAGGTCAGCCGTTCCGGATCGGCCGACGGCGTCTCGACGGGACCGGCCGTGCACCAGGCGAACAGCTTGTCGAAGCCGGTCTGACCAGGGCCGGCGATGTAGCCGTCCAACGAGACGGACGCCTGCGCGTAGACCTTTGCCACTCGCGTTCCTTCCTGCGTGGAGCTTGACAAACCGGGACCTTAGCACGTAGAAAACCATCAGGTTATGGAACCGAGAGGTTATGGGAATGGCTGCAATCGACACGCTGGACGCCACGTTCGCGGCGCTCGCCGACCCCACCCGGCGGGCGATCCTCGCCCGGCTGGCCGCGGGCGAGGCGACGGTCACCGAGCTGGCCGCGCCGTTCGCGATGAGCCAGCCGGCTGTCTCCAAGCACCTGCGGGTGCTCGAGCGGGCCGGCCTGGTCAGCCGCGGGCGCGACGCGCAGCGCCGGCCGTGCCGGTTGGAAGCCGAGCCGCTCAAGGCGGCGACGGCCTGGCTGGCCGACTACCGCGACTACTGGGAGTCGAGCTACCAGCGCCTCGACGACCTCCTGAACGACCTGCAGAACGACCTGCGGGACGGAGCAGCGTGACCTCTCCACATCCCGGGCTCGGCCTGCGGGTCACCGCGCGCGGAGACACCGATCTCGTGCTCACCCGTACGTTCGCCGCTCCCGCGCCGCTGGTCTTCGCCGCGCTCACCGAGCCGGACCTGCTCACCCGCTGGCACGGTGCCCGCGGCTGGCAGCTCACCGTCTGCGAGGTCGACCTGCGACCTGGCGGCGCCTGGCGGTTCGTCTCGGCCGGACCGGACGGCGCCGAGATGGAGATGTACGGCGAGTACCGCGAGGTCACCTCGCCCGTACGCATCGTCCAGACCGAGATCCACGGCGGCTGGCCCGAGGGTGAGGCGCTCGTCACGACCATCCTCGACGAGGCCGACGGCACGACCGCCATGACCGTGACCGCACGCTACTCCTCCTCCGAGATCCGCGACCTGGTTGTCCGAACCCCGATGGAACGTGGCGCGGGCGAGGCGTACGACCGCCTCGCCGCCGCCCTCGCCGACCTCCCCCACCTCGACAACGAAAGGCCCCAGCCATGAGCGACACACCCACCCCCACCACCGAGGTCCCCGCCCACGCTTCGGAAGTCACCAACGAACCCGGTAACCCGCCGGTGCCGCCCGGAGCACTGCTACTGGAGCTCGTCATCGTGCCGGTCACCGACATCGACCGGGCCAAGGCGTTCTACCAGGACAAGCTCGGGTTCCGGCTCGACGTCGACGTCACGCCGGGCGAGGGCGTACGCATCGTGCAGTTCACGCCGCCCGGCTCGGCCTGCTCGATCACGCTGGCCGAGGGCGTACCGAACGTCGACATGCCTCCGGGCACGTTGCGCGGCCTGCACCTCGTGGTCGCCGACATCGAGGCCGCGCGCGCCAAGCTCGTCGAGCAGGGCGTCGAGATCAGCGAGGTCGAGGACCTGGGCGGCGTCCTCTACGCGTACTTCGCCGACCCCGACGGCAACACCTGGTGCCTGCAGCACATGCCCTGGAGGTAGACACCGTCTAGGCGGCCGGCGTACAGGTCAGCGCGGCCGGTGGCGGGTTGGTGCCGTTCCAGCTCGCGATGAACCCGGCCGACACCGACTGCCCCGGCTCGAGCCGGCCGTTCCACGTCAGGTTGCGTACCGTCACGTTCGCGCCCGACTGGGTGAGGACACCGCTCCAGGACTGCGAGATCACCTGACCGTTCGGGAACGTCCAGGTGACGACCCAGCCGTTGATCGGCACCGTGCCGGTGTTCGTCACGGTGATCACGCCCTGGAACGCACCCTGCCACGCGCTCGCGACCTGGTAGGTCGCCGCGCAGCGCGCACCCGGCTGAGCGGTGGGGGTCGTGGGCGTCACGGTCACCGTCGGGGTGGTCGTCGGCTGGGTGCCGGAGAGCGCAGCGGTGAGCGGCGGGTACCACCCGTTCGACATCTTCTGGTCGCCGGCGGCGTTCGGGTGCACGCCGTCGTAGGTGTCGGTCGCGGTGTTGAACCCCGTCCACTGGTCGACGACCGTGATCGGCGACTGCGCGGTCGTCTTGCCGCTCGCCCAGGCCGGAATCGCGTTGTTGAACGCGACGACGCGCTGGCCGCAGTCGGCGCAGTTGCTGGGGTTCATCGGGATGATCTTCGCGACCAGGATCTTCATCGCCGGGTTGCTGGCGCGCATCTGGTCGACCAGCGTGCTGAACGCGGCGAGGATCGTGGCCGGCGGGATGTTGCTCCAGACGTCGTTGGTGCCGAAGTGCATCATCACGATGTCCGGATGCGTGGCCGCCAGCCAGCCGACGAGTTGGTTCTGGTTGGCCACGTTGGTGGCGAGGAACCCGCCGTGGCCTTCGTTGTCGCCGTCGTAGGTCACCCCGCACCCTTGCGGCGGCAACGTTCCCACCATGTCGATGTTGGTGTAGCCGGTGGTCTGCAAACGATTCCACAGCAGCGCGCGCCAGCAGCCGGGCGAGCCGGTGATCGAGTCGCCCAGCGCCATGATCCGTACCGGCGCGGCGGCCGCCGGCAGCGCACGTCCGATCGCGACGACGGACAACGCCAGCAACAGCGCGACGAGTAGAGCAGGGAACGCGGACTTTCTCAGCATGACCAGTTCTCCGCTTCAGGGTTAGGTGATCATGCGCCCAGGCCTCGTATCGATGATAGGTCCGATCCGCCGCGCGTAAAAGGCCCTGTCGAACAGAGCAGGAGCCGCCGCGTCGCTGCAGGGCTGGGGCGTGGAATCCGGCCATTTCGGCTTCGCGAAAAGTCAGATCAACTACTTTTGCCGGAATTCTTGCCATGCCGTCGCGCGGCTGCCATAGTCACTTCCGGAGGCCGGGGTAGGGAAAGCTATTTGGCCCCTTCTTCTCTGTTAACGGGTAGGGACTGTGGAAGACTCTGGAAACGCGACGTATGGGCGGGCAGGGATCGACCAGTTCATCCAGGACTGCTTGGTTCCCGAGACCACGGAAAGCGGTCGTCCGTTGCCGATCATCATCCTGCTCGGCCCGCCAGGAGGTGGTAAGACGGCCCTCCTGGACGCGATGCGGGTGCGCCTCAAGAAGGTAGGATCGCTTCCTTTCCTAAAACTGGATCTTGCCGAATTCCCCCTTCCAGCAATTACACCAGTTCTCGACCGAATGGTTGGCGCCCTGTGCCGACCGTGGACCGGATTCGGCCGAGTCAGGTTTCCTCGCTACGCGATCGTGCGGCTCGCTTTGACCGCGGCGGACCGGGAACCGGAGCGCACTGCCGTCCTGAAGGCCTTGCGCGACAAGTCCGGGCTGAAGGACGTTGAAGCGCTCGCCGATCCCGGCCTTCAGGTTCTGACAGGCGCGTTCGGCCTGAGCGGCTGGATTCGCTCACTTAGCCCTTTCATCGCCCGTATAGCAGCCACCGAGCGGGCGCTCTATGCGCGTTACAGCCGCGCACTGTCCTGGTATGAGGAGCAGTCGGATCAACAGGCTGGATCTGGCCTCGAGGCGCTCCTTGAGTTCGCGCTGTCCGACCGGTCGACCGAATCAGCCGCGGAACGAACAGAGCACACGCTCTGCGCTGCCTTCCTGGCCGATCTGAACGCCGCCTTCAGGTGTGGGGGAACCGCCCGCGAGGACGGCCGATCCGTCAAGTGTGCGGTCCTGCTCGACAACGTCCACGCTCCTGCGGGAATCAGACTGCTGCGGGCAATCGTCCACGCTCGAACCAGAACGGCCGACCCGGCCTTGGTCGTCGCGACCAGCAAACGCTGGCTCGAACCGCTGAGCAGGCACTGGACCTGGCTCGCTGCACCTGAACACGGAACCGGCAGGACGCAGCGCTCTGCAGCACGGCAAGAGCTCCAGGTTCGTTCGCCTGAGAGCGCCAGCCGCGCGGACTGGTGCGAGGTATCCGCGGCCTGGGCGGACTCGACCCAGTCCTGGTACCCAATCGCGCTGCGGGATCTCAGACCGAGCGAGGTCGCGGAATTCGTGCGCGACGAACTGGGCTCGAGGTACGAACACCTGGCTGACTTTCTCCATCGGCTGACCGCCGGCCACCCGAGAGCGGTAGCACAGGTGGCGCGGGCGGTTCGGGACGCTGTCGCCACCTATGCCGACGTCGATGAGGCCGGCCTCCGGGCCGTTCTGGACCAACCGCCGTTCGACGACGAAAAGATGCTAGCCGGTCTGCTCCCAGATCTTTCGAAACGCCAACTCCAAGCGCTGATCAGTTCGGCCGCGGCTCCTGACCTGCAAGCGGGACTCGCCGCTTGGCTCGACTCGCGGGCGGCCGAAGAACTCCACGCCGAGTTGGCGGACCGACTATGGCTCGCCCGGCCCGAAGCCAAGGACCTTCTGGGCGTCACGAAACCTCTGTCGGTGATCCATCCCTGGGTGCGTCGTTTCCTGCTGACAGAGTTGGCCCAGCGCAACGACCGCGATGCCCCTGACTGGACCGCGGCACATCACGTATTTCGATCCGCTCCTACGGGCAACGAGCCAATCGCGACGCGGCGGCTGTACCACGCACTCGCACTCGGCGAGCTGCCGCAGGTCGTGCTCGAACTCGTCGAAGCCCTACAGCAGCAGCGGCCCGTCGACACCCAAACTTGGCTGGCGGCGCTGAACGCGATCACGTCCGCTCCGGTGCAACCGACTCAGCGAAGGGCTGGCGAGTCACCTGAAGACAGGATGGATCGACTGGTCGCTGATGCGGTGCATGCGTCAGAGGCGCCCTTCTGCAGGGAGTACCCGATCACCACGTCACTTGTCGCAGCGCTCTGGGTCCACAACGATCCCATGCTCGATCCTCACCGGACGCTCGGTTCGGTGGTAGCGAGCAAGCTGCGTTCGGTCTCCGACGAAATCCCGGTCAACACAGCGCAGCTGCACGCAGCAGCCAAGCGTTACAAGGATGAGGGCCGCCTCTCATGACATCAACGATCGCTCCAACCCCCATCGCTGCGCCGACGAGGCGACGACGAAGCCGGCGGAGACTGCTGATGATCTCCGCTGTGATCTTGCTCGGTTGCCTGATTGGACTTGTTGTCCGGACGGTCAACCGCCCGGCTACGTGCGGACCTGGGGTTGTCAAGCTCGGACCGTTGAAGGAATGCGTCGGCGTTACCGATGGAGAGGTGGTCTTTCGGCGCGACCTCGCGGACGTCGAGGCCAAGATTCGTCGAGAGAACCGCTGGGTTCGGCAGCAAGAGTCATACGTGAGCGTCGTGCTGCTCGGACCGATCACTCGCGGCAAGAACGACATCATCTCGGCAGAAGGCATACTCCACCAACTGCAAGGTGCGTTCGTCGCCCAGCGGGCGGCCAACCGAACCAAGCAGTACGGCGGGACGCCGTACGTCCAGCTGCTGATCGCAAACAGCGGCAGCCGAGCGCAACAGTGGCAATACGCAGTCGAGGAGATCAAACACCGAGGCGGCTCATCGGACCGCGTGGTGGCGGTCGTCGAGCTCGGACCGAGCACACCAGAGCTCCAGGCAGGCGCCGTGGCGTTGGCCGCCTACGGTGAAAGAAATCCCATCCCGGTAGTTGGTTCGGTCATCACGGCCGATCAGGTCGCCGTCAGCAAGGCCGGTCTGCCCACGCTTGTTCGGGTCGCGCCGACGAACAGTCAGGAGGGCGCGGCCGCCGCGACCTACGCCAAGCAGGCACTCGGAGCGAGGACGGCCCTCCTGATCCAGGACGTCGACGACCTGTACTCGAAGTCGTTGGCTACCGCGTTCGTACGGGAGTTCGCCGACACGAGCCATCGCTTCGTTGCCAGGCCGGAGAGTTACAGCTCCGGATTGGACGATCCAGACCCAGCGAACCTCGTACTGAACATGCGTCCGGAGATCTGCGGTGGTGGCGGCGAAAAGCCTGATGTCGTGTACTTCGCTGGTCGCAGCAGCGCACTTGAGGCGTTGCTGGATCAGCTTGGTGCGCACCCCTGCGACAACGACCGGCCTGTCACCATTCTAACTGGCGACGATGCCTCCAACCTCCCCGCAGGCCGGATGCGCGCGGGCATCGAGGAAGGGCTGGTGCAGCTGCGTTTTACCTCGCTCGCACATCCGGACATGTGGAAGCCGGGCGATGGACGCGACCCCCTTGCCATGCGGTTCACGGACGCCGAGACGTCGGACAGCTTTCCGGCTTTGTTCCAGGGCGAATCGCTCGACGATGGGTTGGCGATCATGGGCCACGACGCTGTGCTGGTGACCGTGCGGGCGATCCGCGCGACGCATCGCAACGTCATACCGGCGAACGTGACGCAGCAGCTGTCACAGCTCCATGGCAGGAGCGGCGCCGTTGTGGGCGCAAGCGGAGCTATCTCATTCGACCAGCGCGGTAACCCGGAAGACAAGACGATGGCCATTCTGCAGTTGCGGGGGAACGGATCGGGGTGCTTCCTGGGGCTGGTGTCGCCGTCGACGAGCGGGAAGCAAGCCAGCCCCTCGTGCGCCGACTGAGCCAGCTCACTCCACGAACTCGGCGAGCTCGAGCCAGCGGGTCTCGGCGGCTTCCTTGTCGGCCTGCACCTCACGTAGTTCGGTGTCCAGCTCCATCAGGCGTTCGTAGTCGCTGGCGTGCTCGGCCTGGGCGGCATGCAGCTTGGACTCGCGGTCGGTGAGCTTGGCGAGCTGGCGTTCCAGCCTGGCCAGCTCCTTGGAGGCCGCGCGTTTCTCGGCCGCGTCCGACCTGCGTTCGGCCGCGGCGGCCGTCGGCGGTGCCGGCGCCGCGCTGCCGGAGCCGGCAACAGTTCCAGCCTGGCGGCGCTCGAGGTACTCGTCGACGCCGCCGGGCAGCATGCCGAAGCCGCCGTCGCCGAGGAGGGCCCAGACGGAGTCGGTGACCCGCTCCAGGAAATAGCGGTCGTGGGTGATGACCACCAGCGATCCAGGCCAGCCGTCGAGGTAGTCCTCGATCACCTGCAGCGTCTCGATGTCGAGGTCGTTGGTCGGCTCGTCCAGCAGCAGGACGTTCGGCTCCTCCAGCAGCAGCGCCAGCAGCTCCAGCCGCCGCCGCTCGCCGCCCGACAGGTCGCCGACGCGGGTCTGCAGCATGCCGCCGCGGAAGCCGAAGCGTTCCAGCAGCGGCATCACGCTGACGTCCGGGCCCTTCGCCTGCACGACGCCGCCGCGCACCTTGGCGGCTCCGAGCTTGATGACCCGGCGGATCTTCTCGATCGCGTCCAGCACCTGATCCTGTGGGTCGAGGATCCCCGGCTCCTGTGCCAGATGTCCCAGCGCGACCGTCTTGCCGAACGTCACACGCCCGGCCGTCGGCTCGTCCTCACCTGCGAGTACGCGCAGCAGGCTGGTCTTCCCGGCGCCGTTGACGCCGACCACGCCGATCCGGTCCCCCGGGCCGAGTTGCCAGGTCAGACGCCCGAGCAGGGTGCGCGTACCTCGGACGATGTCGACGTCCTCCAGGTCGACCACGGTCTTGCCCAACCGGGTCGTCGCGAACTGCGCCAGCTCAACGGTGTCGCGGGGCGGCGGCTCGTTCCCGATCAGCGCGGCGGCCGCGTCGAGCCGGAACTTCGGCTTCGACGTACGCGCCTTCGCGCCCCGGTGCAGCCAGGCCAGCTCCTTGCGCATGAGGTTCTGCCGCCGCGTCTCGGCGGCCTCGGCCTGCCGGCCCCGCTCGGCCTTGGCCAGAACGTAGGCGCTGTACCCGCCCTCGTAGGCCTCGACCCGCCCGTCGACCAGCTCCCAGGTCGAGGTGCACACCTCGTCCAGGAACCACCGGTCGTGTGTCACCACGACGACAGCTTCGCGGCGCGCCACCAGGTGCTTGGCCAGCCAGTTCGTGACCTCGATGTCGAGATGGTTGGTCGGCTCGTCGAGCAGCAGCAGGTCGTGCTCGTGCATCAGCAACCTGGCCAGGTCGGTTCGCCGCCGCTCGCCGCCGGACAGCATGCCGATCTGCTTGTCATACGGCACGTCCGCGAGCAGTCCGGACAGGATGTCGCGTACGCGGCGGTCGGACTGCCACTCGTGCTCGGGCCGGTCGCCGACCACGGCCGCCGCGACGGTCAAGGCCGGGTCGAGGGTGTCCTGTTGCGCGAGCAGGCCGGCTCGCAGGCCGCTCGCCTGCGCGACCCGCCCGGAGTCGGGCGGCTCGACACCGGCGAGCACGCGCAGCAGGGTCGTCTTGCCCGTGCCGTTCGCACCGACGACGCCGATCCGCTCGCCCTCGGCCACGCCGAGGCTCACACCGTCGAGCAACTTGCGTACGTCGTACGCTTTTCCGACTCGTTCCAGATTGACCAGGTTGGCCATCAAGCTCCCGTCTTGGTTAACGCCGTCGTCGAGAGTATCTGGGCACCATAGAAAGATGCCGATTGCTCCGTTGAAGATCACCGACGTCGAGCGCACTGTCGTCAACGTCCCGTTCACCCCGCGCTGCCAGGAGTGGAACCAGCTGAAGGTCTGGGACTGGTCGGTCGTCGAGGTGATCAAGCTCAGCACCGACGCCGGCATCACCGGTTTCGGCGAGACGATCCTCTTCTACAACTGGAGCCGGGTCAGCGACGCGGCGATCGCGAAGGTCCGGGGTCGCAACGCCGCCGACTTCCTCGGCGACGACTCGCTCGGGCCGGGCCTGCAGATGGCGATCTACGACGTGGTCGGCAAGGCCCTCGAGGTGCCGGTCTCCACGCTGATCGGCCCGCGCGTCCGCGAGTGGTGCCCGATCGCCTGGTGGAACACCAAGATGCCGCCGGCCGAGCTCGCCGCCGAGGCGCGGGAGGCGGTCGCCGCCGGCTACGCGTTCCACAAGTTCAAGCCGCGCCCGTGGTTCGACGTCTACGAGCAGGTCGAGGCGATCACCGCTGCCACCCCCGACCACTACAAGCTCGACCTCGACTGGAACGGCATGCTGGTCACGGCCGCGGACGCGATCCCCGTCCTGCAGGAGCTCGACCAGAGCCCGCGGGTCGCGATCTACGAGACGCCGATCCCGCACTACGACCTCGAGGGCTACTCCCAGATGCGCTCGAAGATCGCCCGGCCGCTCGCCGCCCACCTCAAGGCCCACCCGTTCCACGCCTGGATGCGGCAGGAGGCCGTCGACGGGTTCGTGGTCGAGCGCGGCATCAACGAGATGGCCCGGCAGGGCGCGCTGTGCGCGGAGTACGGCAAGAACTTCTGGCTGCAGATGGTCGGCACCGGCATCACGACCGCGCTCTGCGCGCACATCGGATCGGTGCTCACGAACGCGCGCTGGCCCGCGGTGACGGCGATGAACAACTACGCCGACGACCTCCTGGTCGACCCGCTGCTGATCCAGGACGGCTACGTCAAGGCGCCCGACACCCCCGGCCTCGGCATCGTGGTCGACGAGGAGGCGGTGGAGCGCTACCGGATGCCGAAGCCGCACTCCATCCCTGAGCGCAAGCACATCCTCACCGTGACCTGGCCGTCCGGCCGGACTGTGCACTACGTCAGCTCGAACCAGATGTGGGTCGACTTCCTGGCCGGCAACCATCCGGTGCAGGAACGTGGAGTGCGGTTCGAGGTCCGCGTCGACGACGGAACGCCGGAATGGGCGGAGCTGTTCGAACGGGCCGGCCGGCAGCCCGTTCACGACATCCGCCGCCAGGCTTAGCTTTTCCGGACACGAAAAACCCCCGAACGGAGAGAGGCTCGTTCGGGGGTTTTCCAGTTGAGACTCAAAAAACGCTCGTACGCTAGGCAGGCGTTAGCGCAGAGCGAAGAGTCCCTTTTTGGCTTCGGCCGTGAAACCGGCCCAATCAGACACGTCGAAGATCAGGGCTGGACCGCTCTGATCCTTGGAGTCGCGAACCGCAAAGCAGTTACGGTCGAGACTCGCTACCTCGACGCAGTTGCCGTTGAGCTGCGAGGCCCGTGACTTCCGCCACTGGGCCTTGCGTAACAGCTCGTTCCGCATTACTCGCCTCCTTCTCCTTCTTTCGTTGATCCATTTCCCTGGCGATCTTCATGACCAACCGCGCGGATTCGCCGGGGCTGAGGGCGACCGCTGTCATGTGGCCGAACGCCAGGTTCGCCCGTTTGATGTCCGACTCCTGCTCCAGGTAGAAAATCCCTGCTTGGCTGTCCACGTAGACGACTGGATCATGAATGTCCTCTTCGAAATCGAAGATGGTCATGTTGCCAAGCGTTCCTGGGTAGCCGCCGGCTTCGAACGGGACGACTTGAAAGGTGCACTGCGCGGTGAGCTCGAGGATCCGCATCAGCTGTGCATGCATGACAGTGGGTCCACCGACCTCACGCCATAGCGCTGCCTCGTCAACGATCGCCCAGAACCGCGTGGGGTCGGCCTCCCCAGTCCAGAACTGCTTCTGGCGCTCCATGCGGGTCTCGACGATCTTCTTCCGGGTCAACGGAGGCGCAAGTGTGTGCATAGAGTCGATGGCCTTGGCGTACTCCTCGGTCTGCAACAGGCCGGGGATGACCATCGGTTCGTACATACGAATGCGCAAGGCGGAGGACTCGAGGCCGATCAGGGTCGCGGTGTGGCGGTTCAGCGTTCCGAGCTTGACCCACCAGCCCTTGTTCTTGCCCTGTCTCTGCCAGTCGAACAGAACCTCGCGAAGCTCTTCGTCTTCGACCTTGTAGAGCTTGTTGAGCATGTATTCGAGCTCGGCCTTGTCGACGCCGACGACCCCCGCCTCGATCTTCTTGATCTTCGACGGGGAACAGTCCAGCTCCGCGGCGACGGCCTCAGGGGTGAGTCCCTCTTGCTCGCGCAGTTCCTTGAGCTTGGCTGAGAGCCGCCAGCGCGGGATCGTCGGTCCACTAACTCTGGGCATCCGAGCCTCCCCTATGCGTGACTAGCGTTCAGTCTGACTCGCTCGGGCGGATTGCGCAACCCTTTCAGACTCATCTCTTCTTACCTCGCCAGCTCTCTCCGACACGTTCGCACCGGCAGACGTGATCCAGAAAATTTCCTGGGAAGATTTGCTTGACCTTCCGTGCCGAGCATGTAACGCTAGAGATCCCTGCGGGCCGTCGTAGACCCCGGCCCATTCCCTGCGCGGCGGCCCGTAGGACTCCACTTAGGACACATCCACCCGGACAAACGTGGTGGTTCATTTAGTGGACGGAGGGGACCAGGCCATGTCCATCGCCACAGCGGTGACGGTGATGCCATGTCGGTTTCAGCTTTTTCGCAGCCATGACACCTCTGGCGTTTCAGGCACAGGGGTGGTGGCCTGGGGCACTGTCTACCCCAACGGCAAGGTCAGCCTCGCCTGGTGCGGTAAGCGCCCATCCGTCAACGTCTACGAATCCCTCGCCGACGTCGAAGCCATCCACGGACACGACGGCAGCACCCGTCTCGTCATGTACGACGAGCTCCCGGTTGCCGACGGCTCGATGTCCTCACCACTGGACTGGTAGGTGATCAGCTTGGAGGGTGTCTAGGAAGTAGGGGCGGGAAAGCGCGAGCTGGCCATTGACCTGGTGGCGCACCTCCGACAGCGTCGCCGGGCGGTCTCGCCCCCGATGCCGAACGCGTACCGGCCCTACTTCTTAGAGACCATCCAAGCTGACATGGTCCAAGCCATCGCGATCGCGAGCGGCCCGAACCGCGGCTGACAGCCGTCAGTCCTCGTCCGCGGGGAGCGCGAAGAGCCGAACATAGACGGGACGCGCGCCGGGTGGTGCGTCCTCGGCGCGATGGCCGTGCCTTCGCAGCAGTTCCAGATACGCCTCGAAGAACTCCGCGAGATCCGCCTCGGTCATGTGGGTGAACCCACGCGACACCCTCGTCCACTCGCGGTCCCGTTCGTATGCCGCCGGCAGCCGGCCGAGCAACGCCTGGTCTTCGGTGTACCAGACGGTCATCAACTCGGTGAGCGCCGGCCGGTCCTCGGGGCTCAGCGCCTCCGGTGTGGGCAGGCGAAGGTCGCGCGGGGTCCTGGCGATCCGCCACCAGCGCTCCCGCCCACCGGCTCGTTCGGGGACCTCCTCGATGAAGGCATGCTTCTCCAGCTGGCGCAGGTGATAGCTGGTCGTGCCCGTGTTGGAGCCGAGCACCTCGCCGATCGTGGTCGACGTCGCCGGGCCGTGGACCCGGAGCTGATGCAGGATCTGCCGGCGCATGGGGTGGCTCAGCGCCTTGAGCTGTCCCGGATCCTCCAGGATCACAGGGACGGAGTCATCGCTCATGGAGGCAGCATAGCGGGGTTACAGAGAAATTTATGCAGAGAAACCTATGCAGAAGTTTCTCTGCAGACTACTGTCGGGCGACATGAGGAGATCTGCTCTCGTTCTGCTGCTGGCCCTGCTCGGCCTCACCGGCCTGCCCGCCGCCGCGGCCACTCCTGACGGCGGATCGATCCCGGCGCCGGCAGGGCTGACGTCCACCGACCTGAGCTTCACCGGATTCGGTGGCCTGACCCTGCACGGCACGGTCCTGGCGCCCGCGAAGCCCGAGGCTGCCCGGGTGCCGGGCGTCGTGCTCGTCACCGGCTCCGGGTCGGGCGTTCCGCGCGAGCATCTGCTCACCGAGGCCACGGAGTTCGCACGCCAGGGCATCGCGACTCTGATCTACGACAAGCGATCGGCCGGCTATACGCTGTTCCGCCGCTCGTACTCCGAGCTGGCCACCGACGCGCTCGGGGCCGTGGACGCGCTGCGCGGCCGGCCCGGCGTCGACCCCGCCCGGGTGGGCGTCTGGGGGCTCAGCGAGGGCGGCTGGGTCGCACCGCTGGCCGCGTCCCGGTCGAGCCACGTCGCGTTCGTGATCGTCGTGGGCGGCAACGCGATGACACCGATCCGGCAGCAGCTCTGGAACGAGACCACCTCGCTGCGGCGGCAAGGCGTGACGGGCTCACTGATCGACCGCGGGAAGCGCAACTTCATGCGGCTCGGGGCCGATGCGGGCCTGTTCGCCGAGGCCTACTTCGACGCTCAGGGCGTGCTGGCAAGGGTCCGGCAACCACTGCTCGCCATCTGGGGCGGCGGTGACCAGCAGACACCGCCCGAGGACAACCCGCCGTTGTTCGCCCAGGCTTTGCGGCGTGGCGGCGACACGAGCTACGCGTTCCACTTCTTCCCAGGCGCCGACCACGCCGCGCACGCCAGCCCCGACGGCGGGATCACCCGGGGAGCGGAGCTGGCACCCGGCTACGCCGAGCTCGTCGGTTCCTGGGTGCGCTCCGGCGGACACCTGGCCGCGGGCGAAGGGACGTCCGCGGTGCCCGAGCAGGAGTACCGAAGCATCGAGCTGCACCCGTCGGCGTGGTGGGAGTCGCGCTGGGTACAGCTCGCGGTCTTCGCCCTGTTCGTCGTGGCGTTCACGGGCTACCCACTGGTCGCACTGGTGCGCCGGCTGCGCGGGCGGCGGGTCGAACCGGTGAGCCGGTGGGCCCGGCTGGTGTCCGGGGCGGGGCTCACGGCTGCCATCGGTCTCCTCGGCTACCTCGTCTACCTGATGGCCGCGGGCAGGACGCCGAACCCCGGACCGGTCATCGCGGGCAGACCGCTGCCCTGGCTCGTCCTTCAAGGGCTCGCGCTGGTGACCGTGGTCGGCGTCGTCGGCGTGGTCGCCACGGCGGTCACCTGGTGGCGTGCGGGCGGCACGGCCCGGCGTGGAGAACGCGTTCGGCTCGGGCTGCTCCTCACTGCCGGCGTCGCGTTCGTCCCCTGGGCGGTCTACTGGGGCCTGCTGCTCCCGTGATGCGGGCCTGGAAATCCGCCGGTCAGCAGCGCGGGCTCAGCCCGGCTCGACGACGGCTCCATAGGCTTCGGCCAGCGCCACCGCGCCTGCCACGTCGAGCTTGGTGTCCTTCAACACCGCGGCCTTGAGGTCCACGGCCTCGAGGCGTGCACCCCGAAGGTCGGCACCCTCGAACCGGGTCCCCCGCAGCGTGGCGTACGACAGGTCCACATCGCGCAGCACCGCGTCGGTCAGGATCGCGTCCGACAGGTCGGACTCCTCCAACCGCACGCCGGTCAGGTCCACGCCAGACAGGTCTTCGCCGCGCGCCACGACACCCCGCCACAACCCGCCCGACACCTTCAACGGCCTCAGGGTGCACTCGAGGAACACGGTTCCACTCAGCTTGCACCCGTCGAGCACCGCCGAGAACAACGACGTCCGCCGGAACTGACACCCCACGAACGCCGACGCACGATGCTCCGACGCGTTGAGCTTGCAGTTGTGAAACGCGCACTCCTCGAACACCGCACCATCGCTGCGCGCCTCGGTGAGGTCGACATCTCGGAACTCGCAGCGCAGATACCGCTCCTTGCCGAACTCTTTGCCATACCAGTCGAGCCCGGCGAACTTCTGATCCGCGTACTCCTCCATGCGACCTCACCCTAGGCGCACCTACCGACAGTCAGGGCATGCCGGCCACCTCGCAGATCTCGTCGACCAGCCCAGCCTCGTCCCGCACAGAGTCGGGCAGCCCCCGAGCGGCGAACCAGCCGCCGATGTTCTGCACGTCCCGCCGGACGAACTCCCGTCCCTGCGGGTTCGACACGATGTCGACGACCTGGGGCAGGTCGATCAGGATCAGCTCGCCCTTGTGGACGAGGACGTTGTACGCCGAGAGGTCGCCGTGCGTCCATCCCTGCCGCCCGATCGCCTCCAGCCCTTCGACGAGCTGCTCCCACAGGTCGACCAGCTCCGACTCCGACGGATCGGTCTGCGCCAGCCGCGGTGCGGCTGTCCCGTCGGAGGTGCCGATGAACTCCATCATCACCTCCGTACCGATCCGCTGCACCGGGTATGGCACCGGTGCACCCGCCGACCACAACGTCGACAACACGTCGAACTCGGCGATCGCCCACCGCTGCGCGATCAGGTTGCGACCGAACGCGGACCGTTTCTCCATCGCTCGCATCTCGCGGGACGCACGTACGCGACGCCCCTCGAGGTAGCTCGCGTCGCGGTGGAAGTTGCGGTGATCGGCAGCCCGATACCGCTTGAGCGCCATCAACGTCGCCGCTTCGGTCTCGGGCAGCGAACGTTCCAGCAGATAGACCTCGGCCTCCTTGCCGGTTTTCAGGACTCCGAGCTCCCGATCGACAGCCGCCAGCTCGGTGATCACCCATTCGGGCATCGGCTCCGGACCACGGGCTTCGGCGTCGTCCCAGCTGGACCACTTCAGGCCCTCGCCAGGCCCGTCGTCGGTCGTGCCGACCGCCTCGCGTTCCTCGGCCAGCCGTTCACGGGCTTCCTCAGTGAGCCGGCCACGTGCATGTGACTCGGCCCGGTCCGGCTCCCTGCGCCCGATCCGGCTCTGCACAGGTGCGTCGAGCTCGTCGTAGAGCTCGTCGATTTCGTCGAGATTTCCAGAATGACGAACGCCTGACGTCAGCAGACGCTCGAGGTCGCGCTTGCGCAACGCGGTTTCTCCTTGGGGATTTCGCACCCCCACCGAGGAGCCTCTGCGCTTAGAGGATGCTCCGGGAGAGGTGCTGACATGGACGGACGAAGACGCCGTCTCTGACAGTCGTCGACATGTCGCACCTCCTCATGAGCAATGAACAGCCGGGCCCGCAGAGTAACCCGATCAGCGGGAAGTTTGCACTAGGACCAACCGCGCGCGCAACCGATTTATTCGTAGACCTCTCAGCCGGAGACCACGCGGGCACCACTGACCGGCCCGGTCGCGGTCGTGACCGAGCTGCACAGTCCCGAGCTGGACAGGCGTACGGCCAGGTCGAGCGCGTGATCGCCGGTGCGCGCCAGGAACACGCAGGTCGGCCCGGAGCCGGAGACCATCGCGCCGAGCGCGCCGTGTTCCTCACCCTCGGCCAGCAGGCGAGCCAGCGTGGGCCGCAGGCGTACGGCGACCGGCTGCAGGTCGTTGACCAGCGTCTGGCCGAGCCGGGCGACGTCGCCGGTACGCAGCGCCGCCAGCAGGTCGGCCGGCACCTTCGGCGAGGCGACCGGCTCGTCGCCGCGCTGCTTGTCGAGCTCGGCGTAGACCTGCGGCGTCGACATGCCGTTGGAGGCCAGCGCGATCACCCAGGAGTAGCTGCCGCGGACCAGCGCGGGCGTGACCAGCTCGCCGTGCCCGGAGCCAACGGCGATGCCGCCGAGCACGCAGAACGGCACGTCGGAGCCGAGCTCTCCGGCCAGCCCGAGGAGTTCGGCGCGGTCGAGGCCGGTACGCCACAGTGCGTCGCACGCGACCAGCGCGGCGGCCGCGTCGCTGCTGCCGCCGGCCATGCCGCCGGCGACCGGGATGCCCTTGTGGATCTGCAGGTGCACGCCGTCCGACACGCCACAACGATCGGCGAGCAGGCGGGCGGCCCGGATCGCGAGGTTGTCGGAACCGTCGGGTACCTCGGCGGCGTTCGGCCCGGTCGTGGTGACCGTGAGGGTCCCGTCGGGTACGGACTCGGCCGCCACGTCGTCGTACAGCCCGACCGCCTGGTAGACGCTCGCCAGCTCGTGGAAGCCGTCACTGCGCAGTGGTCCGACGACCAGAGCGAGATTGATCTTCGCCGGCGTACGCACGATCACGCGGCTCATGTCAGCACCCCCACCTCGACCAGACGCTCCGCGATCCGGGCGAAGTCTGCCACGTCGAGTTGCTCACCTCGTGCGGACGGGTCGACGCCGGCCTCGCGGAGGGCGGTCTCGGCCTGCGGGCCGGAACCCGCGAGCGCCGAGAGCGCGGCCCGCAGTGTCTTCCTGCGCTGCGCGAACGCGGCGTCGACGACCGTGAACACCTGCTTACGCCCGGCGGCGGTCGTCGGCGGGTCGGTACGGGTGAACGCCACCAGGCCGGAGTCGACCCTCGGCGCCGGCCAGAACACGTTGCGCCCGACCAGCCCGGCCTGGCGCACGGTGCCGTACCAGCGGGCCTTGACGCTCGGCACGCCGTAGACCTTCGAGCCGGGCGCGGCGGCGAGGCGTTCGGCGACCTCGAGCTGCACCATGACCAGCGCGCGGCGCAGGCTCGGGAGCTCCTCGAGCACGCGCAACAGCACAGGAACGGCCACGTTGTACGGAAGGTTGGCGACGAGCAGCGTCGGCTCGCGCGGACCGGGGAGCGGCGGGAGCTTGACGGCGTCGGCCCGGACGACGGTGAGGTTGCCGTGCTGGGCCGGCGCGAACCGCCGGATCGTGGCCGGCAGCGCGTCGGCGAGCGCCTGGTCGATCTCGACGGCGATGACGTGGCCGGCGTTCTCGAGCAGGCCGAGCGTGAGCGAGCCCAGGCCGGGGCCGATCTCCAGCACGACGTCCTGCTCGCCGACCTCGGCGGTCCGGACGATCCGGCGGATGGTGTTGGGGTCGGTGACGAAGTTCTGGCCGCGCTGCTTGGTCGGGCGGATGCCCAGCTCGTCGGCCAGCGAACGGACCTCTGCCGGGCCGAGCAGGCGGGGAGTTCCGGTGCCGGCGGAGGTGTGCGGGGCCTCGTTCACATCCGAACGTTATCCGCCCGCACGGACAGTGCCGGCAAGGACCACGCGTGCGGCGCCTCTGAAACGCAGCGGGGCGCCCGAGGCTGGTTTCCCAGCCGCGGGCGCCCACAGCGTTCTGCTCTTGTCAGCTCTACCGAGCGACGGCCTGGCCGGCCGCTCGTCAGCTGTAGAGCCGGCTACCGCACACCGGCCACGGGTTGGAGCCCTCGCGCTGGTACAGCAGCTTCGCGCGATAGGTCTGCTCACCCGCGCCGTAGTCGGTCGGAGTACCGGAGCCGCCCACCGAGTGCCACGTACTGATCGTGAACTGGTAGAGCCCGTAGTACCCGGCCGGGTTGTAGGCGTCCGGGTTGCCGCTCGACTCGCAGTCGGCCAGCGCGGACCAGTTCAGGCTGTCGACGCCCCCACCAACGGGGCCACCTCCGCCGTCACCGTTGCCTCCGCCGTCGCTCTGCGGACGTTCCTTGGTGCCGTACCGGACGATCTGGTCGACCGGCTTCTTGACCCACTTCTCCGAGGTCACCGTGACCTTGGTCCGGCGGCCGTCCAGGTAGAGCACCTGGAGGACCTGAGCCTTGAGGCCCTTCTGGCCGGACCGCTCGGTCTTGGTCGTGCCCTTGTACAGGGACGAATCGGACTTGCGGACCTTCTTGTAGCCGACCGGGACGTTGCGCTTCTGCGCCTTGACGTCCACCCGGGTGACCGCGAGGACCGAGCCGTCGTAGACCCGGGCCGCGAGTCCCGGCTTCAGCCGGTCGTCGGCGTCGACCTTGACGTTCGCGTCGTTGAGGGCTTCCCCGACGGTCACCGCGGTCGTCTGGAGCGGCGTCGAGCGGCGGTCGTGCTTCACCGTGACGTGCTTCAGCGTGCGGATGTCGAGAGTCATGCCCCTCCGGCCGATCCCCGCGCTCCGGCTGGCCGACAGCTTGGCGCCGTCGTACCGCAGGTTGAGCTCGGAGAACGCCTGGTCGACGTTCAGTGCTGTGACCCAATGTGTCCGTTTCTGACCGTCGACGGTCAGCGACAGCGGACGCGCGTAACGGACCACGATTCGGGTGCCGTCGGAAACGCTTGCAGCAGGGACTGGGGCCACCAGATCACGTGATGCCAGGTTGATGCTCTGATCAGCCAAAACATCCGACACATTGCTGCCGAACGTGTGAATCGTGCGATCTTTACCATCCACGGAAAGTGTGACGGCTTTATCGATACTTGCATAAGCGGCGGCGCCAATGCTTAATGCGCCGACCATTCCGATGCAGGCTGCACCGATGATGATCCCCTTGCGGGAAAATGCAGTACGCACAGTGCTCCGATGCTTGCACTTTCCGGGTACGGATTCCGGGCCTGCACACGAAACGAAGCCCTCCGCTCCCAACTCGGCTACCCCGACGAGCTATTGAACGAAAAGGCTTCTAGTGCACTGCCCGGGATTTAAGTTCCGATCCCGGCCAACGTCACGGGACCATAACGGGCGCTTTATGGGTGCGCAAGTCGATCAAGAAGAAATGCCGGGTAAAAACACCGTCCGTAGATGTAATCCATCTCACAGTCGGGGGCGGTTTATCCGATTTTTACCAGCCGCCAAAGACACTTTCCGTAGTCGTAGTCAATTCACTACAGAGCTCGGACTCGCCTATTTCTTTCACTTGTGTTAAGTAACGCACAGTGAGAGGGAGCAGGTAGCTGGCGTTCGTCCGGCCGCGATGAGGCGTCGGCGTGAGATACGGAGCGTCAGTCTCGACCATGATTCGTGACGTCGGGACTACACTGAGTGCCTGGCGGAGTGAATTCGCGTTCTTGAAGGTCACCGTTCCGGCGAACGAGAGGTAGAAACCGCGCCGGACGCACTCGCGAGCGAATTGGACATCTCCGGAGAAACAGTGCATAACTACGCGGTCGGGGGGCCCTGCGTCATCGAGGACCTTGAGGATGTCGGCGTGGGCGTCGCGATCATGGATCACAAGTACCTTGTCGTGCCGCTTGGCGAGCTCGATGTGGGCCCGGAACGCGTCTTGTTGGGCCGTGTGACCTGCGGGTTTGGTCCAGTAGTAGTCGAGCCCGGTCTCGCCGACGGCGCGTACGCGAGGGCTGGATCCGGCGAGCTGGTCGATCTCGTTCAGCGCGTCGTCCAGCTGTCCGGCGGCGACGAAGTCACCGATCTCGCTCGGATGCAGGGCGACGCCGGCGACCAGCTGGGGGTGGCGATCGGCCGCCTGGACGGCCCAGCGGGCGGCCGGCAGGTCGCAGCCGATCTGGACGATCCGGGACACACCGACGCTCGCGGCGAGCTCCAGCGCCTCCTCGACGGGCAGCGGCGGCTCGCCGTCCCGGCCGGAGTCGAGGTGACAGTGCGAGTCGATGACCGTGCCTGCCAAGGGCTCCGGTAGCGGCGGCCGCTCACTCATGCGCCGCCCACCCTCGGTCCGCCGCGAATGACCACGTTAACCACGCAATCAGCGGGTTAACCACGCCCCGGCGCGTGGCGAAGCACCTACTGGCGTGGCGAAGCGCAGAGGCCGCGACTCCGCCGCGCGGCCCTAATGACCACGTTAACCAGCCAAACACGTGGTTAACGTGGTCATTCGCAGGCCGCGCGGCGGTGCTGGTGGTCATGAGGCGTCGGGGTCCTCGACGCGCGGGAACAGCGCGTCGCCCTTGGTCACGTGGGCCCCCGCCGGCAGCTGGCCCCAGGTGCCCGCGTCCTGCGCCCGTTGGGTGCTCAGCTTGCCAATCGCCTGCTCAGCGCCCAGTTGCGTCCACAGCGACTCCGCCGTCTTCGGCATCACCGGGTTGTGCAGGACCGCGATCGCACGCAGCGACTCGGCCGCCGTGTAGAGGATCGTCGCCAGCCGGTCCCGGGCCTCCGGGTCCTTCGCGACCTTCCACGGCTCCTGCTCGGTGACGTAGACGTTCACCGCGTCGACGAACGCGTCGACCGCGGCCAGCCCGTCGTGGAAGCGCAGTGCCAGCATCGCCTCGTCCGCCGTCTTCACGGTCTCCGCGAGCTTCGTCGCCAGCGTCTCCTCGGCCGGCCCGACATCGGTCGCCTCGGGCAGCGCGCCGTCGAAGTAGCGGCCGACCATCGCCGCCACTCGCGACGCGAGGTTGCCGAGCCCGTTCGCGAGCTCCGAGGTGTACACAGCGTGCAGGTGCTCCCAGGAGAACGACCCGTCGGAGCCGAACTGGATCGCGCGCAGGAAGTAGTAACGCAGCGCGTCCGAACCGAAGACGTCGACGATCTGGCTCGGGTGAATTCCGGTGAGCTTGGTCTTGCTCATTTTCTCGCCGCCGACCAACAGCCAGCCATGCGCGAAAACCTTGCGAGGCAACGGAAGTCCGGCCGCCATCAGCATCGCCGGCCAGATCACCGCATGAAAGCGAACGATGTCCTTACCGACGAAATGCACGTCGGCCGGCCAGGTTCGTTCGAACGTCAACGGGTCGGCGCGATATCCCGCGGCCGTGACGTAGTTGAGCAGTGCGTCGATCCAGACGTACAACACGTGTTCGTCGTCCCAGGGCACCGGAATACCCCAGTTGAATGTCGACCGGGTGATCGAGAGGTCCTGCAATCCCTGTCGTACAAAGGAAACGATCTCGTTGCGGGCGCTCTCCGGCTCGATGAACTCCGGGTGTTCCTCATAATAGGCGAGCAGCTTGTCGGTGTATTGGGAGAGCCGGAAGAAGTAATTCGTCTCCTGAATGATCTCGACCGGACGGCCGTGGATCGGGCAGAGCTTCTCGCCGTTCTCACCGTCGAGCAGCTCGGACGGGAGCTTGAACTCCTCGCACGAGACGCAGTACGGGCCCTCGTAGTTGCCCTGGTAGACCTCGCCCGCGTCGTCGAGGTGCTGCCAGAACTCGCGTACGCGTTCGGTGTGGCGGCGCTCGGTCGTACGGATGAAGTCGTCGTTGCTGGCGTCGATGACGTCGAGCACGGGGACCCACTCCGTGCGCACCAGCTGGTCGCACCACTCCCGCGGCGACATGCCGTGCGCCTCGGCGGTGCGCATGACCTTCTGGCCGTGCTCGTCGGTCCCGGTCAGGAACCAGGTCGACTCGCCGCGCTGCCGGTGCCATCTCGCGAGCACGTCCGCGGCGATCGTCGTGTAGGCGTGCCCGATGTGCGGGGCATCATTGACGTAGTAGATGGGCGTCGTGATGTAGAACGCCTTGCGGTGCTCGTGGTCCAGCGGCATGGTCCCCGATCCTAAAGAATCTGTGTATGACTGAATCCGGTGCCTCGGCACAACGGCCCACTCCGGCCCAAGTCATCCGCGCCGCCGTCGCCTCGTGGGGCGAGGCGGAGCTGGTCGCTGAGTGCGCCACCCTCGTCCTTGACCGTTCCTGGCGGGACAAACCCGACCTGCTGGTGGCGATCACGAACGGCGGCGGTGAGATGGCGCTGAACGGCACCTGGGGCAACGCCGGCTACTGGACGCGGACCTGGGCGCTGCGGGTGATGCTGTACGCCTGGGCGCCAGCCGGTGAGCCGGCGGTGCTCGCCGGCTTGTCCGACGAGCACTGGCGGGTGCGGGAGATGGCGGGCAAGGTGGCGGCGCTGCGGGAGCTCGGCGCGGCGGCGGAGGCGGTCGCCGCGCTGACGTCCGACCCGACACCGCGGGTCCGGGCGGTCGCGGCGCGGGCTTTGGCGGTCATCGGGGAGGCCGAGCACGCCGCGCCGTTGCGTGCGCTGCTCGAGGACCCCGAGCCGTCGGTGCGTACCCAGGCTTCGAGGGCGCTGCGGCGCATGTCCGAACGCCTCGACCGCGACCTCACGGGCCGCGACTGAGCCGCGAGTCAGAACCGGTTGTCGGTGTTGACCAGCAGACCTTTGCCGTCAGCGGTCTCGATCAGGCCCAACGTGTGGCGTTCGCTGGACGTCCGGCCGCTGTTCATGACGAAGCGGACCGTGCCGGTGACGGTCTTGCTCGAGGGGTTCGCGCGCAGGTTGGAGACGCTGACGCTCCGCACCGACGACCACCAGGTGGTGTACGAGCGGAAGCCCTGGGCCTGCAGCTTGGGGCCGAGCCAGTTCCAGGCCTCCTGCTGCCGGTTGGGGAGCAGGGCGTAGTAGTCGGACACGCGCGCGGTCATCGCGTCCGCCCGCATCGGCGAGCCGGGCGGGGTGGCGGGCGGCGTGGTCGGCTTCGGCTCCTTGGTCGGGGTTTGCTTGTTGGTCGGCTGCTCGGACGGCTGCGGCTTTTTGGCCTTCGCGGTTTCCTTGGGCTCCACGGGCGTGTTCTGCGTGGTCTCCGTCGGACCGGCGTTGAGGTCGCGGTCACGGTTGCCGAGCAGAAGGTACGACCCCAGGCCGGCGACGGCCAGCATGAACGCACACGCGGCGATCAGCACGATGCCGCGCTTCCGCAACCGGCCTCGGCGCGGATCCGGTAGCGGCTGGTCGTCGTACTGGTCGCTGCCCAGGTCGAGCCCGCCTGGCGGAGCCGCAGGGGCGAGCGTCTCGTAACGTTCGGCTGGCTCAGCGGGCGCCTCGGAGACCGACGGCTGCTCTCCCGCCGGGGCGGATCTCCGAACATCCGACGATCCGAACAGCCATTCGTCGCGCTCCCACGCCTGGTCTGTGGACCAGGGCTTGTCCGAGGATTCGCTGTACCGAGCCGTCGACCCTCCAGTAGCCGCCACCCCGGGCCGCGCGGCGTCCTCGCCATCGCCAGTGTCGATGTTCGCGCTGTCCCCCGCTGCTTCATCGGACGCCGCGCCAAGCTCGGCCTCGCCGGCCGAGCTCGGTTCGGCAGCTCCAGCGGCTGCCCCACCCACGTCGGCGTCGTCGCCGGCAGCCGGTCCAGGGCCCCCTGCCTCGTCACCGGCATCCGCGTCGGCCTGAGCCGATCCGGCGTCCAGTTCGGCCGCGTCGTCCGCATCATCAGCGGCAGCACCGGCATCCGTACCGGCTGCATCGGCGTCGGCGTCCACCGGTCCATCGGCCTCCAACTCCGGTGCGCCATCCGTTCCATCATCATCGGCACCCGCTTCGGCCGAGTCAGGCTCAGCCTCACCGGCTCGGGTACCGGCCTCCGCCGATCCGGCATCCAGCTCCGCCGCGGCATCCGCTCCACCAGCACCAGTGCCCGCTTCGGCAACCCCGGCCAGTCCGGCGGCGTCCGGCTCCGGCGAGTTGGCGACGACCGGCTGCTCCACGACCTTGGTCTTGTCGGGCGCGTCGGTTATCGCGTCGTTCTCTTCGGTGTTCGGCTCGGCGATCAGTACCGGTACGTTCGAGATCGTCCCCGCGATCGTCGACAGCATGGCCCGGGTCTGCCGCATGGTCGGCCGCATGATGGGGTCGCGCGACAGCATCCGGAGCAGGACGTGCTCCAGTTCGCCCGCGTGTACCGGCCGCTGCACCTCCTGCGAGGCGATCCGCCCCAGGAGTACCAGCGGGTTGTCGTCCGTACCGAACGGCGGCATGCCCTCGACCGCGTAATACAGCGTCGCGCCCAGCGACCAGACGTCCGTCGCCGAGGTCGGGCCGGTGATTCCGCGGGCCAGCTCGGGGGCGAAGTAGGCCGGCGTGCCGGTCACCAGTCCCGTCGCGGTCAGCGTCGCGTCGTCGTTGCCGCGCGCGATGCCGAAGTCCGTGATCTTCGCCCGGCCGTCCTCTGTGATCAGGATGTTGGAAGGCTTCACGTCCCGGTGGACGATCTCCAGCCGGTGCGCCTCGGCCAGCGCGCCCGCGATCTGCGCGCCCAGCGCCGCCGCCTGCTTCGGCGAGATCCCGCCCTGCTCGCGTACGACCTCGGCGAGAGTACGTGACCGTACGTACTCCATCACGAGCCACGGGTCACCGTCATGCACCGCGACGTCGTAGACCGCGACGGCATTCGGATGATTCAGCCGGGCCGCGATCCGCCCCTCACGCATGGCGCGCTGGCGCGCGATCTCGGCCGCCTCGCCGAAACGCTGGTCTGTGTGCGACACCTGTTTGACCGCGACCTCGCGACGCAACTTCTCGTCGCGCGCGAGCCATACCGTGCCCTGCGCTCCAGCACCGAGCTGGCGCACGACCGTGTAGCGGTCGACAAGCACGCGCGGGCCACCCATTGAACCTCTCGCCTCCCCAAAGGTTCGCGAACATCTGTAGACACCCGGCAACGGCGTCCGTCGACTATGGACGGCAACGCAGCCGGAGTGGTTGCCTGGCGCCGCTCTCCGCCCCTGCCGCCAAGCCGCACACAAGGCTAAACGAGCAAGCCCAGCTTGCGTTCACTGCCGGTGCGCGACGGCGGCGTTGTAGACCGTACGTCGCGGAACGCCCAGCTCAGCGGCGACCTCGGCCACCGCGTCCCGCTTCGTGGCACCGGCCTCGACGCGCTCTTCCACCAAGCGGGCCAGCTGCTCACCGCTCAGCTCCTCGGCCGCGGCGCGCGCCGGGGCGCCACCCACGACGACCGTGATCTCGCCACGTACGCCACCGTCCGCCCACTCGACGAGCGCGGCGAGCGAGTCGCGGCGTACCTCTTCATAGGTCTTGGTGAGCTCGCGGCAGACCGCGGCCGGCCGGTCGGCGCCGAACGCCTCGGCCATCGCGCGCAGGGACTCCGCCAGCCGGTGCGGCGCCTCGAAGAAGACCATCGTGCGTTCCTCGGCCGCCAGCGCCCGCAGCCGCGTCGAGCGCCCGCCGCCCTTACGCGGGAGGAAGCCCTCGAAGCAGAACCGGTCGACCGGCAGCCCGGACAGCGCGAGGGCGGTCAGTACGGCCGACGGACCGGGTACGGCCGTGATGTGGATGCCGGCCTCGATCGCGGCGCTGACCAGGCGATATCCGGGATCCGACACCGACGGCATGCCCGCGTCGGTGACCAGGACGACCCGCTTGCCATCCTCCAGCTCGGCGAGGAGCTGCTCGGTACGGCGCGCCTCGTTGCCCTCGAAGTAGGAGAGGACGCGACCGCGTACGACCACGCCCAGCCGGTCGGCCAGCCGCTGCAGCCGGCGGGTGTCCTCGGCCGCGACCACGTCCGCCTCCGCAAGCTCGGAACCGAGCCGGGGGGCCGCGTCGTCGATCGAACCGATCGGGGTTCCCGCGAGTACCAGCACACCTTCGGACACCCCGTCATCCTTCCAGGCAGGAGTGGGGTGGGCCCGGGCGGCCGCGCGCCACGTGGGCCGGATGAGTGCAGACATCCATAGGCGAGATCCGTACGATGGCCCGCGTGACGACGACCGCAGACGAGTTGGAGCCGCGTGCCGACGCGCCTGAGCCGCGGCCGCGCCCGATGCCCAAAGAGGTTGCCGTAATGGGTCGCGACACCGACGGCCGGCCGTTGCCGCCGTTGCGTGAACGACTGAGCCCGGCGATGCCGTCGGACCGTTTCCTCGGCTGGCTGGTGCCGCTGTTCATCGCCGCGTTCGCCGGTGTCGTCCGGTTCTGGCACCTCGGCTATCCGGCGAAGTTCGTCTTCGACGAGACGTACTACCCCAAGGACGCCTGGAGCCTGCTGCAGTTCGGCGTGGAGCGGCAGTACGTCGAGAAGGCCAACGACATGATCCTCGGGGGCAACCTCAACGAGGGTCAGCTCTTCCAGGGCGCGTCGTTCGTAGTCCACCCGCCGGCGGGGAAGTGGGTGATCGCGCTCGGCGAGTGGCTGTTCGGCATGAACCCGTTCGGCTGGCGGGTGGCCGTCGCGCTGCTCGGCACGCTGTCGGTGCTGCTGCTCGCGCGGATCGTACGCCGGATGACGCGTTCGACGCTGATGGGCTCGATCGCCGGTCTGCTGCTGGCGCTGGACGGGCTGCACTTCGTCGAGAGCCGGATCGCGCTGATCGACCTGCCGCTGATGTTCTGGGTGATCGCGGCGTTCGGCTGCCTGCTTCTGGACCGCGACTGGATGCGACGGCGGCTAGCGCTTGCCGCGGAGCCGCTCGGCCGCTTCTCCATGCCTGGCGGGTGGGGGCCGGGGTTGCTGTGGCGCCCCTGGCGCCTGGCTGCGGGCGTGTGCTTCGGGCTGGCGGTCGCGACGAAGTGGAACGCGCTGTTCGTAATCGCGGCGTTCGGCTTGCTGACGTGGTTCTGGGACCTGGGCGCGCGGCGAGCCGTGGGCGCGGTGCTGACGGTGGAGAACGCGCTGCGTGCCATCCGCGACGCTGTGCTGGCGTTCGTGACGATCGTGGTCTCGTCCGTCGTCGTCTACCTCGCGTCCTGGTCGGGGTGGTTCGCCACCAGCGACGGCTGGGACCGGCAGTGGGCGTCGTCGGCGGGCGGTGGGTACGCCGGCGTACTGGGGCTGCTTCCGGCGCCGCTGCAGTCGCTGCTGCACTACCACGCGGAAATCTGGAACTTCCACACGACGCTGCACGAAAGCCATCCGTACGCGTCCAACCCGTCGGGCTGGATGATCATCGCGCGGCCCGTGGCCTTCTACTGGGTCGAGAACATCGGGCCGTCGCAGGGCTGCAAGACCAACAACTGCGTCCAGGAGATCCTCGGCATCGGCACTCCGGCGCTGTGGTGGGCGGGCGTGGCCGCACTCGTCGCCTGCCTGGTGATCTGGATCGCCCAGCGCGACTGGCGCTTCGGCGTCCCGGTGATCGGCGTGGCGGCGACCTGGCTGCCGTGGTTCATGTACGCCGACCGGCCGATCTTCTACTTCTACGCGGTCGTGATCCTGCCGTTCATGGTGATCGCGGTGACGCTGGTGCTGGGGAAGATCCTCGGACCGTCGGACGCGTCTCCGAACCGCCGCATGTGGGGCGCGGCTGTCGTCGGGGGCTTCCTGCTGCTGGTGCTGCTGAACTTCGCGTACCTCTATCCGATCCTGTCCAGCGAGGTGATTCCGAAGGAAGCCTGGCTGGACCGGATGTGGTTCCGCTCCTGGTCGTAGGCGGGTTTAATCGCAAGACTTTCTTGCCTTTCGGGTGACATCATCGACGGGTATGGAGAGTCGAATTAATTTGTTGCGGTGGCAGCTTGAGGTGGCGTATTCTTTGTTGGAATTGCACTTGTCCGATTTGACGGATGAGGAATATTTCTGGCAGCCCGCGCCACGCTGCTGGACCGTACGCAAGTCCCCTTCAGGGCGCTGGGTGGCCGACTGGGAGGTGCCCGAGCCAACGCCGGCACCTGCGCCAACCATCGCCTGGCTGACCTGGCACGTTGGGTCGTGGTGGACGAGCGCTTACGACCACTCGTTCGGTGCCGGGACGCTTCGACGCGAGGACGTCGACTGGCCCGGCTCCACCGAGGCGACGGTTGACTGGTTGCGCATGTGCAAAATGCAGTGGACGTGTGGACTAGAATCTATTTCGGATTCCGAACTTGATTCTTCCGAGCGGAGCCAATGGTTTATGCGCGGCACAAAGCCTTTCGGACACGTGGTCGCCTGGGCCAACACCGAACTCATGAAGAACACGGCGGAAATCGGCTACGTCCGCCATCTGCACGACGCCGTCACTGAGGTCGCCTAGTTCCCCCACGCCGAGATCAGCCACGCCAGATCGGTCTCGGCCGTGTGTCGCGCGGCCTTGGCTCGGGTGAAGAAGCAGCGATAGCCGATCTGGAGTGAAGCAGGAGGGCGTGCCGGATGCCGAACATGAGGTGGCGCAAGAGCAGCTACAGCAGCGGCGGTGGAACGAACTGCGTAGAAACCGCGTCACTCGGCAGCCAAATCGCAATCCACGACAGCAAGGACCCAACTGGCGCCGCCCTCAACTTCCCGGCCGCATCCTTCTTCGCCTTCACGTCCGCCCTACGCGACGGTCGCCTCTAGCCGTTCCTGCGCTTCGGCGAGCAGCATCTCTTCGACGGTCAGCGTGCCGACGAGCTCAAGCAGCAGGGGACCCATCAGTGCAGTGTCCTCGCCCGTGAGCCCCTGCAACGCCTCCCGATCACCCAGGACTCCCCATAGCAATCGCTCAGCGATCCGGGCATCGAGGTCCTCTGCATTCGATGGCTGCCTTGCCCGAACATCGCCCACGAACCGAATGATGTCCGCTCGTGTCGCCCTCGGCCCAAACTTGCGCCAAGCCGCTTGCTGGAACGTCGCCTTGAAGAACAGGCCATATGCGTCGGCGGCATCTTCTCGATCGATCTGTCGAAGCAGACTGGCATGCGCTTCCAGATCACGCGCCAGGAGAGCCCGCACCGCTGCCACGTGGACTTCAGACACCATTTCCTCAGCTCATAATCTCATCCGTCAAGCCGCGAACCTTCGTCAGGAAGGCATCCAGGCCCGGCTCGTCGAGACCTTGCTCCTCAAGCAAGAAGAAGAGGAGCATCATCTGGTGTTCAGCTTCGGTGTTGAAGTCGATGCCGTCAGTTGACCCCTTGCCGAAGACCCACAAGACAAGCCGCTCCGCGACACCGGGATCGATCCTTCCTCCCGGATCTTGACTGGCACGAAGATCAGCGATCCACTCGACCATGTCACCGCGCGTCTTGCCCCGGAACTGAGCCCTCACCGCCTCGGTGAAGGCCACCAGAAGCAGCCGAAAGTAGCCCTCCTTCTCTCCACCGTCGACCAAGGAGGACCAAATGCGGTCGTATTCCTCGCGGTCCTCGGTCAGGAAGGCTCGTAGGGTCGCCACCTGCTCGTCAGTTGTCGCCATCGGGCCGATCTCCTCTCGACTGCCTGAGCTCGTTGAACTGCTTGCGAATGAACTGAGCAGTTCGTTCCGACCCTATCCAGGCGAGCACGGACAACGGAGCCAACAGGCCGAGATCCGGAGAGCCTTGGGTCTGCGCGTTGACCGCTGGCTCGTTGGGTGTGCCGACGTAGGCACCAGTCGCCTTGGGCCTGTCTTGCACAGCCTCCCAAGCGGTTTGACCGAGCCCTTTGCCGGAGTCCTGTAAACCCTCGATGAACTCCTGCGAGCTTGCCTTGTCCCGCACACGGTCGTAGGTCGGCTTGTCATCATCGTCGAACACCTCAGTGAGGTCTTGCCCACTGGGGTCGTCGGGGATGGGCTTGTTGGAGGGTGGGACGTCGTGGACCTTGTCGCCCTTGCCCTCGTAGGCGAGGCGCTTGGGATCGTCCGTCGAACCGGTTTGCCCAACGACGAGGAGCGTGCCGCGCGGATGCTTCGGGTCGTAGGCCTCGAAGTCGATGTCTGCCGGCCCGGACTTGTCATCCTGGCTGATCGCCGTGGCCAGACCCGCCGCCGATGTGCGCTCCACGTTCTGACCGGCGGTTGCCCTCGGCGCCTCAGCCGGCGCCGCGACCTCGGCCGGCCGATCGGGATGATCGTCCCTGCCCGGTGTTTCCAAGCTCCCCATGTGCCCACCCGTATCCCTGGCTGCCCCGTCCACGCTCACCATAACAGCCCATCACGTACCGTCACCGTCGAAGGCGTGGTCACCCAAGATGAGGTACCCGTCAGCCCAGGGAGCCCCCACCTCCGCGAGCATGCGCCGGACGGCGGCTGGCCAGTCCGCCTCGTCTCGGCGGAGGTCGATCGACGATTCCAGGGCTGACACCGGAGCCGTGCCGAACACCAGGTTGTTGGCGCGATCGTCGTCCAGGGCCTCCAGCCTCATCCGGCGTACCTCCTCCAGTTGTTCGGTCGCCTCCTTGGCGGTGAACGTCCGGTTCAACGCCGCCATCCAGTGGCGCAGCCGAGGGTGGGGCGGCATGTCGCCTTGTTCCGCGCGGACTCGGAGGAGCAGGACCCTGAACTGCGGCTCCCAGACGTACGGTTCGGCCAGCCAGGCCCACTCGACCGGCGTCTCGCACTCGGGCGGCTGGTTCTCGACCAGCGCGGTGAGTACGCCCGCCATGTGCTCGGCGAAGGCCGCCGGGCTCATCTGCTTCACAAGTGCACTGCTCCGCGCCGCCACCGCCTCGTCGACGGCGTATGCGAGCGCGCAGGCGATGACCTTGGACTCCGGCGTACGACCCAGCAGATCGCGCACGCCCGAGGGAACGTCCGGCGTGGCGGCGCCCACCAGATGGGCGATCACGGCGATCTCGGCCCACCAGCGCACCAGCGGGTTGTCCTCGACCAGCCGCTGGCCACGCACCATGTCGGCCAAGGTCGTGGCGGTCAGCCCGTAGTCAGCCTGACAGCGCCCGGTGAACGGCTGGACGATGCCGCGGGCGTCCAGGGTCGCCGACGAGCCCGAAGTCTCCACCGACGTGCCGTCCGGCATGCGGACGAGCAGCGGCTGGTCCATGCCGTCCGAGAAGACGCCGGCGGTGCCCGGCTCCAGCGTCACCAGGTACGCCGACTGCGCCGCCGACAGGTTCATCGTCGCCCCCACCGCGTCGCGGTCGTCGCGCGCCGGCAGGCGGTGGACGATCTTGACCGCGGTGTTCTTGATGACGTCCGGGATGAGCTTGGCCGGGATCTGCTCCGCCACCACCAGGCCCTCGCCGTACGCCCGCACCTCGGCCAGCAGCGACGCGAACATCTCGACGGCCTGAGCCGCCGCACCATGGCCCTCGGTGCGACGCAGCAACCGGTGCGCCTCCTCGATCACCGTCAGGTGCCGCAGGCCGCCGCCCTCGAACGCCGCCGAGCGCTGCGCCACCCGCAAATGCTCGGTCAGCGCGATCAGCACTGTGCCGATGATGAAGCTCTTGTCGCGGTCGTCGCCGACGTCCTCGATCTCGAGAACGACGTTGCTACGCAGGAGTTTCCCGATGTCGAACGGGTGCCCGCCCTCCAAGAACCGTCCAGTCGTTCCCAGCCGCAACGACGCCAGCCGCACCCGCACGAAGCCACGGACGTTGTCGGCCACCTCCCGTCCGTACCCGATGTCCTCCACCACCTGCAGCGCCGTCTGCTCCAAATCGGACAGCGTCGGATACCGCGGCGTGTGCGACCGATCCAACGGCTCCCCGAGAGCCACATCCCAGCCCTGCAAGGTGTACGCCTTCGTCAGCGCCGCCGACAGCACTTGCGGGAACGGCTCGTCCGCCTCGAAAGCCGCCAAGAACAAGGCCCGGACGAGGTCCAGGTGCGTCTGTAACGGAAAGCCGGAAGCGGGCCGCAGCGGGTCGATCCCAGCCGCGATCGCGGAGGCGTCCCCCGGACGCACGACGATCACCGAGTGCGACGGCAGCCGCGCCGCCATCCGGGCGTACTCCGCCTTCGCCGGCTCCAGCACCAGCCACGGAACCCCTTGTTTCGTTGCCTCTTCGAGCAGATGCCGTACGGTCTGCGACTTGCCCGCACCCGTCGCGCCGCAGACGAACGTGTGCCGGTTCAAGCTGGACAGCGGCAGCCGCAGCCCGCTGGACGGGCGCAACGCGTGGTCGAGCACCGAACCGATCTGTACACCGTCGCTCCCGGTCTCACGTGACTCGGCCGTTACGTCGAACTCCGACTGCAGCACCAGCCGGATCCCCGGCACCTCCCGCGTCGGCGTGCGCGCCATCGACGCGACCAGCTCCGCCCCCGCCAGGAACGCCGAGCCCTTGGTCGCGGCGATGTCAGTGACCGTCGCCCCTGGCGCCAGGGTGTACGGACGTCCGGTCAGGTCGACCGACGCCACGGTCAGCCCGGCCACCTGCTTCGAGGCGGCCGCGTCCACCCCGCCGGCCCACGCCCCGACCCACCACAAGCCGGACGACTCGGCCTCGCGCAGCTCGCGGTGCCAGGCCCGGACCCGCTCGTACTCCACACCCCGGTTCGGGTCCGACTCGGCGAAGCGCCGATGCTCCCGCACCTGGTCAGCCGCGGCCCGGATCGCCTCGGTCAGCTCACCGCGCCGGACGGGAGCGGCGAACACCGCCAGCGCGAACGGCGCGTCCCATACCGCCAGCAGCCCGGACTCGAGCGACGGCCGCCGCCCGGCGGCGTCGCGGTCGCGCTCACGTTCGGACGTCAGCCGCAGCTCGTCGAACCGGCCGGTGAGCGACGTCCACGCGCCGAAACCCGCCAGCCGTTCGGCCGGCGCGGGAGCGGCCACCGGCTTGGTACGGGCGGACAGCGGGAACACCGAGCGCCCCAGCCCGAGCAGCTCCACCGGCCCGCCACTCGGCGGCCGCACCCACAGCAAGCCCACCGGCTCCGCACCCGAATGGAACGCCGCGGTCAGCAGCGCCAGCCGCTCCAGCCCGAACGGATCGGCCGGCAGCACCTGACCCTCGGGAACGTACGGCCGCGGCAGCTCGACGACCCGCACCATCGGCGCCGAGCCGACCCAGCCAAGCCACGGCGCACCCGAGTCCGGCCCAGAATCCGGCACAGCGTCTCCTCATTCGACGGTCGGTGAGTCCCCGTCCCTTTTACCCGAACGAGGACAGCGGAGGGGTAACGGCCCACCGGATGCCGGACCCCGCGATTTGCGGCTACCGCAAATCGCGGCCGTCGCGAAAGCCTTCGACCTCACCGTCAGGGCTCGGCGAAACGTCGTAGCCGTCTCCGGCCGTCCAGGCAAGCAGCACACGCTCGAAGCGCCCCAATGCGAACGAGAAGAAGGGCTTCCCGAGCCAGGTGATGAACGCCAACGGCTGCCGGAGGTCCTCCTCCCACCGCACGACACAACGCCCGGTGCCGTACGGCGCGACCTCGAACGTCCCAGTCCCGCGCAGCACCTTGCCGTCGTGCCGCATCACGCAGCGGAGCGGCGGATCCCACTCGACGATCTCCATCGGATCGGCAACAGCGACCGGCCCGACGCCCGTCACCGCCTCGATCCGGGTGCCGATGCCCGCGCCCACTTCCGGCTCCGACAGCACCCGGACCTCCGTCAGCGGCATC
Organism: Flindersiella endophytica; assembly: GCF_054779015.1. NCBI lineage: Bacteria > Bacillati > Actinomycetota > Actinomycetes > Propionibacteriales > Nocardioidaceae > Flindersiella > Flindersiella endophytica. The sequence goes on from NZ_BAAGYY010000031.1 coordinate 291,016, forward strand.
CAGCTGCCCTGGCTCTTCCAGTCGACCAGCGCCTCCCACACCTCTTCAGCAGGCGCGGCGATCTCGCGTACGGCAACGACCTTCATGCCGCCCAGTACATCACTTCGCATCCGTCCCGGCACCCCATGCGGCCAACCCTTCGCTGGAGAGGATCGTGTCGAAGGCCGCGTCGGCGGCGCCGGTCAACGGGCCCGCCGCGCCAAGTCGCGAGGTGACCAGCGGCGGCGGATCGGTACGGCGGAAGCGCATCAGGCCGGCGCGGTAGCTCGCCCGCAACTGCTCCGGCGCGGTCTCCGACAGGCCGATCGCCAGCCCGGACAGGCTTACGAGGTCCGGATCGAGTGCGTTGACCAGCCCTGCGATGCCCCGGCCAAGCCAATGGGCGGCAGTCCCGGCCGCGGAACGAGCGGCCGGGTCGGTCGCCGCCGCAAGCAGGACCCGTTCGGCCTTCGTACGTGGATCACGCGGTGGCGGTTCACCCAGGGAGCGCGCCATCGCCCGCCCGTCGACCGTCAGGTCCCAACAGCCGAAGGCGCCGCACTGACAGCGCAACGACGAATCGCCGAACGGCATGTGCCCGAACTCGCCGCCCGCGCCGGTCGCGCCGTCGATCGGCACGCCATCCACGACCAGGACGCCCCCGAGGCCCACCTCGACGGTGAGGTGCAGCACGACCCGCGCGTCCGCACCCACGCCCCGGCGTGCCTCGGCCAGTCCGGCGAGCGTCGCGTCGTTGCCGACCAGCAACGTGGTTTCTGCCTGTGGACGCAGCGTTTCGAGGCTGACGTCACGCCAGCGCAGGTTCGTCGCCTGGACCAGGCCGGCGCCACGCACAGTGCCGGCGACAGCAACCGAGACCGCCTGCAGCCGTGCGCCGTAGCGACGCCAGCAGGCCCGCACCTCTCGGCGAAGCTCCGCGAGGACGTCGGCCGCCTTCCTGCTCGCATGCCGGCCCGCACGATCCTCTACGAGCGCGCCACCGAGCTCCACCGCGGCCACCCGCCAACGCTCGTGACTGATCTCGACCGCGCAGACCAGCGGCCCGCCCGGATGCGCCACCAGCACGGGCGAAGGCCGTCCCCGCGCTCCAGTCGGCTCGGGATTGCCCTCCGCGACCAGCCGCAGATCCTTCAGCCGGCCCGTGATCTCGGTGGCCGAGCCGCTGCTGATGCCGAGCGCCCGCGCCGCCTCCGACCGCGTCGAGCCGGGGTTCGCGTGCACGTGCCGCAGCACGGCCAGCGCACCCTGCCGGCGCAGGGTTGTCGCGCTGTGAACGGATGACTGCATGGTGGCATTCTGACGCAGGTCTATTTTCCTCGTACGACGAGTATATTTGATCCATGAAGCGGACCCTCGAAACCGTCGGCATGTACGGCACGTACGGCTGCCTCGGTTACGTCCTCGCCGGGCTCGGCGCGATCCTGCCCGAGCTGAGGGCCGAGCGTGACCTGCCGCGCGCCGAGGCCGCTTTGTACCCTTCGGGTTTCGCGGTTGGACTGCTCGTCGTCGGGCTGTTCGGACACTGGATCACCGAACGCCTCGGCCGGTTCGCCGTACCCGCGGCGCTGGCCTGCCTCGCCGTCGGCACAGCCGTTCTCGCGACCGGAAGCAGCCGGATCGACAGCGGTGCGGGCGCACTCGCGCTGGGCCTGGGCGGCGCCGGACTCGTGCTCGTCGTACCCGCGAAGTTGCGCGCCCTCCACGGCGACGCCAACAGCACGGTCGCCATCGGCGAGGCCAACAGCGTCTCGAGTACAGCCTCGGTGCTCGCGCCCCTGGTCATCGGCGCCGCGCTGGCCACCGGACTGGGCTGGCGGGCGGGCTTCGCCGGCCTCCCGCTGGTGGCTGCCGTCGTCGTACTCGCCGTGCTCTTCGGCGCGAAGCCGCAGCCCATTCCCGCCGGAAACGCCGACCCGGCGGCCGGCGAGTCGGCGGCCGGTCGCGCGCCTCGGCCGTTCCTGGGGTGGTGGCTGTTGCTCGTCCTCGCGGTCGCCGCGGAGTTCTGCATGATGTTCTGGGCCGCGGACTACCTGCGTACGGTCAAGGACCTGCCCGCCACGCTCGCGACCGGCGCCTCGGCCGGATTCCTGCTCGGCATGGCGATCGGCCGGGCAGGCATCGGTGTCGCGATCCGTCTGTCCGGCCATCCGCTACGCCTGCTGGTCGCCGGCGCCACGGTCGCGATCGCGGGGGTCCTGGTGTTCTGGGCCGCACCGCTGCCGCTGCTCTCGGTCGCCGGGCTGGTGGTCACCGGCCTCGGCATCGCGCTGCTCTATCCCGTCGCGCTGGGCCAGGCGGTGGCCAGCTGGCCGTCGCACCCGGCACGCGCGTCCGCACGGTGCGCGCTCGCCTCCGGAGCCGCGATCGGCTCGGCCCCGCTCCTCCTCGGCGCCCTCGCCGACGCGACGGGCATCCGCACGGCGTTCCTGATCGCGCCAGGCCTGCTCGCGCTCTTTCTGTTCGCCGTCACGCAACGCCTGGCAAAGGCCGTACCGGCACGGTGAGGTCCGAAGCCCGCCAGCCTGGAACGCAGGAGGCTGGTGGAGTCGGTGGACGTGTCCATCGCAACCACGAGCCCGCGAACGGGCTACGCCTCGGTCGTCACCATCGCGGTCGGGATCTTCTCGATCGTCACTACGGAGATCCTTCCGATCGGGTTGCTCTCCCCCATCGCGCGGACGTTCGACATCTCCAAGGGGACGGCGGGGATCATGATGACGATTCCCGGTCTGGTCGCCGCCGTTGCCGCGCCGGTGTTCACGGTCGCTACGGCGCGGCTCGACCGGCGGACGATGCTCGCCGTGTTGATGGTCGGGCTGGCGGTGTCCGATCTGCTCGCGGCCTTGGCGCCGACTTACGAGGTGATGTTGTTCGCCAGGGTTCTGGTGGGGTGTGTGATCGGTGGCTTCTGGTCGATCGGGTCGGGGCTGTCGGCCCGGCTGGTGCCTGAACGCTCGGTGGGCCTGGCTACCGCCGTGATCTTCTCGGCGGTGCCGCTCGGCTCCGTGCTGGGCGTACCCGCTGGGACCCTGATCGGTCATGTCGCCGGCTGGCGGACGGCGTTCGTCGTCATGACGGTGTTCACGGCTGGCTGCCTGGTCGCGCTGTTGTGCTCGGTACCGCCGTTGCCGGCTGAGCGGCCGGCGAGCCTGCAGGCGATCCGCGGCCTGCTCGGCCAGCCCATAATCCGACGAGGACTGGTCGTGACCGTTCTCGTCGTGGTCGCCCACTTCGGGACCTACACGTACGTGACCCCGCTGCTCCAACAGGTCGGCCGAGTGGACGACGACCGGATCAGCGCGTTCTTACTGGTCTACGGCGTCGCCGGAACGGCCGGGAACTTCCTTGCGGGACTGACGATCAGCCGGAGGCTGCGGGCTACGTTCGCGGTGAGCGCGACACTGATCGCACTCGCCACGCTGCTGTCCACCGTCATGGAGTCCAACGCGGCGCTCGTCTTCCTGGTGATCTGGGGGCTCGCCTACGGCGCGGTGCCGGTCTGCTCCGGAGCCTGGTTCGCCGCCGCGGCCCCCGAGGCGCGGGAGGCGGCCACGATCCTGTTCGTCTCCTCCTTCCAGGCCTCGCTTTCGGCCGGCGCCCTGCTCGGCGGCCTCGTAGTCGACCACACGACGCTGCGGACGACCGTGCTCCTCGGCGGGACGCTGGCTCTCCTCGCCACCGTGGTCCTCACCGCTCCGCCACGTCGACGGCGATCCGGATTTGCGGAAACGCGGCGGTGAACAGAGTTCGCCAGCGCTCTGTCTGGGATTCTTGTCCCGGTCACCACGCGGTACTAGAAAGCAAGGGTGATCGAACGTCGGAAACTGTTGCGGGGTGGCGCGCTCGCCGGGCTCGGCTTGGCGGCTGGTACGAATGCCGTCGCCCCGGCTCGGGCGCTGGCCGCCCCTGCTCTCGTACGCGCCGCCCGTCCCGAGCTCACGCATGGCGTTCAGTCGGGTGATCCGACCGCGGACAGCGCGGTGGTCTGGGCGCGCGCGGACCGCGAAGCCCGCATGCTGGTCGACGTCAGCTCCAGCGCCGACTTCAGGCGCGCCACGACGGTCAGAGGCCCTGTCCTGCTTGGCGATTCCGACTTCACCGGGCAGGTCGACCTGCGCGGGCTACCATCCGGGCGGGAGCTGTACTACCGCGTCCGCCTGGAGGATCCCGACCGCCACGGTGTCACCGGCCGGCCGCTCACGGGACGGCTGGTGACCGCGCCCTCGCCGTACGCCAAACCACGTAAGGACATCCGCTTCGTCTGGTCCGGCGACGTCTGCGGCCAGGGCTGGGGCGTCAACCCCGACCTCGGCGGCATCCAGATCTACGACCGGATGCGTGCGCTGCGGCCCGACTTCTTCCTGCACTCCGGCGACTCCGTCTACGCCGACGGTCCGGTGCAGAGCCAGGTCACCCTTCCCGACGGGAGGATCTGGCGCAACCTCGTCACGGAAGCAAAGAGCAAGGTCGCCGAGACGCTCACCGAATACCGCGGGCAGTGGGCGTACAACCTGCTCTCCGACTCGATCCGCGCGTTCGCCGCCGAGGTGCCGCAGATCAACCAGTGGGACGATCACGAGGTCCTCAACAACTGGTACCCCGGCGAGATCCTCGACGATGCGCGCTACACCGAAAAGCGCGTGGATGTCCTTGCCACAAGAGCACGGCAGGCGTTCTTCGAGTGGATGCCGATCCGTGAGCACGGCCGCCAGGACGACGGCAGGGTCTACCGCAAGCTGTCGTACGGCCCGCTGCTCGACGTGTTCGTGCTCGACATGCGCACATACAAGGATCCCAACACCAACGGGCTGGAAACGGTCCCAGACGGTGGCGTGCTCGGCTGGCGCCAGCTGCGCTGGCTGACGCAAGGGCTGCTGGAGTCCCGGGCGAAGTGGAAGGTGATCGCGAACGACCTGCCGCTCGGACTGGTCGTACCGGACGGCCCGATCATCGAGGGCGTCGCGCAGGGCGATCCCGGTGCGCCGAAGGGCCGGGAGCTGGAGATCGCGCCGCTGCTGTCGACATTGCGTCGCCACCAGGTCCGCAACGTGGTCTGGCTGACCGCCGACGTGCACTACACCGCCGCGCACCACTACTCCCCCGACCGGGCGGCCTACCAGGACTTCGACCCGTTCTGGGAGTTCGTGTCCGGCCCGCTGAACGCCGGCGCGTTCGGCCCGAACGTGCTCGACCCGACGTTCGGCCCGGAGGCGACGTTCGTGCACGCACCGCCGGTCGCCAACGCCTCGCCGATGGAGGGCTACCAGCACTTCGGCGAGGTCGAGATCTCGGCGGAGACGGGCGAGCTCACCGTCAACCTGCGCGACCACGCCGGCGCCGTCCTCTACAGCAAGACGCTCGCTCCGGAAGAGCGCTAGAGGGTCGTTCGATCGGCCCGGCCACATCAAGGGTGAAATTGGCACGGGGCTCTCAGCGCGAATTGGCTCGGGATGCAGCGATACGACGGGCCTAGCGTTCCTGCATGGAGTATCGGAGACTTGGTAGCACTGGCCTGAAGGTCAGTGAGTTGTGCATGGGGACGATGACGATGGGCCGGGCAACCGACGAGCAGACCGCTCGCGTGCTGCTGGACCGGTTCGCCGACGCGGGAGGGATCTTCCTCGACACCGCGGACGTCTACACCGAAGGACGGTCGGAGGAGATCGTCGGACGCTGGCTGAACGGCCGGAGACGTTCGGACTTCGTTGTCGCCACGAAGGTACGCGGCCGTACCGGCCAGGGGCCGAACGACGCCGGCCTGAGCCGCAAACATATCTACGCGTCGGTGGAGACCAGCCTGCGCCGACTGCAGACGGACCACATCGACCTCTACCAGATCCACAGCCTGGACTACGAAACACCGATCGAGGAGACTCTCGCGACGTTGGACGACCTCGTCCGCTCGGGCAAGGTCCGCTACATCGGTACCAGCAATGTCTCGGGCTGGTATCTCCAGAAGGTGATCGAAGTGGCGCGGCGGAACGGTTGGGAGGCCTATGTCTCGACTCAGCCTCGTTACAACCTGCTCGCCCGCGGACCGGAACGGAACGGCCTGGTGTCGGTCTGTCAGCAAGAAGGGCTCGGCCTGCTTCCGTGGAGTCCTCTGTACGGAGGCTGGCTGTCGGGCAAATACCGCCGCGGCATGGGCGGAGCACCGGACGGCTCGCGGATGGCCGAGCGGTCCTGGATCCCGACCTGGACCTGGGAGCTGATCGATCGGGACGACGCCTGGCCCGTGATCGACGAGGTGACAGCAGTCGCCGGCGAGACCGGCCGGACGCCTGCCCAGGTGTCGCTGCGCTGGTTGCTGCAGCGTCCCGCCGTCACAGCACCGATCATCGGCGCACGAACTCTGGAACAGCTCGACGACAACCTCGGCGCACTCGGATGGGAACTGTCCGCCGACCACATGGACCGGCTCACCTCGGTCAGCCAGGCCTTCACTGACCCATTTCCGGCGCACGACTGAACACCGCCGCCACGTCCACGGACCGTCCAACCCACGGGTGATCCGGCGCAAGAGGCCCAGTACGCCCGGGCGCGAGGCGCCAGGGGATTGACAATCTCGCAGGTGCAACGCAGATTCGGTGGCAACCGTCCAGCGTCTGCACGGGAAGGCGTCGCCATGTCCTCGATCATCCAGAGCCGTTACGCAGAGATCACAATCCCTGACGTCTCGCTACCAGAGTTCGTGCTCGCCGGCGCCGGGGAACGCGCGGACCGGCCGGCCCTGGTCGACGGGGCGAGCGGCCGCACCATCACCTACGGCGAGCTCGCCGGTGGTGCCCGCAAGGTCGCGGCCGCGCTCGCCGCGCGTGGGCTGCGGCACGGCGAGGTGTTCGCCATCTACAGCCCGAACGTTCCGGAGTACGCGCTCGCCTACTACGGCGTCCAGCTGGCCGGCGGCACCAACACGACGATCAACCCGCTCTACACCGTGGACGAGCTCGCGGCCCAGCTCGCCGACGCCGAGGCGAAGTTCCTGCTGACCGTTCCGCCGTTCGCCGCCAAGGCACTGCAGGCCGCCGAGAAGACGGGTGTACAGGAGCTGTTCATTCTCGGAGACACCGGCGGCATCGCCGGCAGGATTCCGGTCACGCCGTTCGCCGACCTGCTGCAGACCGACGCGCCGATGCCGGACGTCACGATCGACCCGGCCAACGACCTCGCGTCGCTGCCGTACTCCAGCGGCACCACCGGCCTGCCCAAGGGCGTGATGCTGACCCACCGCAACATCGTGGCGAATCTCCTGCAGTCACACGGGATTCTCGCCCTGCAGGCCGAAGAGCGGGTCATCTCGGTGCTGCCCTTCTACCACATCTACGGCCAGACCGTCCTGCTCGCCGGCGGTCCCTGGAACGGCGCGACGCTGGTCACGATGGCGCGCTTCGACCTCGAGCAGTTCCTGCAGATCATGCAGGACCAGCGGGTCACCTGGGCGTACCTCGTCCCGCCGATCATCCTCGCGCTGGCCAAGCATCCGCTCGTCGACCGCTACGACCTGTCGGCGCTGAAGTACATCTGCTCCGGCGCGGCACCGCTCGACAAGGACCTCGAGATCGCTTGCGGGCAACGGCTCGGCTGCCTGATCCACCAGGGCTACGGCCTCACCGAAGCCAGCCCGGTCCTCACCACGCAGCCCGCCGACGACTCGCTGATCCGGCACGGATCGGCCGGCCTCCTGCTGCCCAACACCGAGGCCAAGATCCTCGACCCGCTGAGCGGCGAGGAGCTGGAGGACGGCCGCAACGGTGAGCTGTGCTTCCGCGGCCCGCAGGTGATGCGCGGCTACCTCAACCGGCCCGAGGAGACCGCGCAGATCCTCGACGGCGACGGCTGGCTGCACACGGGCGACATCGGGCACATCGACGACGACGGCTACATCTACGTCGTCGATCGGGTCAAGGAGCTGATCAAGTACAAGGGCCTGCAGATCGCGCCCGCCGAGCTCGAGGCCGTCCTGCTGTCGCATCCCGACATCACCGACGCTGCGGTCGTACGTTCTCCGGATCCGGAGGCCGGGGAGATTCCCAAGGCGTTCGTCGTCGCTCGGACCGAGCTGACCGAGCAGGAGGTCATGGACTACGTGGCCGCGCGGGTGGCGCCGTACATGAAGGTCCGGGCGGTCGAGTTCATCGACGAGATCCCGAAGGCCGCGTCCGGCAAGATCCTGCGTCGCGTGCTCGTGGACCGGGCCGCCGGGAAGTAGCCGCTGGGCCAACCTTCCGGACCGCTGTTGAGTTTTTACGAGTTTTCGTTTCATTCTTGCGGAGACCAGTTCGCGATCGTATAACGGTAGGAAACAGTGCGCCCCGGCCGGGTTCCACTCCGCAGAGTGAGGAGCCCACCTCCATGTTCAGGTACAGATCGGCGGCGCTGGCCGCTGTGCTCGCGCTCCTGCCCGGTATCGCGGCCGCAGCGGTGTTGCCAACCGCCCAGGCCAACGCGGCCGGCGGCCCGAACCTGGCTGCCGGCCACAGCGCCTCGGCCAGCAGCTCGACCGCGCCGTACGTCGCCGCCAACCTCACCGACGGCAACCAGGCCACCTACTGGGAGAGCACCAACAACGCGCTCCCGCAGTCCGCCCAGGTCGACCTCGGCAGCAGCCAGAGCATCGACCAGGTCGTACTCGAGCTGCCGAGCGGCTGGGAGCCGCGCAACCAGACCCTCGCCGTCCAGGGCAGTCCGGACGGTTCCGGCTTCAGCACGATCGTCGCGTCGGCCGGGTATGCGTTCGGCCCGGGGAGCGGCAACGCCGTCACGATCAACTTCCCCGCCACGAGCACCCGCTACGTCCGGGTCTCGATCACCGCGAACACCGGCTGGCCGGCCGGGCAGCTGTCCGAGCTGCAGGTGTACGGCGCCTCGGCCAGCTCGTCCGGAAACCTCGCGCTCGGCAAGCCGATGACCGCCGGCGGCACGGCCGCGCCGTACGTCGCCGGCAACGCGAACGACGGCAACCAGGCGACGTACTGGGAGAGCGCCAACAACGCGTTCCCGCAATGGATTCAGGCCGACCTCGGCTCGTCGGTGAGCATCAACCGGCTGACGCTGAAGCTGCCGGCGGGCTGGGAGACCCGCACCCAGACGCTGACCGTGCAGTCGAGCCCGAACGGGACCACGTTCGGCACACTGGTCGCCTCGGCCGGCTACACGTTCAATCCCAGCAGCGGAAACACCGTGACGATCAGCTTCGCGGCGGCCGGCATGCGATACGTCCGGGTCTCGATCAGCGCGAACACCGGCTGGCCCGCAGGGCAACTGTCCGAGCTGGAGATCTACGGTCCGGCCACCGGCGACACCCAGGCGCCGACCGCGCCCGGCAACCTGGCCTACACCGAGCCCGCGACCGGGCAGATCCGGCTCAGCTGGACCGCGTCGACCGACAACGTGGGCGTGACGGCGTACGACGTCTACGCCAACAACGAGCTGCGTACGAGCGTCGCCGGCAACGTACTGGTCTACACCGACACGCAGCCGGGCAGCGCGACCGTCTCGTACTACGTCCGCGCCAGGGACGCGGCCGGTAACCAGTCGCCGAACAGCAACACGGTCACGCGCACCGGATCCGGCGGCGACACGCAGGCGCCGACCGCGCCCGGCGACCTCGCCTACACCCAGCCCGCGACCGGGCAGATCCGGCTCACCTGGTCCGCATCGACCGACAACGTGGGCGTGACGGCGTACGACATCTACGCCAACAACGCCTTCCGGGCCAGCGTCGCCGGCAACGTGCTCGCCTATACGGACACGCAGCCGAGCTCCGCGACGGTGTCGTACTTCGTGCGCGCGAAGGACGCTGCCGGCAACCAGTCCACCAACAGCAACACCGTCACCCGTACCGGCACGCCGCCCGCCGGCAGCAACCTGGCCGCCGGGAAGCCGATCACCGCGTCGGGTTACGTGCACACGTTCGTTCCCGCGAACGCCAACGACAACGACGTCGCGACGTACTGGGAGGCCAACTCCAACGCCTACCCCAACACGCTCACCGTCCAGCTCGGCGCGAACGCCGACATCTCCTCGCTGGTGCTGAAGCTCAACCCGGATCCGGCCTGGGGCACGCGCACCCAGACCATCCAGGTGCTCGGCCGGGAGCAGTCCGCCCAGGGATTCGCCAACCTCGTCTCGGCGGCGACCTACACGTTCAACCCCGCAACGAGCAACACCGTCACCATCCCGCTCACCGCGACCGTCTCCGACGTGCAGCTTCGCTTCACCGCCAACACCGGTGCGCCCGGCGGGCAGGTCGCGGAGTTCCAAGTGCTCGGCACGCCGTCTCCCAACCCGGACCTGACCGTCAGCGCGATGTCGTTCGCTCCGGCCGCTCCGGTCGAGACCGACGCCGTCACGCTGTCCGCGACCGTACGCAACGCCGGCACCGCCGCGTCCGGCGCGACCAACGTGAATCTCTATCTGGGCAACACGAAAGCAGGCACCGCGACGGTCGGCACGCTGGCCGCCGGCGCCTCGACGACCGTCTCGGCGAACATCGGCGCGCAGAACGCGGGTACGTACCCGCTGAGTGCCAAGGTCGACGAGGACAACACCGTCATCGAGCAGAACGAGGCGAACAACTCGTTCACCAACCCCACCTCACTGGTCGTACGTCCGGTCGACAGCTCCGACCTGGTCGCGTCGTCGGTCAGCTGGACACCCTCGACGCCGGCGAACGGCAACACCGTCACGTTCTCGGTGGCGATTCGCAACCAGGGAACGGTTGCCTCGGCGAGTGGCGCGCACGGCATCACGCTGACCGTGCTCAACGACGCCGGCACGGCCGTCCGCACGCTCACCGGCTCCTACTCCGGAACGATCGCGGCCGGTGCGACCACGAGCCCGGTCAGCCTCGGCACCTGGACGGCCGCGAACGGCCGCTACACCGTCCGGGTCGTGCTCGCGGCCGACACCAACGAGCTGCCGGTCAAGCAGGCGAACAACACCAGCGAACGTCCGCTGTTCGTCGGCCGCGGCGCGAACCTGCCGTACGACATGTACGAAGCCGAGGACGGCTCGGCCGGCGGCGGGGCGCAGGTGATCGGCCCCAACCGTACGGTCGGCGACCTCGCCGGTGAGGCGTCCGGCCGGCGAGCGGTGACGCTGAACTCCACCGGCGCGTACGTCGAGTTCACCACCAAGGCGAGCACCAACACGCTCGTCACGCGGATCTCCATCCCCGATGCCTCAGGTGGCGGTGGCACCAACGCCACGTTGAACATCTACGTGGACAACGTGTTCCACAAGGCGATCCCGCTCACGTCGAAGTACGCCTGGCTCTACGGCGCCGAGGGGAGCCCGGGCAACTCACCGGGTGCGGGCAGCCCGCGGCACATCTACGACGAGGCGAACGTCTTCCTCGACATGACCGTGCCCGCCGGCCACAAGATCAAGCTGCAGAAGGACTCCGCGAACAGCAGCCAGTACGCGATCGACTTCGTCAACCTCGAACTCGTGTCGCCGCTGGCGAATCCGGACCCGGCGCGCTATGCGGTGCCGACCGGTTTCACCCACCAGGACGTGCAGAACGCCCTGGATCGCGTACGGATGGACACGACTGGAAACCTCGTCGGCGTCTACCTGCCGCCGGGCGACTACCAGACCGCGCAGAAGTTCCAGGTGTACGGCAAGGCGGTGCAGGTGCGCGGCGCCGGGCCCTGGTACACGCGGTTCGTCTCGCCGGCCACGCAGGAGAACACCGACGTCGGCTTCCGCGCGGAGGCGACGGCGAACGGCTCGACGTTCACCGGATTCTCGTACTTCGGCAACTACACCTCGCGAATCGACGGGCCGGGCAAGGTCTTCGACCTCGGCAGCGTCGCGAACATGACGATCGACAACATCTGGGTCGAGCACATGGTGTGCCTCTACTGGGGCACCAACACCGACAACATGACGATCCGGAACTCGCGGATCCGCGACCTGTTCGCCGACGGTCTCAACATGACCAACGGCAGCACGGGAAACCACGTCACGAACATCGACGCCCGCGCGACCGGCGACGACTCCTTCGCCCTCTTCTCCGCGATCGACGCCGGCGGTGGCGAGCAGACCGGCAACGTGTACGAGAACCTCTCGACCACGTTGACCTGGCGAGCCGCGGGAGTCGCGGTGTACGGCGGCTACGACAACACGTTCAGGAACATCTACATCGCCGACACGCTGGTCTATTCGGGCATCACGATCTCGTCCCTGGACTTCGGTATCCCGATGCTGGGGTTCGGCGCGAGCCCGCCGACGTCGTTCTCGAACATCTCCATCGTCCGCGCTGGTGGACACTTCTGGGGCGCGCAGACATTCCCAGGCATCTGGTGCTTCTCGGCGTCGAAGGTGTTCCAGGGCATCCGGGTGAGCGACGTCGACATCGTTGATCCGACATACCACGGCATCATGTTCCAGACCAACTACGTCGGCAGCCAGCCACAGAATCCGGTCACCGACACAGTGTTCACGAACATCTCGATCTCCGGGGCGCAACGCAGCGGCGACGCGTACGACGCGAAGTCGGGCTTCGGGATCTGGGCCAACGAACAGCCGGAAGCGGGTCAGGGTCCGGCCGTCGGCTCGGTGACGTTCACCAACCTGCGGTTCAGCAACAACGTCCAGAACATCAGGAACACGACGAGTACGTTCACCATCACCGTCAACTGACCCGATCGCGTGTGGCGGCCGGGCTCCCGCTCGGCCGCCACGTAGATAGGATCCGGGCTATGGCGCCGGAACCTCGAAGCGACGAACCCGATCGGCCGAGCAAATTCATGTTGATCTTTCGCGGGGGCGCTGTCGGGGAGCACGATCTGTCGCCCTCGCGCCTTCAAGCCCATGTCGAGAAGTGGTATCGCTGGTCGGATGAGCTGGCCCGGCAGGGTCGGCACAATACCGGGACCGCGCTGGACGACCAGGGGGTTACGGTCCGGGGCCGCGAACGGGTGGTCACCGACGGCCCGTACGCGGAATCGAAGGATCTGGTGACCGGCAGCATGATCTTCGAAGCCACTTCCCTGGAAGATGCCCTCGAGGTGGCGCGCAGCTGCCCGACCTACGAGTTCGGCGGTTCGGTCGAGGTGCGACCGGTCCAGGGTTATTAGGACCCGACGCTCGTGGACGAAGGGCAACCCGCGGCAGCACCGACGGTGCTGGTCGAGGACCTGTTCCGGAGGGAGTACGCACACCTGGTCAGCGCGCTGACCCGGGTGCTGGGCCCGTCCAACCTCCCGCTGGCCGAGGATGTCATTCAGGACTCGCTGGTGAGCGCGATGCACGCCTGGCGCTTCGGGCCGCCGCGGGACCCGAAGGCGTGGATCATCCGGGCCGCCCACAACCGGGCGATCGACATCATCCGCCGCGAACAGCGCCACAGGTCGTTGCTGCCCGAACTGGCCACGATGACGGCGCTGACCGGCACGATCGAGGCGGCCCTGGCCCCAGCCGAGGAGGGCGCCAGCCAGTTGGCCATGATGTTCGCGGTTTGCGATCCCGGCCTGAACCGAGAGACACAGGTGACCCTGATCCTGCGGTGGCTGTGTGGCCTGTCGCCCAAGGAGATCGGTCAGGCATTCCTGGTCGACACTCAGACCATCGACCGGCGCCTGCACCGGGGCCGCGGCCGGCTGCGTCAGCTGGGCAGGCTCTCCGACGTGGACGACCTGCCTGACATCGACACCCGGCGCGGCTCGGTCCTGCAATCGCTCTACCTGCTGTTCAACGAGGGCTACCACGGCAGCAACCCAGAGGACCCGGTACGTCCGGCCCTGTGCGACGACGCGCTGCGTCTGACCGAGCTGCTGCTGGACGCCACGGCGACGGCGCATCCGGACGTGCACGCCCTGGCCGCCTTGTTCTGTTTCGACGCCGCCCGCCTGTCGACCCGTCTCGACGAGGACGGTGTGTTCGTTCCCCTTGCCGACCAGGACCGCGGCCGCTGGGACCGGGCGCGCATCGAGCGTGGTTTGATGCATCTGGCCGGCGCGGCCACCGGGGATCACCTGTCCCGATGGCATCTGGAGGCCGGCATCGCCTGCGAGCATGCGATAGCGCCATCGGTCCAGGAGACCGACTGGGACCGGATCGTCGGCTTCTACCAGATCCTCGCCCAGCAGTCCTGGAGCCCGGTCGTCGCGCTGAACCGCGCGCTGGCCCTGGCCGAACGGGACGGCATCGAGGTGGGCCGCCGCGAGCTGATCGCCCTGGCCGAGGAGCAGAAGCTGTCCCGATACCCCTTCTACTGGGCGGCCCGCGCTGACCTGGAACGACGGGCCGGCGACCACACCGCCGCCCGGAAGGACTACGAGCACGCCATCGCGCTGGCCCGCAGCCCGGCCGAACGCCTGTCCTACCAGCGGCGGATCGAGAATCCGAAAATTTCCTAGCCGGCGTGTCCGGTTCCGCCACCCGCCAGTCGTCGTCCCCCTGAGATCACCCGATCAGACCAGGAGGACTCAGACGATGAACGAGCTACTCGACAACGCGGTCGCCGCGCATGGTGGCCTGGACCGGTGGAACGAGGTCCGGTCGATCACCATCGACGCCTCGATCACCGGAGCTCTTTTTCACGCGAAGAGCCAGGCCGACGCGCTCGAGGATGTTCGCCTCGAGGTGGAAACCACGCGCGAGCTTCTGACGATCGACTTCAACGGCCAGGACAAACGAGCGGTCTTCGAGCCCGGCCGAGTCGCTGTCCATCGCCGTGACGGCACGCTCACCGGCGCGCGAAACGACCCGGAGAGCTCGTTCGACGGCCATGGGTTCGAGACTCCATGGGACGACATCCAGCTCGCCTACTTCACCGGGGCGGCGATCTGGACGTACCTGAATACGCCGTTCCTCTACACCTGGCCCGGATTCGTCACCGAGGAGATCGCCCCCATCGAGGTCGACGGTGAAACGTGGCGGCGGCTGAAGGTGACGTTCCCTGATCACATCAAAAGCCATACCCGCCAGCAGATCTCGTGCTTCGGCCCGGACGGTCTGCTGCGCCGCCACGACTTCACGATCGACATCCTCGCCGGCGCGCCCGGAATGCTCTACGCCACGGGCTACCGCGACGTGGACGGCATCCTCATCCCCACCACGCGGCGGGGTTACGCCTGGCAGGGCGACTACCAACTCGTCCCCGAGCCGCTGCTGGTCGCCATCGACCTGGGCGAGATCACCATCCGCTGAACGCGCGCATCCCTGCCGTACAACCTGGCAGGCGACCCAAGTCTGGAACCGATTGGAAGGTGGACACCACGATGAACACGATGAACACGCCCGCGATCGTCACGCCGTCGGAGTGGGAGGCCGCACGGCAACGGCTGCTGGTGAAGGAGAAGGAGCTGACCCGTGCCCGGGACGTCATGGCCGCGGAGCGTCGACGGATGCCGTGGGTGGCGGTAGAGACGCCGTACGAGTTCGACGGGCCCAGCGGCAGAATGCGTCTCGTCGACCTGTTCGAGGGTCGCCGTCAACTCCTGCTCTATGGCGCCTTCTTCGGGCCCGATGTGCAC
The DNA here is from genome assembly GCF_054779015.1 of Flindersiella endophytica. Lineage (NCBI taxonomy): Bacteria > Bacillati > Actinomycetota > Actinomycetes > Propionibacteriales > Nocardioidaceae > Flindersiella > Flindersiella endophytica. The sequence goes on from NZ_BAAGYY010000031.1 coordinate 306,501, forward strand.
GGCTGGCCCGACCATGCCTGCGTAGGTTGCTCCCTGATGGCCGACCAGCTGGCCCACCTCGCCCATCTCCACGCGCGCGACATCACGTCCGCCTTCGCCTCACGCACGCCGCAACCAGACATCGAGCGGGTGAAGGCGCGGATGGGTTGGACCATGCCCTGGTACACGATCACCGACAACTTCGATACCGACTTCGGCGTCGACGAGTGGTACGGCACGAACGCGTTCGTTCGCGACGGCGACCGCGTGTACCGCACGTACTTCATCAACGGTCGCGAACACGAACCAGTGGGAGGGACCTGGAACACTCTCGACATCACCGCGTTCGGACGCCAGGAGGACTGGGAGGACTCACCCGGGGGCTACCCCCAGGACCCCCAATACCACTGGCTGAACTGGCACGACAACTACGGCCCCATCAAGCCGGCAGGCGATCAGCCGTGACCAGCATGCCAGCCCGGCCCGCCGGCATCACGGCCGTCTAGCGCTTCTTGTAGAGCTCCTCGATCTCGTCGGCGTAGGCGCGCATGATCTCCTTGCGCTTCGGCTTCCACGACGGCGTCAGCAGGCCGTTGGCCTCGGTGAAGTCGCCCTCCAGGATCGTGAACTTGCGGATCGACTCCGCCCTGGACACTGACGTGTTGGCGTCGTCGACTGCCTGCTGGATGGCGTCCCTCCGCTGTTGTTCATCGGGATAGTCCTTCGCGGCCGCCTCGTCGAGGGTAACGAGGGCTGCGATGAACGGGCGGTTGTCGCCGATGACGAGGACTTGGCTCACGAGCGGATGCGCGCGGATCCGGTCCTCGAGCGGAGCCGGTACGACGTTCTTGCCGCCGTTGGTCACCAGGATTTCCTTCTTGCGGCCGGTGACCTGGAGGTAGCCGTCGGCGTCGAGGTCGCCGAGGTCTTCGGTACGAAACCAGCCGTCGGTCAGGGCGTCGCCCGTCGCGGTCTCGTTGTTCCAGTACGCCGAGAAGACCTGGCCGCCCCTGACCAGGATCTCGCCGTCGTCGGCGATGCGGATCGTCGCGCCCGGCATCGGGCGGCCGACCGTTCCGAAGCGTGGCGCCAATGGTGGGTTGACGGCGATCGCCGCCGTGGTCTCGGTCAGACCGTATCCCTCGTAGACGTTGATGTCCGCGCCCGCGAAGAACAGCGCCAGCCGCCGGCCGAGCGGCGACCCGCCGCAGATGGCGTAGTGCAGGCGGCCGCCGAGCTCACCGCGGATCCGCTGGTACACAAGCTTGTCGTACAGCGCGTGCTGCAGCCGGAGCACCAGACCCGGCCCACGACCACGGCCGAACAGCTGCTGCTCGACCGCTTCGGCGTAGCGCGTCGCGACGGAGGCCGCGCGGTCGAACGCGCTCGCCCGGCCGATCCGCTCCGCTGTCCGCCGGGCGCTGTTGTAGACCTTCTCGAAGACGTACGGCACGCCGACGACGAACGTGGGCCGGAACGATCGCAGCGCCGAAAGCAGCTCGTCGCGCGAGATGCTCGGTTGGTGCCCGACCCGCACACCCGCGCGGACACAGCCGATCTGCACCATTCGCCCGAGCACGTGCGCGACCGGCAGGAACAGCAGCGTCGACGGCGAGTGGCGCGAGACCGCCTTGAACACCGGGAACAACAGCTCGATCGCGTTGTCGACCTCGGCGTGGAAGTTCGCGTGCGTGAGCACGCAACCCTTCGGCTTGCCGGTGGTGCCGGATGTATAGACGATCGTCGCCGGGTCGGCCGGGTCGACCGCCTGCCGGAGGCGCTCGACCTCCGCCTCGGAAACGTCACGGCCGGCGTCGGCGAGCGTGTCGAGCGCGCCGCGATCCATACACCAGACCTCGCGCAGCCCGGACAGCTCCGACCGCGCGGCTTCGACCTCGCCGGCGTGCTCCTCCGTCTCGACGACGCAAGCGACCGCGCCGGAGTCGCCGAGGATCCAGGCGACCTGGCTCGCGGACGACGTGGGGTAGACCGGCACGGGGCACGCGCCGATGCTCCACAAGGCGTAGTCGAGCACGGTCCACTCATACCGTGTCCGCGACATCAGCCCGACTCGATCCCGCGGCTGGATACCCTTCGCCAGCAGGCCTTTCGCGACCTCCACCACCTCGTCACGGAACTCGGCAGCGGTCACGTCGACCCACTCGCCGCTGGAGTTCAGCCGGGCGAACGCGGCGTTGCCGGGATCGTTGGCGGCATTGCTGTAGACGACATCGGCCAAACCCTCGTCGGCCGGCTCCACCAGCGGAGGCGAGGTGTATTCGGTTGTCACTCGATCAGTCCCGCTCCAGAATCGCCGTCACTCCCTGACCGCCGGCCGCACAGATCGAGATCAGCCCGCGTCCGGAGCCCTTCTCCGCAAGGAGTTTCGCCAGCGTCGCGACGATCCGTCCACCCGTGGCGGCGAACGGATGCCCGGCTGCCAGCGACGAGCCGGCGACGTTCAGCTTCTCCGGGTCGATGCTGCCAAGCGGCTCGTCGCGGCCGAGTTTGTCCTTGCAGAACGAGGGATCCTGCCAGGCCTTCAGCGCCACCAGCACCTGCGAGGCGAACGCCTCGTGGATCTCGTAGTAGTCGAAGTCCTGAAGGGTGCGGCCCGCCTGGTCGAGCAGCTCCGGCACGGTGTACGCGGGCGCCATCAGCAGGCCCTCGGCCCCGTGCACGAAGTCGACCGCGCCCGTACGTGCGTGGGTGATCCTGGCCAGCACCGGAAGCCGGCGTTCGCGCGCCCACTCCTCCGTCGCCAGCAGCACGGTGGAGGCGCCGTCGGTCAACGGCGTGGAGTTGCCGGCGGTCATGGTCGGCTCGCCGTCGCCATTGTCGGACAGCGCCTTGCCGTAGACCGGCTTGAGCCTCGCGAGCTTCTCGATCGACGTGTCGGGGCGCATGTTGTGGTCGCGCTGCAGCCCGAGGAACGGTGTCACCAGGTCGTCGAAGAACCCGCGATCCCAGGCGGCCGCGAGCTTGTGGTGCGTGCCGACGGTGTATTCGTCCTGCTCAGCGCGGCCGATCTCCCACTGCTGCGCGGTGACCGCCGCGTGCTCGCCCATCGACAGGCCGGTACGCGGCTCCGCGATCCGCGGCGTGTCGGGAACGATGTGCCGGGGCCGCATCCTGACCAGCTGGCGTGCGCGTTCCGGCAGGCTCCTGGCCCGGTTGGTGGCGAGCAGGATCTGGCGGAAGTCGTCGTTGAGCCCGATCGGCGCGTCGCTCGTGGTGTCGACGCCGCCCGCGATCCCGGCCTCGATCTGGCCGAGCGCGATCTTGTTGGCGACGGCGATGACGGTTTCCAGGCCGGTGCCGCAGGCCTGCTGGACGTCGTAGGCGGGCGTACGCGGGTCGAGCCGGCTGCCGAGCACGACCTCGCGGGCGAGGTTGAAGTCTCTGCTGTGCTTGAGCACGGCGCCGGCGACGAACTCGTCCAGGCGTTCACCGGCCAGACCGAACCTGGCCAGCAGGCCGTCGAGCGCGGCGATCAGCATGTCCTGGTTGGAGGCCTGGGCATAGGGCCCGTTGGAGCGCGCGAACGGGATTCGGTTGCCGCCGACCACCACGACCGGCCGTGGAGCGGAGATCATCCACCCGCCTCCTTGCTAGACCGTAACCTACTCTGGAGTAAGTTTACCTTGAAGTAGCTGCCGCGCCGAGGAGGATCGCGATGGCCGACCGTTACCAGAGGTTCGTGTCGTCCGGCTTCGGCCGTGGCGTCGCCAAGCGCCTCGGTCTGCCCCAGCCTGCCACGTTACGCCGATACGACCCCGATGAGCCGTTCCTGCCCGGGCCAGTGTTGTGCGGCGAGGCCAAGGGCTCCGCACTCGCCGAACCCGTGATCGGCCTGCTGACCACGGCAGGCGTCGACGTCGTACGACCGGCTGCCAAGCAGTCGGAGCAGCCGGCGCAGGCCGAGCTGCCGAACGGCACCGAGTCGTTCGCCGCGCTGGTGTTCGACGCGAGTGGCATCTCCGACACCGAGGGCCTGCGGTCGCTGTACGACTTCTTCCACCCCGTCGTCCGGCGGATCCGTCCCAGTGGTCGGGTGATCGTGCTCGGCCGGCCGCCGGAGGCTTGCGACCAGCCGCGGGCGGCGATCGCGCAGCAGGCGCTGGAGGGCTTCGTCCGTTCGGTCGCAAAGGAGCTCGTCCGGGGTTCGACCGCGCACCTGCTCTACGTCGCCGAGGGCGCGCCGGTCGCCATCGAGTCGACGCTGCGGTTCCTGCTCTCCGGGCGGTCGGCATACGTGTCGGGCCAGGTCGTGCGGATCGGCGCGGCGGGCTCGGGCCCGGCAGCATCCGTCGACTGGAAGCGTCCGATGGCGGGCCAGGTCGCGCTCGTCACCGGAGCCGCCCGCGGGATCGGCGAGGCCATCGCGCGTACGCTCGCTCGCGACGGCGCGCAGGTCGTCTGCCTCGACGTACCGTCGCAGGGCGACCAGCTGGCGGCGGTCGCCGGCGAGATCGGCGGGACGACGCTGCAGATCGACATTACGCGCTCGAGCGCGCCGGAACTGTTGACCGACCAGCTGCTCGAGCGCTTCGACGCCGTGGATGTGGTCGTGCACAACGCCGGCATCACCCGCGACCGGACGCTCGCGCGGATGAGCCCGCAGGAATGGGACAGCGTGCTCGACGTCAACCTGCGGGCGCAACAGGACATCGACGACGCCTTGCTGGACAGGAAGGTCCTGCGGTCCGGCGGGCGGGTGATCGGCGTCTCGTCGGTCAACGGCATCGCGGGCGCGCGCGGGCAGACCAACTACGGCGCCAGCAAGGCCGGCGTGATCGGGCGCGTCCGGGCGATGACGCCGGTGCTGCTGAAGCGCGGCGTCACCATCAACGCGGTCGCGCCGGGCTTCATCGACACGGCGATGACGCAGGCGATGCCGTTGATGCTGCGTGAAGTTGCCGGGCGGATGAACAGCCTCGCCCAACCCGGACTGCCGATCGACGTCGCCGAAACCGTTGCCTGGCTGGCGACTCCCGCTTCATACGCCGTGACGGGCAACGTCGTCCGCGTGTGCGGCCAGCACCAGACGGGTGCCTGATGCGCGTCGTCCTCGAGGAGCCGCCGAACAGCCTCGCACTGCTGGCGAAGGCCGCCGTCTCGCGCGGGCACTGTGGCGGACAGCTGCCGGACACAGAGCTGGCGTTGCCGGAACAGGCGATCGACCGTGCGCAGCTCGCGGAGTATGCGCGGGTGTGCGGCTACCCGATCGGTGACGAGCTGCCGGCCTGCTATCCGCACGTGCTGGCGTTTCCGCTCGGGTTGCAGCTGATGACATCGGAGGACTTTCCCTTTGCCGCGAAGGGATTGGTACATGTCGGCAACTCCCTGACCGTGCAGCGGCCCTTGCTGGCCGGCGAACGGCTCACCGTGAGCGTACGACTGGACGCGCTGCGGCCGCATCGGCGTGGCACGCAGTTCGACGTCCTGGCGGAGGTCGCTTCCGGCGGCGAGACGGTGTGGTCGGAACGCAGCACGTACCTCCGCCGTGAGCGGCGGCCGGCGGATCCTCAGGCTTCGCCGAAGCAGGACAGCGAACCGGCGCCGCTGCCGTTGTCGGCGCGCTGGCGCGTGCCGGGCGACCTGGGCCGGTCGTACGCGCACGTGTCCGGCGACTACAACCCGATCCACCTGCATCCCTTGTCGGCAAGGCTGTTCGGCTATCGGCGGCCGATCGCGCACGGCATGTGGACGAAGGCGCGTTGCCTGGCGGCGTTCCAGGGGCGGTTGCCGGACGCCTATACGGCCGAGGTCTCGTTCGCGGCGCCGATCCTGCTGCCGTCGACGGTCTCGTTCGGTGCCTCGCGTTCGGCGCAGGACTGGGACTTCGAGGTGCGCACTCGTTCGGATCGAGTCGCGTTACGCGGTACGGTTCGAGCGGCCTGACGGACGCCAGATCTCGCCGTTCATGATGTCGCCGAGGCCCACCCAGGAGATCGTCATCAGGCGGCGGGCGGCGACCTCGGGCGTGACCTCCGGATGGTCGGCCAGCCAGTCGGCCACCGACTCGGCGGCGCCGACCAGGGCGTAGGCGCACATCTGCAACTCCTCGGCATGCGCCTTGCGGCGGCGGCCGGTCGTCCAGGCCTTGGCGAGCAGTTGACGGACGACCTCGACGGTCTGGTCGCGTAGGCCGGCGGCGCGCTCGCCGAGCGCGCCGGTGGCCTTCGTACCCTGACGGTGGAGGACGTTCCAACCGTCGCGGTGCTCGCTGACGACGGTGAACACGGCGTGCAGGGCGCGCCAGAGCTGCTCGTCGGGCCTGAGCTCGGCATCGACCGCCTCGGCGATAGCTGTGAGCAAGCGGTGCGACTCCTGCTCGAGGCAGCGGGCGAACAGCGCTTCCTTGGAACCGAGATAGAGGTAGACCATCGGCTTGGAGATACCGGCCTGGTCGGCGATGTCGTCCATCGAGGTCTCGTGGTAGCCCCGCTGGGCGAACACGGCGACGGCCGCGTCGAGCATCTGCTGCTCGCGTACCTTCCTGGACAGCCGCTTCGGTCGCTCGGTCACCTTGCCAGTCTAGGCTACGGCGGCGTAAACTTACTCGCGCGTAAACTTACTCATCAGTAAGGTCTGATCGATTGAGGGTGGCACGATGAACGCGTTCGAGCTCACCGAAGAACAGAACGACCTGCGCCAATGGATCCACGGCTTCGCCGCCGACGTGATCCGGCCAGCCGGCCGCGAGTGGGACGAGCGCGAGGAGACGCCGTGGCCGATCATCTCGGAGGCGGCGAAGATCGGCCTGTACGGCTGGGAGTCGCTGGCCAACCTCTGGGCCGACGAGAGTGGCCTGTCGCTGCCGCTGGCCAACGAGGAGCTGTTCTGGGGCGACCCGGGGATCGCGATGTCGATCTTCGGTACGACGCTCGCAGTCGCGGGGATCTTCGCGGCGGGCACGCCCGAGCAGCTGATGGAGTGGGTGCCCCAGTGCTACGGCGACGCGGCTTCGCCTGCCGTGGCGGCGTTCTGTGTCTCGGAGCCCGAGGCCGGGTCGGACGTGGCGGCGATGCGCACCCGAGCCCGTTACGACGAAGCGTCGGACGAGTGGGTGCTGTCGGGCCAGAAGGCGTGGATCACCAACGGCGGAATCGCCAACGTCCACGTGGTGATCGCGTCGGTTGATCCCGCTTTGGGGTCGCGAGGACAGGCGGGCTTCATCGTTCCGCCGGGCACAGCCGGTTTGCAGGCAGGCCGGAAGATCGCGAAGCTGGGCTTGCGTGCCTCGCACACGGCCGATGTGTTCCTTGACGACGTACGGGTGCCGGGCTCGTGCCTGCTCGGTGGCAAGGAGAAGCTGGACCGCCGGCTGGCGCGGGCGCGGGAGGGTTCGAGCTCGCGCGGCCAGGCGGCGATGAGCACGTTCGAGATCAGCCGGCCGACGGTTGGGGCGCAGGCCCTGGGCGTGGCGCGGGCGGCGTACGAGTACGCACTCGAATACGCCAAGCACCGCGTGGTGTTCGGCCGTCCGATCATCGAGAACCAGTCGATCGCGTTCGCGCTGGCCGACATGAAACTCGAGATCGACGCGGCCCGCCTGCTGGTCTGGCGGGCGGCGTGGATGGCCCGCAACGAGAAACCCTTCGAGTCGGGCGAGGCCTCGATGGCCAAGCTCAAGGCGGGCGAAGTCGCCGTGGCGGCGACCGAGAAAGCCGTCCAGATCCTCGGCGGCGCGGGCTACGACCGCGAGCACCCGGTCGAGCGTTGGTACCGCGACGCGAAGATCTACACCATCTTCGAGGGCACGTCGGAGATCCAGCGGTTGCTGATCGCCCGCGCGATCTCGGGGGTCCAGATTCCCTGACAGTATGGGCTCTCGTGGAACGAAAGCTTGGCCGGCGCGAGGCGTCGGACGCGGTTGGGGAGCTGGGCTGGCGCTTCGTGCTGGGCACCCTGCGTACGTCGGTGCCCGTCGGCTCGCTGGGCGAGGGCGCTGCGCTGGCCGCCGGGGTGGTGGCTGCGTGCGGGAGCAGCGCCGACGACCACCTGCGGGTCGACCTCCGGCCGGCACTGGTCGTCCTCACGCTGCGGTCCCACACGGGGGTGACGACCGTCGACGTCGAGTTGGCCCGCCGGATCTCCGAGGTCGTACGCGAGGCCGGGCTGCGCACGTCGACGCGATCCGTGCAACTGCTGGAGATCGCGATCGACGCCCTCGACATCCCGGCGATCCGGCCGTTCTGGAAGGCCGTCCTGGCCTACGCCGACGAGTCAGGCGCCGGCGGACCGTCCGATCCGCTTGTCGACCCGGCCGGCCAGGGTCCGGCGCTGTGGTTCCAGCAGATGGATCGCCCGCGCCCGCAACGCAACCGCATCCACTTCGACATCTCCGTCCCCCACGACGAAGCACCGGCCCGCATCGAAGCCGCCCTCGCCGCCGGCGGCCAACTGGTATCCGCGACCAGCGCCCCCGCCTTCTGGATCCTCGCCGATGCCGAAGGCAACGAAGCCTGCCTCACCACCTGGCAAGGCCGCGGCGACTGACCGGCGACTGACAGCGACTGACTGTGCGGGTTCGACCAACGCTGCCCGAAAGGTTGCCCGTCGGGGCAGGGGCGGGTTGGGCCAAGGCACCTAACGTGCACCCATGGCTCACGCGCACGGCAGACGCACCGGACGCACCAGTGAGGGCCAGCAGGGACGGCGAAGCACCGGCGACAGCGCCAAGGCGGCGAATGGCCCGTACGCGGGCATTCTGCGCCTCCAGCGCACAGCGGGCAACATCGCGGTCAGCCGGCTCGCGGGCGAGAAGCGTCCAACCATCCAACGCCATTCCTCCTGGGAGCACGTCCTGCTGGGCGACACCCCGCCGGGCAAGCTGGGCGACGCGACCGTCACCGCCGAGGCGCGTAAGCACGTGCTGTACAAGGAGTGGCAGCGCGCGATCTTCTTCCAGAACGATCCGGCCCGCGACCCGCGCAGCGCGTTTCCCGAGGTGCGCTGGGTCCAGCTCAAGGGCAGCGGCCTCTGGGTGAGCTACGGCGAGCTGAACGCCCTCGCCGACTACCTGCCAGGCCCGGACGTGTACGACACGTTGAGCAAGGCGGAGCTCGTCCCGGTCCTGCAGCGGATGCGGTCCGGCGTACGGGAGAAGGCCGGAGGCGAGTTCGGCCTGCGTGGCAAGGCGATGGCGGGCATGTCGACCAGTTGGCTCGACTTCGTGAGCGATGCCGCCGGTGAGGTGAAGGCGCTCGACAACGCGACCGAGCAGCTCGGCACCGACCGTTACACCGGCCTGGTCGCACGGAACGCGTGCCACTTCGCGCCGTTCAGCTGGCAGCGGTGGGCGCACCACCACACCGAGGCCCGCGCCGCCGCGCTGGCGCACAACCAGTCTCGCAAGGACACCGTTCCGGTGAAGGACATCCCCAAGGACGCCGAGGACCACCTGCGTACGGCCTGGCTCACCAACGGCTACGGCGACCACTTCCTGCAGGACTCGTTCGCGGCCGGGCACCTGGCCAACAAGACGCTGGTCATGCAGTGGTGGCTGGACTACCTGAACGCGAACGACCGCAGGTTCAACGACCCGGCCCCGCACCTGCGAGGGACCAGAGGAGCCCCGGGCCCGCCGGTCTCGGGCCTGCCGGATGACGACGTACGCAGGCGGATGGGCAGCCGGGAGCAGCCCGGCGTGGCCGGCCGGGAGCTGTACAACACGCCGATCACGGACGTCGGCAGTGCCGGCGGCGACCGCGAGCTCGGCGATACGGTGACCGATCCACAGACAGCGCAGGAACGCGAGAGCTACAGCGGCCGGGTCGCGGGCTCCGGCGTCGACGGCAGCGGGTTCGTCGGCGAGAGCTACGAAGACGCCCGGCAGCGCAACTACCAAGCCTACTTGCGTTTCCTCAACAGCGCGGTCCTGCAGGCAGGCGCCGGCGCGGCCCACGACTACCTCAACGAACGCGGCCTCACCGTCACCAACAAACGCGGCGACACGATGTGGATCGGCGGCGACGACACGTTGCTCAGCAAGTCCGGTCCGGTGGGCGCGCGGATCGCCGGAGAGGCGTCCGAGCTGTCCAGGAAGGCGATCGAGGAGATCCTCGACAAGGGCGAGACCGAGATCAGCGTCGAGCAGATCTTCGAGCTGGTGCCGACCAGCGTCGTGGTCGACGACGCCAAGGGCGGGTTTCGCACTGTGGGGTTGGAGAACTGGCAGGACGAGGTGCTCCACCAGCTGTGCCTCACCACCATCTTCCCGGAGTTGCTGCACAGCACCAAGCTCTCGATCATCGGCGACTTCAGCCCGGAGATGGTCGAAGGCGGCATCTCTGGCGACGCCGGCAAGGCCGCACCCCCACCCGCCAAGGGCGACTTCCCCGCACCGGCAGGCGCCGACCTCCCGGCGTGACGTTCTCCCGAGCGAGCCGTCGCCACAAGCTCGGCCTCACTCGGCCGTTCGCCGCGCCTCGGCCAGGAGCTCCCGCACGAGATCGGCCTTGGCGTCGACGTACGCCTCACGGTCGGCCAGAAGCAGGTGCGCGACCTCGTGCTTGCGCCGCGCGTAGCGTTCGGCCGCGGCCGGATGCGAACGCAGATAGTCGCGCAGGTCCACGTGGTCGAGGTACGGCGGCGAGCCGTCACCACGACGTACAGGTGGTGGTACGGCATGCCCTCCGGCTGCCGGAACGCCTCCCGCCCTGCGATGCCCAGGTCGCCGACGTGCTCGTAACCCAACCCCACCAGCCGATCCGTCACCGCCGGCACCAGCGGGGCAGCCGGCACGACGACGTCCAGGTCGATGATGGGCTTGGCCGCCAGCCCCGGCACGGCAGTGCTCCCCACGTGCTCCAGCCGTACGTCGAGCCCGTCCAGCGCCGGCGCGAGCAGCGCGCACAAGGTCGCGAACACCGACGGCCAGGCCGGGTCGTACGGAACAACGGTCGCGCGTGGGTCGGTCACGACGAGCTAGTCTGACAGCCCGTCCGAGACCTCGACGTCCTCCGGGGCCAGCTGCATCCCCGCCGCCCGCGCCGCCTCCACCAGCAAGGCCGCGAAGTCGTCCTGCCCGTGCCCGTAGTCGATCGCCCGGTCCACCAGGCTCCGGGTCAGCTCGGTCGCCGGCATGGGTACGCCCAGGCCCTCCGCCGCGGACAGCCCGAGGTCGAGATCCTTGCGCAGCAGCTCGCTCGTGAACGTCGGCGTCAAATCCAGGTGGACGAAGGCGGGCGTCTTGTACCGCGTGAACGTCGACCCCAGTACGGACTTGTTCAGGAAGTCCAGGAAGACCGATCGCTGCACGCCGCCCTTCTCCGCCAGCACGGTGACCTCCGCCATCGCCTCGGTGAGCACGGCCAGCAGGACGTTGTGGGCGATCTTCACCATCCGCGCGACCGAGCCCTCGCCGACGTACGTCACGCCCGCCGCGACCGTCTCGAGCAAGGGCCGCACCTCCTCGAAGGCCGAGGAAGGCCCCGACACCACGACCGCCAGCCGCCCCGCCGCCACCGCCTTCGCGTTCCCCGACACCGGAGCTGCCAGCACCGCCACACCATGGCCCGCCGAACGTTCGATCACCTGCTCCGTCGCCTCCGCCGACACTGTGGAGAAGTCGACCAGGATCCGCGGGCTCTGGGAACCGCCGACAACACCGGATGATCCGGTCGTCACCTCGATGTAGTCGTCGGACGCCGAGACCATCGTGAACACCACGTCACAGTCGGAGAGCTCACCGATCGTGTCGACGATCCTCGCGCCCAACTCCGCCAACGGCTCGGCCTTGGACCGCGTCCGGTTGTAGACCGCCACCTCGTGGCCCGCCCTCAACAGGCGGCTGACCATGGCGTATCCCATCCGACCCGTGCCGATCCACCCCAACCGGAGCGCCGAGTCGCTCATGTTGCCTCCCTACCTACGTCCGCACCTAGGTACAGCCTGCCCACATCAGGGTCGGCCAACAGCTCACTGCCCGTCCCAGTCAAGCGGACTGCTCCCGACACGAGCACCGCGCCACGGTCGGCCACCGCCAGCCCGGATCGCGCGTTCTGCTCGACCAGGAGCACCGACCGCCCGGCGCCGGCCAGGCGCCCGATCGACTCGAACACCAACCTCCGCGACCGCGGCTCCAACCCGATCGACGGCTCGTCCAGCAGGATCAGCCGCGGCTCCAGCATCAGCGAGCGGGCCAGCTCGACCTGCTTCTGCTCACCGCCCGACAGGCTGCCCGCCCGCTCGGCCCGCCGCCGCGCCACGATCGGGAACCGCTCCGCCGCGCGTTCGGCCCGCCGCCGGATCTCCGCCCGATCCCGCAGGATGTACGCGCCCAGCAGCAGGTTCGCCCACACGGTCAGCGCGGGAAACAGTCCGTGCTCCTGGGGTACGTGCACGATCCCGCGCGCCAGCCGCTCCCGGGTGCTCAGCCGGTCGACGAGCTCACCGTCGAACACGACCTCGCCCTTCCTCGGCCGCAGCAGCCCGCTGACCGTCGCCAGCAGCGTCGACTTGCCGGCTCCGTTCGGCCCGATCAGGCACACCACTTCGCCGTCGCCCACCTCCAGCGACACGCCGCGCAGCACGTCGCCGGCGCCGTACCCGGCCACCACGCCCGCGAGCGTCAGCACCCCCAGATCACTCCCCAAGATACGCGTCGAGGACGGCGGAATCGCGTTGCACAGCAGCGATCGGACCCTCCGCGATCCGGGCACCCCGGTCCAGCACGATGACGGGATCGCACAGCCGCGCCACCAGGCCCATATCGTGCTCGACCACCAGGAAGCTGGTTCCCGCCTCGTGCTGGGTACGGATGTGCCGTTCCATCGTCTCGACCAGCACCGGGTTGACGCCCGCCGTCGGCTCGTCGAGCAGCACCAGCCGGGGCCTGCTCGTCAGCACAGCGGCGAACTCCAGCAGCTTGCGCTGCCCGTACGACAAGCTGCCGGCCGGCAGATCCGTCACCTGGTCGAGCCCGAACTCCGCGAGCAGCTCCTTCGCCCGTTCGGCTTCGGCCTTGCGTACGCGCGGAGTCAGCACCGACCATCTCGGCTGCCCGGCGGCCGCGACGAGGTTCTCCAGCGCCGAGAGGCCGCCGAACACCCTGGCCCGCTGGAAGGTACGAGCCAGCCCGCGCCGGTACATGCCCGCAGGCGTCGGCCGCGCGACCCGCCTGCCCGCGAACGCGAGCTCGCCGCTGTCCCTACGCAGATAGCCCGTGACGACGTTGAACGCGGTCGTCTTGCCCGAACCGTTCGGCCCGATCAGACCCGTGATCGTGCCCTCGCCAACGGAGAACGAACAACCGTCCAGCGCCGCGATCCCGCCGAACCGCTTGCGCAGCTCGCGCACCTCCAGCAGCGTGGTCACAACCGCACCCCCAGCCGATCCGCCAACGTGGGCAGGATTCCGCGCGGCAACAGCAGCATCACCAGCAGGAACACCGCCGCGTACGCCACCAGATACAACTGCGCACCGCCGAACTGATAGGCGAGATACTGCTGCGCCGGCGCCAGCAGGAACGCGCCGATCACCGGCCCCCACAACGTCGCGCGCCCACCGAGGAATGTCATCAGCACCATGCCGATCGTGATCAGCGGATCGATCGCGAACTGCGGATAGATGAACGAGACGTAGTACGCCCAGATCGCGCCGGCCGCGGCCGTGAACAGCACCGAGACCCCGAACGCGGCGAGCTTGACCAGCGTGACGGGCACGCCGACGCCGCACGCCTTGTCCTCGTCACCGCGTACGGCCAGCAGGAACAGCCCGGTCTTGCTGCGCGCGATCGCATGACTCGCGGCCATCGCGACGAGGAGCAGGCCGAGAAACGAGTAATAGAAGGGCCTTTCGAACGTGTCGGGGTCGAACGGTGGCACCGGCATCGCGAGCCCCTGCGCGCCTCCGGTCACCCCGCGCAGGTTGAACGCCAGGCTCTGCACGACGAACAACAACGTGATCGTGACGATCGCGAACACCGCCGCCCGGGTACGCATCGCGATCCAGGCGACCGGCAGCGACCCGATCGCCACCGCGACACCGATCGGCAGGGCGATCAGGATCGGCTCGTATCCGTTGGTCAGCAACGGGTGATCCTGGAAGTACAACGCTTCCGCGTACGCGCCGACGCCGAAGAACGCCGCGTGCCCGAGCGACGGGTAGCCGGCGTATCCGCCGACCAGGTTCCAGGCAACGGCGAGCACCGCGTACAGCAACGTGAACACCGCGATGTTGAGCAGCCAGTGCTCGCCCAGCACGAACGGCAGCGCCACCAGCGCGCCGGCGAAGCCCGCGGCCCGGACCGGTCCCGGCACCGTCATGCCGCACCCCGCAGCCGTACGCCGAACAAGCCCTGCGGCCGCAGCAGCAGAACCACCAGCAGTACGACGAAGAACGTGAAGTCACCCCAGATCGGCGACAGCTCGACCGCGACGACGCTCGACACCACTCCCATCGCGATCGCGGCCAGCACCGCACCGCCGACGCTGCCCAGCCCGCCGAGCACGACGATGCTGAGCATGCGGGCGATCAGGTCGTAGTGACTGCCGGAGTTGAACGGATAGACCAGCCCGTAGACCGATCCGGCGGCCGCGGCCGTGGCTGCACCGAGCCCGAAGCCCACCGCCGCGATCCGGTTCGTGTCGATGCCCAGCAACCTCGCGGCGACAGGGTTCTGCGCGGTCGCCTGGATCGCATGTCCCAGCCGCGTCCGGTTGAGCAGCAGCACGAGCGCGACGATCAGCACGACGGACAACGCGAACGCGTAGAACCGCACCACAGGCACCCGGAACCCGGCGATCAGCCAGCTGTCGTCCTCGTAGCCGGGCTGGATCGAGCGGTACGTCGTGAGATAGACGAACGACAACGCTCCCTCGATGCCGAGCGCGACCGCGAACGTGACGAGCAGCGAGAGGTCGGCCGCCTCCTCGTGTCGTAGTGGCCGCAGAAACGCCAGCTGCACAAGCATTCCGAGGCCGAACAACAGCGGCGTCGTGATCAGCACGGACACGAACGGGTCGATGCCGAGCTGTGTGAACAGCGTGAACGTGAGGTACGCCGCGAGGACCACCAGCGCACCCTGCGCGAGGTTCACCACGCGCATGATGCCGAAGATCAGCGTCTGCCCGGACGCCATCAACGCGTACACACCACCGATGAGCACGCCGAGAACGACGGCCTGGATCAGCGTGTGCACAGGCTTTCACTCCGCCCAGGCGAGCGGGTCGGTGAGCGGCTCGTGCTGCGCCTGGTCGGCCGGGAAGACGGGCGTCAGCCTGCCCTCGATCCACTGCACCAGAAGGTACGAGCCCTTCGGCGCGCCGGTCGCGTCCCACGACAGGTCGCCGACCAGCGTTCGCCAGGTGCCGGAGTGCAGCGAGTCGATGACGGTCGCGTTGTCGACCTTCCCGGTCTTCTCCGCGACCTGCTCCAGCAGCATTCCGCACGAGTAGGCCTCCGCCGACGTCGTGTCGATGCCCGCGGCTTCGCCGCCGTACTTGGCGACGTAGGCCTTGATGAACGCCTCGTTGCCGAACGCCTTGGTCGCAGGGAACCAGTCGCCGGAGGTGTAGACACCGTTGACGTTCCCCGCGCCCACCTTGTCGGGGAACTCCACCGGCGAGCTCGCACCGTTCGACATGTACAGCCACTTCGGCGCGAACTTCAGCTGGATCATCGACTTGACCATCGCGTACGCGTCCTCGACCTGCGTGCCGGCGACCACGACGTCCGGATTGGCCGCGGCCATCCGCGAGACCACCGGCGTGAGGTCGGTCTGCTTGGCGGGATAGATCTGCGCGTAGACCGTCTTGATCCCGGCCGCCTCGAACTGCTTGCGTACGTCTTCTGCGATCGGAGAAGCGAACGGATCGTCCAGCGCGGGATACGCCGCGGTCTTCGGCCGCTGGTCCGGTGGCAGCGACAGGATGTACCTGGCGAAGATGTCACCCTGCTTGACCGCGGGCGCCGGCTGGACGAAGAACAGGTTGCCGAGCTTCTGCTCGAACACCTTCGGTCCACCGCCGGCCGGCTCGAGATAGGCGTACTTGTAGCGAGCCGCCACTCGCGAGGCCGGCACCGTCAGCAGCGTGGAGAACCCGCCGAAGACCAGGTCGACACGGTCCTTGGTGATCAGGGTCTGGTAGTTCGTCACGACCTGGTTGGGCTGCGAGGCGTCGTCGACTATCTTCAGCTCGACCTTCCGATCGAGGACGCCGCCTTTCTTGTTGACCTCCTGCGCCCACAGGTCGTACCCGCGTTTGGCCGCCTTGCCCGGGTCGGCGAAGTCGCCGGTCAACGACAGCGAGATCCCGATCCGCAGCGGCTTGCCGGCGGCGCCGGGAGACGTACTGTCGTCTCCGCCGCACCCGGCCAGCGCGAGCGCTCCGACCATCACGGCGGTGGTTGCGACTCTCAGTCGAGCTCTGCCGGTCATCGCCACGTACCTCCTCTGCCGGGAGGGGTTTGCCGCGAACGTAAACGCGCCACCTGCCGCGGTCAACCCCGTCGCCGACTAACGTGGACGGTTCGTTCCACTCAACGAAACTGGGAGCAAGCACATGGCACTCGAGCGACCTGAGATCGACCGGCCCGACGGCAACCCGCCCCCGATGCTGGACGTCACCGACATCACGGTTGGCGACGGCCCGGAGGCGGCCAAGGGCCAGACGGTCGAGGTCCACTACGTCGGCGTGTCCTGGTCCACCGGCGAGGAGTTCGATGCCTCCTGGAACCGCGGGTCCACCTTCGAGTTCCCGCTGGGTGCGGGCCGGGTCATCAAGGGCTGGGACATGGGCGTCGCCGGCATGAAGGTCGGCGGCCGGCGCAAGCTCGTCATCCCGCCGCACCTGGGCTACGGCGACCGCGGCGCCGGTGGCGCCATCCGGCCCGGCGAGACCCTGATCTTCGTGGTCGACCTGGTCGGCGTCAGCTGAGGCCGAGCCGGTGGCCGGCAGCCGCGCCCCAGTCAGCTGACGTCAGCTGACCTTGGTGAGGTGGGAGGGCTTCGGGCGGTTCAATCCGGCCGAGGGCTCTCCCACCTGCTGTTTCGTGCGACTGTCACGCTCTGTGCGGGCCTTTCCCCGACGTTCCAGCGCCGATTCGATACGTCCGATTTGCGGCACGCCGAGATGTTTTTTGACTTTATGTGCGCATATGGCTACGTTCGGTTCGCGGGCGACATGCTCGAGCGTCGCCCACCCGTTGGAGCAAAGGGGCTACGAGGGGCTTCGGCTGCCTGGGCCCGGACAACCAAGGAGATACACACACATGCGCAACAGCGTTCGTAAGCTGCTGCTCGTCGCGGGCATCGCGGTCGCGGGGTTCGCGATGACCATGGGCACCGCGTCCGCCGCCACGCCGTCGGGCGACTACAACCCCTCGTCCTGCGACCTGATGGACCGCGGCTGGAACAACTGGGACACCGGCTCCGCGGAGCTCGGTGGCGGCGCCGCCAAGCTGGTCAGCGGCGCCTGGATCGGTGCCCCGTCGAGCGTCCTGGAGCTCGGCAGCCCCGTGAGCTCGCCGAAGACCCAGGCTGCCTGGGAAGACTGGAACGAGGGTGGCGCCGAGGGCGTCGGCGGCGCCGGCAAGATGGTCAGCGGTGCCTACATCGGCGCTCCGTCGGCCGCGGTCTGCCTCGCCGACGCGACCGCTCGCGACGCCGGTGACATCGGCGACGTCGACGCCGGCATGGACGACTGAGAACGTCCACACTCCCTCGGGTCGATGTGATCTGAGGACTGTTCGCCATAAGGAACGCGGTTGCTCGGGCGGTAACGCTCGGGCAGCCGCGTTTCTGCCGTTTCCAGGGTGGTTTCCGGAGCCGGAACAGGACCGGCCGGACCCGCTCGGCAAGGCATTGGAAGGCCTTCCGCGGGACAGGTTAGGTTGACGCACGTGGAATCTGTGGAACCGGACTCGGCCGAGGTTCGATACGACGACCTGCTGGCGAGCTTGCGTACGTCATACGACGGCGGCGCGGCCACCCGAGACACTGTGGAGAAGGGCGACTGGAAGCTCGCCCAACGTTCGGCGTTCCTGGAACGGCTGCGTGCCGAGGGCGCGCGCCGGCTGCTCGAGGTCGGTGCGGGAACCGGGCAGGACAGCTCGTACTTCCTCGATGCGGGACTCGACGTGCGGGCCACCGACCTGTCGCCGGAGATGGTGGAGCGGTGCCGCGCGAAGGGCATCGACGCGCAGGTCATGGACTTCCTGCACCTGGACTTCCCACCGTCGTCGTTCGACGCGGTCTACGCGATGAACTGCCTGCTGCACGTGCCCAACGCCGACCTGCCGGAGGTGCTGTCCGCGATCGCCGGACTGCTGGTGCCCGGTGGGCTGTTCTTCCTCGGTGTGTACGGCGGCAAGTCCGGCGAGGGCGTCGCCGACTGGGACAGCCACGTGCCGCCACGGTTCTTCTCCTGGCGGAGCGACGAGCAGATCCAGGCGTTCGCCGCGCAGGCGTTCGAGATCGTCGACTTCCACGTGGTCGGCGCCGACGACTACCGCTTCCAGTCGCTGACGCTGCGGAGGCCGGCATGAGCGTCACCGAGTCGCAGATCGCCGACGGGTTACGCCGGCTCGGACTCGACCAGTCGTCGGCGGTGATCGTGCACGCGTCGCTGAAGTCGTTCGGGTACGTCGAAGGTGGCGCCGAGGCAGTCTGCCGCGCGCTGGTCGACGTCTGCGGGACGGTGCTGATCGCGGCCGGTGCCTGGGACTCTGTCGTGGTGCCGGCTCCGCCGGGTTTGGTCCGGCCGCGCAACTCCTACCACAACGCCGCCGACTGGGACGCGTTCGAAGCCGCGCTGGACCGAGCGGTTCCGTACACGCCTGACCTGCCGGTATCCGGATGGCTCGGCACGATCGCGGAAACCCTGCGGGCCTCGTTCGCCCACGAGCGTGGTGCGCATCCGCTGTTCTCGTACCTCGCGGTCGGCACGCACGCGCGGCGGCTGATCGAGGCGCAGCGGCCGGACTGGCCGCTCGGTCCTCTCGAGGAGCTGGCGGCACTGGACGGTGACGTACTCCTGCTCGGGGCGGGTCACACGTCCAGTACGACGATTCACCTGGCCGAGCAGCGGCTGGGCCGCGGCCGGTTCTTCCGGTACGCCAAGACCGCGCCCGGCGTGTGGTCGGAGCTGCCGAACGTGTCGGGTGAGAGCCACCGCTTCGACGAGATCGAGCCGGAGCTGCGTCCGTACACCGCCGAGACGACGATCGGCGAGTGCCGGGCGCGGCGGGTCAAGGTCAACGACGTGCTCGCGGTGACCGAACGGCTGATCGGCGAGGATCCCGCGGCGCTGCTGTGCACCGACGATCCGGAGTGCCGGTGTGCGGGGGCTTTGCAGCAGCTGGAGCACCTGCGGTCGCAGGCGTCGAGGTCGGCCTGACGGCGATGCCGATGGATGCGGAGCTCGCGGCGTTCGTCGAGCGCGCCGTCGGGCCCTGCCGGCTCGAACGCGACCAGTCGTGGGGACACGGCGGCTCCCAGGTCCTGGCGCTGCGTTCCGCGGACGGGCTTCAGTGGTTCGTGAAGCGGCCGGCGCGGACGGAGCAGTACGAGAGGGAGCGCACGGCGTACCTTCGCTGGGTGCCGGCACTGGGCGATCGGGCGCCGGCGTTGCGCGCGTACGACGACAAGCTGGGGGTGCTGCTGCTTTCCGCGGTGCCGGGCGCGCTCGACTACGCCGCCGGGGCCTCGGCACACCAGGACGCGGGCCGCGTACTGCGCCGGCTGCACTCGGCAGAGGCCCTGCCGGTGTGGGACGACTTCGCGGCGGAGAAGCTGGCCGAGCTGGAGTCGTGGACACCGCGGGCCGCGTCGCTGCTCGATGCTGCCGAGCTCGACTTCGCGTACGGGTCGCTGCGTGCGCTGGAAGGACTGCCGCCGCCGGTTCGAGTGCCCTGCCACCTCGACTACACGCCACGCAACTGGCTGATCTCTTCCTCCTCCGATGGCGGCGGTCTCCGCGTCCACGTGATCGACTTCGAATGGGCCACGCCGGAGGTATGGGTCAACGACATCGCGCGGCTGCACTACGGCTACTGGCGCGACCGCCCCGACCTCCGCGACGCCTTCCTCGACGGCTACGGCCGGGTCCCGACCGAGGACGAGCTCGCCCTCATGCGCGGCTCGTACGCGCTGTCGGCGGTGTGGATGATCGTCTGGGCCCACGACCACGGCGAACAAGCCTTCGAGTCGGGCCTGCGGGACAACCTGAAGGCACTCGCCCACGAAAGCTGAGCCGGCCCGTTCAGCGGCTCAGCTCGGCAGCGCAGCCCACCCGGCCACCTCGCTCGGCGAACTCGAGCGCAGCACCCGCACGCTCAAGCCTGGCCGGCCGGCGTCCCGGCCGTTCGGGTGCTCAGCTGAGCAGTGCGGCCAGCCGCTGGTAGGCGGCTTCGCCCTCGTCCAGCATTGTGGCGGCTGGGGTGGGGCCGGCGCGTTCGGCGACGGCGCCGACGAACATGCCGCAGGTGAACCAGGTCGACCAGGCGAGGTCGAGCTCGAACAGGGGCGAGTCAAGTGGTGTTCCGGTTGCCTGTTGCCAGCTGCGCGAGTACGCCCGCAGCCCACTACCCGTTCCACGGCCGACCGCGACATCGAGCATCGCGGGGCCGACCCGGGCGCTGCCCCAGTCGACCAGGCGCGGCGGCCGGCCGTCGGCGACCAGGACGTTCAGCCCGTACACATCTCCGTGCAGGAACGTCACCGGCAGGCGGGACAGCCCTTCGTAGAGCAGCGCGTCGTTCCCCCACCGGCGCAAGCACTCCAGCCCGCGGTCGTGGACCGGGCTGGGTCCGTCGGCTGCTCGCGCCGCCCGGCGGAGCGAGTCGGAGGCGAACTCGAGCAACGTGCGCCGGCAGAACTCCGCGTCGACGCGCGGCACGTCCGCCGGCAGCTCGTCGGTCCGGCCGAGCCAGCCGGCGTGCAGCCTGGCCAGGTCGGCGTACACCTGGTCGGGCGGCGAGGCATCCCAGCTGAGCGGCTCGCCCGGATAGAACGGCATCAGCAACCACGGGCCAGCCTCGTCCCGGCCCGAGTCGATGAGTTCCGGGAACGTCGGAAGCTCGGGTGGGGAACCGATTTCTCGCATCGCGACCAGCTCGCCCCGCGAGGCGCGCTTGGCCAGGACGGCCACCGCCTCCGTCCGTCCACCGGCCAGTTCGACGCCGAGGTCGACCCGCTCGACCAGCGGCGACGCGACCCCACCGGTGAGCCGGCGGCGTGCGAGCACGCGAGTCCCGAGCACGTCCGCGCCGAGAAACCGGTTACTCAGCCACCCCAGTACAGCAGGCGTGTCGATCGGAATGCTCAACGCCCGCGACGCCTCTCCCAGACCCGAATAACAGCTAGATGGCCGGCTGCCGCGTGGTCAGGTCGATGCGCGCGAGGACGCCGGTCGGCGAGGTGCAGATTACCCGCTCGCCGGGGCGCAGCGCGGAGTCGGACGCATAGCGCTCGGCCAGCTCACGTTCGGCCGCTTCGTCACCGTCGTCGGCGGCCAGCAGCAGGGCGGCGATCTCGTCGATCAGGCCGAGGTCACCGGACAGGTCGTTGCCCATCGCGCCCCAGTTGTCCCACAGCAGGAGCTCGTCCCGCTGCCGGTGCGCCAGCTCCATGACGACGTAGTTGCGGACGAACCAGTCGCCGCGGTACGGCAGGTCCGGCGCGACGCCGTAGCGGTCGGCGTCCAGCTCGCCCGCGCGGAACGCGGTCCAGGCCTGCGCCGCCGTCCGGAAGTGCGGCGTCGACTCCGGCTTGGCACCAACCAGGTAAGGAATGTCGGCCGGGTCGAACGGCAGCTGCTCGCCGGCCTCCAGCTCCGCGTCGGTGAAGACCCAGCGGTCGCCGTTCCAGTACTCGACGATCACGTGGTCGTTGCCGAAATCGCGCGTGAAGTACTCCGCGAAGCCCACCCGGCTGCGAGCCGGCACACCCTGGTGCCGCAACGCGGCGACGGTCAGCAACGTGAAGTCACGGCAGCAGGTCGCCACCCGTTCGTACTGCCCGCGCGGCTCGCTGAGCGGCATGCCGTGCCGGCTCTGGTCGGTGTCGAGGATCTGCTCCACCCAGCGGCTGTCGATCTCCGCCAATCGCTTTCCCTCGAACTCGAATCCGGCCGCACGATAGTGAACGAGGACATTCCGGACGACAGCGGTCAACGCGCGGATATCGGTTGGTAACGGGTCGAGCAAGGTCGCATATTTACCAGGATCGGAATACACGGACTGCTGTGAGTAGTCTTCGAATGCGCGCATTTCGAGCGCTCCTCCCACCATTCGAATCGACATCAGAAGGGGACCCTACGCCAAGCCATGTTCGATTTTTCGGGGTTTCCGGTCCTCACCACGGATCGTTTGGTGCTTCGTGAGTGGATACCTTCGGATGCCGCGGATATGTATGCCTTTCGTAGCGATCCGGTTGCGCAGTACTTCAACTCCGAGCCGATGCGCGACGTCGCCGAGGCCACGGCCCTGATCGAGCAGCTGCGGGCGGGATTCGCCGCCGGCGAGCAGATCCCGTGGGCGGTGACCGTCCGGCCCGACGATCGGGCTGTCGGGTTGTTCACCGTCAACTACTGGAACCGCTTCCACCGGCGCGCCGAGATCGGGTACGACCTGGCCCGTACTCACTGGGGACGCGGGCTCGCGTACGAAGGCATGGCGGCGATCGTCGCGTTCGGCTTCACCGAGCTCGGCCTGCACCGGATCGAGACCGAGACGATCGCCGACAACGTGCGCTCGGTACGCCTGCTGGAACGGCTGGGCTTCCAGCGGGAAGGCGTCCGGAGGGAGTACTCCCTGGAGGCCGACGGCGTGTTCCACGCGAGCACGGTCTGGGGTCTGCTCGAGCAGGAATGTCACATCTTCTGACGTTTTCTGGGTACATGGCCCGACAGCGGACCCGTACGAAACCGGGATGCGGGTCCGGCGGCCGAAAAGACAGGACCAGACCAGTGCTACACCGCGAGCTGCTACCCAACGGACAGACACAGCTGACGTTCAGCCTGCCCGCCCACGATCCGCCGGGTGAGGTCAGCGTCGTCGGAGACTTCAACGGCTGGCGCGCCGGCCTGCACCAGATGCTGATGTCGGAGAACGACGTCCGCCAGGTGTCGGTGACCGTCGAGCCAGGAATCCACTACTTCAGGTATCTCGCCACCGGCGGCCGCTGGGCCGACGAGCGGGAGGCCGACCTCATCACCGAGCACGGCAGCGTCGTGCACTGCGCCGAGACGGACGTGATCGAACTGCCGGAGCAGGCGACCGGCGAGCGTCGCCGCGGCGACATGATGGACGCGCGGCTGGACCCGCCACCCGGGCAGCACGCCGACCGCCCGACCGTCACCCCGATGCCCGCGGACACGCCGGACCAGCCCGGCCCGCGAATGGACACCGACTCCGACCTCGCCCCGGAGTCGAGCCGCCGCTGAGCCACCGATCCCCTGCGCGCGCGAATGACCACGTTAACCACGCAATCAGCGGGTTAACCACGCCCCGGGACGTGGCGAAGCACCCACTGGCGTGGCGAAGCGCTAATGACCACGTTAACCAGCTAAAAGCGTGGTTAACGTGGTCATTCGCAGTCCGGCTACGGAGCCGGCAGGTCAGACCTCGAACGACTCCCGCACGACGCCGCCCACCGCGGCGCACCACGTGGCCTTGTCGGCCTTGCCTGTGCGGTCCAGCCCGTGCAGCCGCTGCAGGCCCTTCACCGCTGTCGCCGTCGCGTCGTCGTAGGTGTTGCTGGCCGTCGCCAGGAAGCCCTTCCGCGTCAGCATCAGCTGCAATGCGCTCACCGCAGGCCCGGTCGCGCCCGCGCGCAGGTCCGGTGCCAGCGTCTCCCAGGTCGGCGCGGTCAGCGTCGCGTCGACGTCGACCGGGATGCCGTTCTTCGCCTGCCAGTCCTGCACCGCCGCGACCGTCGCTGTGCCGAAGACGCCGTCCACGGCCAGCGCGTAGCCCCGCCCGTTCAGTAGTCCCTGCGCCACCCGGACGACCGGGCCGCCCACGAACCGCCAGGTGTCGGGCCACCGCCGCCGAGGGATCGTCGACAGCCGGGTACCCAGGGCAGCGCGCACCATCCGCCGCAGCATCGGGAACTGCGCGTAGAACGCCTTGCCGGGGCAGTCGGTCTCCCGCGCGTCCCAGTGCCCGAAGATGTCGTGCGCCTTCAGGCCGTACTCCTGGCAGATCGCCACGGACAGCTTCACCAGCGACTTCAGCAGCGCGTTCGGCGGCGTCTCGGTGACGTACGTGCCCTCGTTCTCGATGCCGATCGCGCGCCCGTTCTCGCCCGGACAGTGCGCGGCAATCACCTGCGGCTTCCCGCCGGACAGCTCCTCGAGCGAACGGTGCCGGCCCTCCAGCACGTACCCGCCGCGGCTCACCGTGAAGTGCTGCCCGGTGTCGAGCCAGCCGTTGCCGTCCATGTGCAGGTCCTGGCAGTCCTTCGCCAGCTTGATCGCCTGCTCACGGGAGTAGTCCGTGACGTTCGGGAACGCCATGTGGTGCCAGATGATCTTGTTGGTTGCCGTTCCGCTGAGGCTGACGTCGCCCGCGGGCGGGCGAGCACCCCAGCTGTCGCAGTCGATGATCCAGGGGAAGTCCGCGCTGGGTACGGCGAACGCGGGCGATGCGGTGAGCTGACCGCCGACGACCGTGGCGGCGGCCGCGCCGAGACCGGCCTTCAGGATGCTGCGGCGAACCGGACGACGGCCGGATTCGGCACCCGGGTGATCCATGTGAACCCTCTTTTACATCGATGCCCATGACGGGATGTAAAACTTCCTCTTCGAACCCCGTAGGACTGAAGGTAATTGCCGACCACGCCGGTCGGCAGATGTTCATCCCAGATTGGCCACAGCCTGCCGCGACATAGCTCGGCGTGACGGACCAGTATTGACTTGCGCACGGAGATGGGCCGTAGAACAGGTACCGACAAGGCAGAGGCAATCCCATGTGTGGAATCACCGGCTGGATCGGATTCGACCGCGACCTACGCGCCGAGGCGGAGACGCTCGACGCCATGACCGAGACGATGGCCTGCCGCGGCCCCGACGACAGGGGCGTCTGGCTCGCCCCGCATGCCGCGCTCGGCCATCGCCGTCTCGCGGTCATCGACCTGCCCGGCGGCCGCCAGCCGATGCGCGCCGAGACGCCGGACGGCCCGGTCGTGCTGGTCTACTCCGGCGAGGTCTACAACTTCACCGAGCTACGCACCCAACTGGTCGCGCGCGGGCACACGTTCACCACCAGCTCCGACACCGAAGTCGTCCTCCGCGGCTACCTCGAGTGGGGCGCCGCGGCCGCCGAACGGCTCAACGGCATGTACGCGTTCGCGATCTGGGACGCCCGCGACCAGAGGCTGCTGCTGGTCCGCGACCGGCTCGGCGTCAAGCCGCTCTACTACTACCCCACCAGCGACGGCGTGCTGTTCGGCTCCGAGATCAAGGCCCTGCTCGCCAACCCGCTCACAGAACGCACGATCACGATCGACGGGCTGCGCGAGATGTTCGGCTACATGCGTACGCCCGGCTTCGGCATCTGGCAGGGCTCGTACGAGGTCAAGCCCGGCTCGATCGTCACGGTCGACGCGTCTGGCCTGCGCGAGCAGTCGTACTGGTCGCTTTCGACCCGGCCGCACACCGACGACCAGCCGACCACGGTCGCCCGCGTTCGTGAGCTGCTCGAGGACATCGTGGCGCGGCAGCTCGTCGCCGACGTGCCGCGCTGCGTGCTGCTGTCCGGCGGCCTCGACTCCTCCGCGCTGACCGCGATCGCCGCCCGGCAGCTCGCCGAGCAGGGCGAGACGATCCGCAGCTTCGCCGTCGACTTCACCGGTTACGACGCGGGCTTCGTCGAGGGCCGGGAGATGGGCCGGCCGCAGCTCACCCAGGACGCGCCGTTCGCCGAGGAGGTCGCCGCCAAGTCGGGCACGCTGCACGAGACGCTGGTGTTCGACTCCGACCAGCTCGCGGATCCGGCCGTCCGGCTGCAGACCATGCGCTCCCGCGACATCCCCGCCGGCCACGGCGACACCGATACCTCGCTTTACCTGCTCTTCAAGGCGATTCGCGAGCATTCGACGGTGGCGCTGTCGGGCGAGTCGGCCGACGAGGTGTTCGGCGGGTACACGCAGTTCTTCGACCCGGTGGCGCAGCAGGCCGACGAGTACCCCTGGGACGCGCACTACGCCAAGCACAACGCGGCCGAGCGGAGCCGGTTCACGCCGGAGTTCCGCAAGGCGCTCGACCTGGACGCGTACACCGCCGACACCTACGCCACGGCGGTCGCCGGCATCCGGCGGCTCGACGGCGAGAGCGAGTTCGAGTACCGCATGCGCAAGATCTGCAACCTGCACCTCACCCGCTCGGTGCGGCACCTGCTCGACCGGAAGGACCGGATCAGCATGTCGGTCGGGCTCGAGGTGCGGGTGCCGTTCTGCGACCACCGGCTCGTGGAGTACGTCTACAACACGCCATGGTCGCTGAAGACCTACGACGGCAGGGAGAAGAGCCTGCTGCGCGGTGCGGTCGCCGACCTGCTGCCGGAGTCGGTCGTACAGCGGACCAAGAGCGGTTATCCCGCGACGCCCGACCCGCGCTATGTCGCGATGCTGCAGAAGCAGGCCGCGGAGTTGCTCGGTTCGCCCGAGCATGAGGTGTTCGACCTGGTTCGCAAGGACTGGCTGAGCGACACGGTCGGCCGGCAGGCGACCTCGCTCTCGCACTCCGACCGGCAAGGACTGCAGCAGTTCATCGAGCTCGCGCTCTGGCTCGACGACTATCGTCCGACGATTCGCTTGTACTGAACGGTATTCAACGCGAAACGCTGCCTAACCGCCTACTCTGCGGGGAAGATTGGGGTTAGTTGCCGCGAGGCATTTGACACCGCAGAAGGCGGGGTGCGTTGTGACGGACACCGACGAGATCCGGGACAGCGCGCTGCCGCTCGACGCCGCACGCGACCTGGACCCGTTGCTGGAGCGGATCGGCGACGCGCGTTACGTACTGATTGGGGAGGCGAGCCACGGCACGCACGAGTTCTACGCCTGGCGTTCGGCGCTGACGCAACGGCTGATCGCCGAACTCGGCTTCGGACTGGTCGGGGTGGAAGGCGACTGGCCGGCCTGCTGGCGAGTCCACCGCAGCGTGACGCTGGCCGAGCCCGGCGACCCGCTGGCTGTACTCGACGGCGCGCGGGCCTGGCCGAGCTGGCTGTGGTCGAACCACGAGACGGCCGACTTCTGCCGCTGGCTGCGACAGCACAACGCCGAACTGCCTGACCAGCGGCGAGTGGGCTGGTACGGCCTCGAGGGCTATCCGTTGTGGGCGTCGACGCGGGAGGTCGTGGGCGTACTCGACAAGCGGATGCCGGGCCGGGTCGGCGAGGTGCTCGACGACTACCAGCGGGGTGGCCGGCTGGCGCCCCCGGACCTCACCGACGAGATCGTCGAGGCGCTGCTGCGGATGCACGACTCCTGGCGGCCCACCGTTCTGAAGAATCGGTGGGAGACGTTCGACGACGTGCTCAACATCGCGCTGCGGCCTGGGGCGGCGGCGTACTTCCGTTCGATGCTGGCGGGCAGGCCCTCCGCATGGAACGACCGCGACGAGCACATGCTCGTGATGCTCGAACGGCTGCGGGCGTTCCACGGCGTGGGGACGCGCGCGGTGGTGTGGGCGCACAACACACACGTCGGCGACGCGCGGGCGACCACGATGGGCGCAGAAGGGCTGCTCAACATCGGGCAGCTGATCCGGGAGAAGTACGGCCAGGACCAGGTCGTCGCGGTCGGGTTCGCCGGTGGTGCGGGCGAGGTGCTCGCGGCCCCCCGCCGAGGCGCGTCGATGGCCGTGCTGCCGGTGCCCGCCGCCCGGGCCGGCTCGGTGGAGGCGCTGCTGGCCGATGCCGGGCTGGAACGCGCGCTGTTCGTGTTCCCGCGCGCCGACCAGGCCGACAGGTGGCCCGCATGGCTGCGCATCGAACGCCCCCACCGCGCGATCGGCGTGGTCTACGACCCGGCCGAGCCGGCCTACTTACCCACCCGAATGGGCGAACGCTATGACGCGCTGCTGTGGATCGCGCGTACGTCGGCGGTGCACGCGCTGCACCTGGCGGCCGCACAGCGGGGTGAACTGGAGGCACTCCTGGAGTGAGCCCGGCATCGGCTGGACGGCGAGCCGTTGACCTTGCCCCTGGGGCAGACCCCACACTTCCGGCATGACGAATGACAGCTGGGCCCGCACCGCCCAGATGACCTCGCCCGGCAGGTACGCCGGGCTGTACGACGGCCTGCCCGACTCCGTCGCCGGGCTGGCGGCGGTGGCCCAGGGGCTGCTGATCCACGAGCACATCGCACCTGCGTACGGCGTGAACCTCTCCGCCGAGGACCGCGCACCGGTGCACTTCCGCCGGATCGAACAGGTGCTGGAGCGGATCGTGGCGACGGACGGCCGCCCGCTCACCGAGCCGCGTGATCCGGGCGAGCGCATCTCCGGCAACTGCCGGCACTTCACCGTGCTGCTGGTCTCGATGCTGCGCACCAAAGGCGTCCCGGCCCGCGCGCGCTGCGGCTTCGGCGGCTACTTCGGCACGAACTCCTACGAGGACCACTGGGTCTGCGAGTACTGGAATGCCGCTGACCAGGCCTGGCACCTCGCCGACGCCCAGATCGACGAAGTGCAGCGCGCGATGTTCCCGATCGACTTCGACCTCATGGACGTACCGCGAAACCGGTTTCTCGTGGCCGGCGACGCCTGGTCGCAGTGCCGGAACGGAGCCGCGGATGCCGCCAAGTTCGGCCTCAGCATGATGAAAGAAACCGGTTTCTGGTGGATCGCCGGCAACCTCATGCGCGATGTCGCGGCGCTCGACAACGTGGAGATGCTGCCCTGGGACGTCTGGGGTGCGATGCCCGGCCCACAGGACCAGATCGACGACGAGCTGAACGGGCTGTTCGACCGCGCGGCCGCCCTCACGCACGAGCCCGACGCCACGATCGGCGAGCTGACCGCGCTCTACCGCGAGGACAAGCGGCTGACCGTTCCGGAGACCGTCCGCAACGCAGTCCTCGGCCGCGACGAACCGGTGTAGAACAGGACGTAGGAAACAGGAGAAACAACGTGATCACCGATCCGACCATCGTCGAGCGCCCTGCGCAGCCGTACGCCGGCATCCGCGTCACCTGTCCGATGCGGGCGATCGGCCGGTCCGCTCCGCCGCTCATCGGCGAGCTGTTCGGCTGGCTCGGGCAGCACGGCGTCGAGCCCGCGGGCGCACCGTTCTTCCGGTACGACGTCATCAACATGGAAGGCGACATGCAGCTCACCGTCGGCATCCCGGTCGCCGAGCCCGTCGACGGCGACGACCGGGTGGAGGGCGGCACGCTGCCCGCCGGCCGGTTCGCGACGCTGACCTACACCGGGCCGGTCCGGGGGAAGGGCCTGTTCAAGGCGACGGTCGCGCTGCTCGAATGGGGCACCGCGGCCGACGTCACGTGGGACCGCCACGACGTTGAGGCCGGCGATGCCTGGGCCTGCCGTCTCGAGATCTACGACACCGACCCGGACGTACAGCCCGACACCAGCAAGTGGGAGACCATCCTGGCGTTCAAGCTGGCCGGCTGAGCTCGTAGGTGCCTGGTCTCAGCTCGGCGGGTCGGTGCCCTGCGCCCCGGCGCTCGCAGCTGTGTCGATCACGTCGTCCAGGACGTCGCGGGAGCGGATCAGGTCGGAGATCATCCGGTCGATCCGTTCCCGCTCCTCGGTGAGATCAGTGACCAGTTGCGGAGTGGCGATCTCCGACGGGCCGCCGTCGGCGTCGCGCATGCACGGGAGGATCTGGAAGATCTTCTTGCTGCTCAGGCCCGCGGCGTAGAGCTCCTGGATACGAATCACCCGGTCGACCGCCAGGCCGGGGTACTGGCGCTGGCCGCCCGACGTTCGCGTGGACACCAGCAGGCCCTGCTCCTCGTAGTAGCGCAGCGAGCGCTCGCTCACGCCGGTGCGCGCCGCCAGCTCACCGATCCGCACGGAACATCACCTCGCCCGGCCAAAGACTTGAAGCTGACACTGGTGTCAGATTTTACCGTGTCAGCATGACGAACTCCTCGGCAGTTTCCCGCCTCCTCGAGCCCGCCCGGCTGGGTCCGCTCCAGCTTCCGAACCGCCTGGTCATGGCGCCGATGTCGCGTACCCGAGCCGCCGCGGATGGTACGCCGACCCCGCTGATGGCCACCTATTACGCCCAGCGCGCGTCCGCCGGGCTGATCATCGCTGAGGGCACCACTCCGAACGCGGTCGGGCAGACGTATCCCAACATCCCGGCGATCCACACCGCGAGCCACGTCGACGGCTGGCGGCGGGTGAACGACGCCGTGCGCGCGGCGGGCGGGAGGGCCTTCGTCCAGTTGCAGCACGGTGGACGCAACGGTCATCCCGAGACCAGTGGCCTGCTCCCTGTGGCGCCGTCGCCGATCCGGCTGCCGGAGGAGATCCACACGCCGAGCGGCCGGCGGCCGTCGGTCGTTCCTCATGAGCTGAGCACCGGCGAGATCGCGCAGACGATAGACGACTTCGCCCAGGCGGCCCGCAACGCGGTCGCGGCGGGCTTCGCCGGGGTCGAGGTGCACGCCGCCAACGGACACCTTCTCCACCAGTTCCTCTCGCAGAACACCAACCACCGTGCGGATGCCTACGGCGGCTCGTTCACGGCCAGAAACCGGTTCCCCGTCGAGGTTCTCGAGGCCGTGGCGGCGGCGATCGGCCCGGAGCGTGTCGGCCTGCGAATCTCACCCCGCAACACCGTGAACGGCATCGACGAGGGCGACACCGCCCGCATCTACGCAACGCTGATCGACGCGCTGGCGGGGAGCGGGCTGGCCTACGTCCACGTCGTCTTCGCCGACCCGGACGATGCGGTTTACCAGCGGATCCGCAAGCACTGGCAGGGCAGGCTGATCGCCAACCCGGCGCTGCCATGGCCCGGGCCGTTCCCCGCAGACGGCGGCGTCCCCGAGGCCGGGCGGCTACTCGCCGCCGGCGCCGACCTGATCGCCCTCGGCCGCGCGTTCATCGCCAATCCCGACCTGGTCGAACGCATCCAGCTGGGAGCGCCGCTCAACCAACTGCGCGGAACCGAGTTCATGTACGTCGGCGGAGAAACCGGTTACACCGACTACCCCACGCTGCAATCGGCTGCCTAGCCCTGCGTCCGGACGGCCGCAGTGGCCGGTGCGGCGCGCGCCAGGAACCGGTTCCCGCAGCCCAAGCCGCCCTCAGCCCAAGCGGTTCTCTGTGCAAGCGGGCTTCTGTGAAAGCGGGCCTTTGTGCAAGCACCACGCGCAAGAAACCGGCTCCCCTCCACCAGCAACGGGCCCAAGGCCGAAGCTGGCACGGCCGCAACAGAAACCGGTTCCCCGCAGCCAGCCACCCGCCTCAGGACCACGGGCCGAGCGGGCCGCATCAGAAACCGGTTTCAGCAGCCGGCGGCCCGAGACCCGGCCGATCCGACGCGGCCGAAGGGCCGCAGCGGCCAGTGCGGCACGCTAGAAACCGGTTCCCCGGCAGCCAGCCGTTCGCCACAGGCCTACAACCGATGCCATAGTCTCTCCAGAAACCGGTTCTCCACCGTGCCTGCGGCTCTTAACCTCGACCGTCGCCTGACGGGCGCACGGCCGGATGACCGCAGTGGCCAGCGCGGCGCGCGCCAGAAACCGGTTCCTCCCAGCCCAACGAGCCCTCAGCGCAAGCGGGCCTCTGTGCAAGCCGCCCTCTGTGCAAGCGGGCTTCTGTGCAAGCGGGCTTCTGAGCAAGCACCACGCGCAAGAAACCGGTTCCCTGCGACCAGCACCAGCCACAGGCCCAAGGCCGAAGCTGGCACGGCCGCACCAGAAACCGGTTTCTCGACAGCCGGCGGGCCCGAGACCCGGCCGATCCGACGCGCGGCCGAAGGGCCGCAGCGGCCAGGCCGGCACGCCAGAAACCGGTTCCCAGCGGCCAACCACCGCCGCAGGAAGGCCCCACGGGCCGGAGCGCGGCCGCGACAGAAACCGGTTTCTCGGCAGCCCTGCAGGCCTAGTCCCGGCTGTCCGGCGATCGGCCGGACAGCTCCTCCACGAGCTTCAGCAGCGCTGAGTGGTCCAGTCCGCCGTCGCCGCGGGCGACGAGGGCGGCTACGAGTTGGGAGACCAGCGCGCCCAGCGGGGTCACCACGCCTGCCTCTCGGGCGGCGGACTGCACGATTCCCAGGTCCTTGTGGTGCAGCTCCAGCCGGAATCCCGGCTCGAACCGTCGGGCCAGCATGGCCGCTGCCTTGCGGTCGAGGATCGCGTTGCCGGCGAGGCCACCTGCGAGCACACGCACCGCGGCCTCGGTGTCGACGCCCTGGGCTTCGAGGAACACGATCGACTCGGCGACGAGCTCGATCGTGCCAGCCACGATGAGCTGGTTCGCCGCCTTCACGGTTTGGCCGGCGCCGGCCGGGCCGACGTGGACGATCGTCTTGCCAACGGCGTCGAAGACCGGCTGGGCCGCCTCGAACGCGTCGGCGGCGCCGCCGACCATAATCGACAGCGCTCCGTCAATTGCACCTTGCTCGCCACCGCTGACCGGAGCGTCCAGTACGCGCAGGCCACGCTCGCCGCCGTCGGCGGCCAGCCGTGCAGACACGTCGGGGCGGATCGTGCTCATGTCGATGACCAGCGTGCCCTCGGCCGCGTGCGCGAACACCCCGTCCGAGCCGAGCATGACCGCCTCGACGTCCGGTGAGTCCGGCAACATCGTCACCACGACCGATGCCCCGGCCACCGCCTCCGCGATGCTCGAAGCCCCGCGCCCGCCGCCCGACGACACGAACCGCTCGATCTTCTCCGCGCTCCGGTTGTAGCCCACCACGTCGAACCCGGCCGCGACGAGGTTCCGCGCCATCGGCAACCCCATGATGCCGAGTCCGATGAATCCCACCGTTGTCATGCCGACCGCCCCTTCTCCAACCAGGCCAGGCTTTCCGTCGTGTTCCCCGTGCTCGGCTTGTACTCCAGCGAGACCCACCCGGCATAGCCCGCCCGCTGCAGCGATCCGAGGTAACGGTCCAGGTCGATCTCGCCGCTGCCGGGCTCACCTCGCCCGGGCGCGTCGGCGATCTGCACGTGCGCAACCCGATCCGCGTACGAAGCGACAACCGCGTCCAGGTCGTCGCCGTTCACATACAGGTGATAGAGGTCGCAAAGCAAGCCCGCACTCGGCGACCCCACCCGGTCGAGCACACCAACCGCGTCCGCCGCCGTACGCAACGGATACGGCTTCGGCCCGCTCACCGGCTCGACCAGCACCGTGCCGCCGATCCGTCCCGCCGCCGCGGCCGCCAGCCGCAGGTTCGCCACCGCCAGATCGTCTTGTTCGTAAGGCGAAACGCCGTCGAGCCGCACGCCGTACAACGCGTTGAACGCCCGGCACCCCAGCTGCTCGCCGATCCCCACAGTGACGTCGACGTTGTCCCGGAACTCACCGAGCCGCCCCGGAACCGACACCATCCCGAGATCCGCCCCGGCCAGGTCACCGGCAGCGAAGTTCAACCCCACCAGCGAGACGCCCGCGTCACGTACCGAACGTACGAACGCGTCCACCTCGCCGTCCGGAGGCACGGGCGAGTCCGGCCACGGCCACCAGAACTCCACAGCATCGAACCCCGCCGCCTTCGCGGCCGCCGGCCGTTCGAGCAACGGCAGCTCGGTGAACAGGATCGAACAGTTGACGGCGTATCGCAGCGTGTGCCCCTGAGTCATCGACGAAACACTTTCCTCTCGACCTCGTGCGCGTACAGCCAGTCCCAGTCATAGGTGACTCCCAGCCCTGGACCAGAAGGCACCGCCACGCACCCGTCGGCGCCCACCGCCGACGCCTCTTCACCGTAGCCGTCGGCGTAGACCGGTGGGTGCAGTGGATTCCCGCTGTCCGGATCCAGCAGCCCGAGCTCGTAGTAGTTGGTGTTACGGATCGCCGCCATGCAGTGCCGCTGCGCGGGCCCGGACGCATGCACCTCCACGTCGATGCCCAGCCCTTCGGCGACATGCGCGGTCTTCATCACGCCGGTGATGCCCATGTCGAGCTCTGGATCGGCACGCAGCATGTCGGTTCCGCCCTGCAGGGCAACGGCTGTGCGCAGCTCCAGTCCACGCACGAACTCCGTCAACAGCAACGGTGTCTTCACCTTCTCCCGCAGGATCTTGTGCCCGAACGGAGCGTCGCCGCGCATCGGGTCCTCCCACCAGAACGCCTCCACCTCGTCACAGGCCCGCCCGAGCGCGAGCGCGTCCGCGACCGTACGCAACGAGTTTCCGGGATCGGTCATCACGTGGGTACGACCGGCCGAGCCCTCCGCGGCCGCGCGCAACGCCGCGATCTCGTCGCGCGCCGAACCGTTGGCGGGCCCGTGCAGCTTGAAGCCGGGGATCCCCGCGTCGGCGCACCAGGCCGCGAAGTCGCGATAGGTGTCCGGCCCGGCGAGCGAGCCGAGCCCGCGGCCAGCGGTGACCGTGCTCGCGTACGCCGGCAACCGGTCGCGGAACCGCCCGAGCAGCGAGGCGATCGGCAGTCCGGCAGCCTTGCCCGCCGCGTCCCACAACGCGATGTCGATCGCGCCGGCACCGATCCGGTCGGTCTTCGCCAGCGAGGCGTTGGCCTGGTCCCAGATCCGTTCCCGCTCGAAGATGTCGCGTCCGAGGATCGCCTGCGCCTCCGCCGCGACCTGCGCGATCGCGTACGGCGGGGCACTCCACAGCACGACGTAGTTGCCCTCGAGCCCGTCACCGGTCCGGACGCGGACCGCGAACCGTCGCGTCGTCCGGCACGGCACCACCTCGTCACGCAGGCGGTTTCCCCTGCTGTCATAGCCGAACCGCACGGTGTGGTCGAACTCCAACAGCTCGACCTCCTCGATGCCGGGCATCCGTGTTCTCCCTCTTCTAGGTCCTACTTCAGGCCGGTCGTCGCGATGCCCTGGGTCAGCGCCTTCTGGGCCAGCAGAAAGACCGCGAACACCGGCAGCAGGGTCACGATCGACATCGCGAACAGCGCGCCGTAGTTGCTGAGCCCAGTGGAGTCCTGGAACGCGCTGAGCCCGATCGGCACGGTGTACTTCTCCGGACTGTTGAGGTAGAGCAGCGGTGTGAAGAAGTCGTTCCACGTCCAGATGAACGTGAACACCGCCGTCACGCCGATCGCCGGCAGGCACAGCGGCAGGATCACGCTCCAGAACGTACGCAGCGGCCCGGCGCCGTCGATCGCCGCCGCGTCGTCGAGGCTGGTCGGCAGCCCGCGGATGAACTGCACCATCAGGAACACGAAGAACGACTCCACGCCGAGAAACTTCGGCAGGATCAGCGGGACATAGGTGTCGACCAGTCCGAAGTGGTTGAAGATGATGTACTGCGGCACGATCGTGACGTGGAACGGCAGCATGATGGTCGCGAGCATCACCGCGAACATCGCCCGCCGGAAGCGGAATCGCAGGCGGGCGAAGGCGTACGCCGCGAGCGTGCACGAGATCAGGTTGCCCGCGATACACAGCGCGGCGACGAGCATCGAGTTGAACATGAACCGGCCGAACGGCACGCCGAGGGAGTTCCAGCCCTCGACGTAGTTGTCCAGTGAGAGCCCGCCGCCACCGCCGCCGGAGGCGAAGATCTCGTTGTTGGGCAGGAACGACCGGGTCAGCATCCAGACCAGCGGATAGACCATGACCGCGGCGAACCCGATCAGCAACAGGTGCTTCCAACCGCTGCGCAGCACCCACAGCCCGGCACCTCTACGTCTCATAGTGCACCCAGTACTTCGACACGGCGAAGTTGAGCGCCGTGAACAGGCCGATCACGACGAACAGCACCCAGGCCAGCGCGCTGGCGTACCCCATCTCGAACTTCTGGAAGCCGGACTGGAAGAGATAGAGCGTGTAGAACAACGTCGAGTTCGACGGCCCGCCAGAGCCGGACGAGATGATGTAGGCCGGGGTGAACGCCTGGAACGATCCGATCAGCTGCAGCACCAGGTTGAAGAAGATGACCGGGCTCAGCAGCGGCAGCACGACCGACCAGAACCGCCTCACCGCGCTGGCGCCGTCGACCTTCGCGGCCTCGATCAGTTCCTCCGGGATCTGCCGCAGGCCGGCCAGGAAGATGACCATCGGCGAGCCGAACGTCCAGACGTTGAGAATCATCAACGTGTCAAGGGCATGCGCCGGCTCGGAGATCCACGATCCCATCTGGATGCCGAACCTGCCGGCGAGCTGTGGCAGCAGGCCGTCGCTGGCGAACAGCTGCCGCCACAGCACCGCGACCGCGACGCTGCCGCCGAGCAGCGAAGGCAGGTAGTAGATCGAGCGATAGATCGCCAACCCGCGCACGCCGCGGTTGAGCGTCACGGCGATCAGCAACGCGAACACCAGCTGCAGCGGCACGGAGACGAACACGTACTTCGCGGTCACGACCGCCGATGCCACGAAGCTGGGGTCGCTGACCATCCGTTGATAGTTGGCGAGGCCCACCCACGCCGGCGATCCGCCGAGCTGATAGGTGGTGAACGACAGGTACAGCGACACGACCATCGGCGCCAGCGTGATCAGCAGCACGCCGAGGAACCACGGCAGCAGGAAGAGGTACGCCACCAGGGACCGCCGGCCCACGGGCGCCCGGCCGGCCGCCGACGACGGCGCGCGGACCGTCTGGCCCGTAACGGTCATCGGCGCGTCCCTTTCGGTGTCGTGCGTGTCGTGCGTGTCGTGCGTGTCGTGTGTGTCGTGCGGCTCGTGCAGTTGGTGCGGAGCCGGCGTGGCTCAGCTGGGCGGTTGCGGCTGCCAGTACTTCTCCTGCCCCTCCCATTCGCGCAACCCCTCGCGGACCGCCTCGAGGCGTTCCATCGTGGCGCCGTCGTAGTGGCCGAGCGAGAGCCCGTCACAGCCGGAGTCGACCGCCGCCTTCACACTCGCCCGCAACGTCTCGGGCGTCGCGTTCGGCCGGACTCCCAGTGCGGCCAGGAGTTTCTGGTCCTCGCGCAACGCCCGCCGCGCCTTCATCAGCTTGGCCCGTTTGATGGCCACGCCTTCGTCCGTGCCGTGCTGGTCGGAGTAGTCCGACTCGCGTACGGAGTCGACGTACTCGAACGCCGCCTTGAAATCGAGCCCGGCACGTTCGGGCGCCGCCATGTAGGTGTTGTAGCGGAGCTCCACATCCCTGCCGGCCGACTTCACCGCCTCGCGTACGTGCGCGAACAGCTCTGTCACCGAACGCTTGCGGAACCGCAGCCACGTCATGAACGCGTCGTTCTCGATCAGCATGGCCGACTCGGTCCAGCGCGACTCGTCGAGCAACTGCCTTTCGTGCAACGCTTCCAGGCCGTCGTGCGTCGACAGCCTGGCCAGGTGGCCGACCTCGGCGACCATGCCGTTCCAGTCCAAGCCCTCTCGCTCGGCCTTGGCCTTACAGGCGTCGCAGAAGCAGCCACCGGTCGAGACACCGAGCAACTCGTGCCAGGCCTGCGGTCCGGCCGAGTGCATCCGTCCGCCGTCCCGGCCGGCGCCGAACAGCACCAGGCAGGTCTGCACGTAGTCGACGTCGTAGTTGACGGCCAGGTCGGTGAACAACCCGACGATGTACTCCTGCACGTCCGGGTGGTTGAGGCAGGGCAACGCCCGCCGGGCCTCCACGGCCTCGAACGCGCCGACGATGTTGCCGCGCACGTCCCGCTGCAGGACGTCCGGATAGTTCTCGCGTGCGTACTCCGCGTCGACGATCGTGTGCGAGATCTCGCAGCCGGTCCGCATCCCGCGCTCGCGGGCCGCGTCGATCAGGACCTGCAGCCAGTCCTGGCCCTCGAGGAAGTCGCGCGACGACGTGAGCGGCTTGATCCGCCCGTAGTGCTTGGCGTTCGGCTTCCAGTACGCCCGGCTGTCCTCCGGCACGTAGTAGCGGCGCACGGGGTTGTGCGGGTAGAACCGCGCGTGCAGCGGCCGCTTCTCCTTGTGCATCATGCCGACCAGGTACGCCGAGTTGACCTCGGCCCGGGCGGCCAACACGTCGAGGCAGTGGCCGGCACCCTCGTCCGCGAGGTCCCAGGCGTAAAGGCTGGCGGCGATCTCGTCGAGGGGCATGAGGATCCTCTACTTCTGCTGGAGCTTGGCGCGCAGGTCACCGAAGATCAGGTCGACGGTCTGCGGGATCGTCGCCTTGCCGTACGCGAGGTTCTCCAGCGCCTTGGTCATCTCGTCCTGGAACGCCCCGGCAGTCGGCCGTGACTGTGGTACGGGCTTGGACTTCGTGCTCGCTTCGAAACCGATGTATTTCAGGAACGGCCGTTCGGCGTCGGTGACCGCCGGCTCGATCGCGTCCCGGATCCTCTGCGTCGGCGGACCACCGATCGTCGTGCCGATCACCTTCGCCCGCTCGACATCGTTCAGCAGGAAGTTCGCGAACTTCAGCGCGGCCTCCGGATGTTTGGTGTTCGCCGCGACCCCGAGCAGGTTCGCGTCCAGCGCGACGTTGGCGTTGCCGGCGCCGCCGTTGCCGGGCACCGGCATCAGCACCAGTGGGAACTTCGCGAGCCCGCTGAGCTCGAGCAGCTGGTTGGAGTTGCGCATGTGGAAGGCCGACAGCCCGCGAATCATCGGCGCGCCTTCGAAATAGGGGTTCTGCTCCAGCGCGAGGGCCGGTGGGACCGCGGCCTTGCTGTCCCGCAGACGCTTCCAGTACCCCAGCCACTCGGTCAGCAGGTCCCGTGTGAAGCCCAGGTCGCCGTTCTCGCTCCACAGGTCCTGGCCGTGCTGGCGAGCGTACGCACGGAAGAAGTTGCCGGCGCCGGCGTAGTTCGGGTCGTCCGTGCCGTAGAACTTGCCGCCCTTGGCCTGGTGGATACGTATGCAGTACTCGGCGTACTCGTCCCAGGTGTAGGCGTCGGGATACTGCTTGACCGGGATGCCCACCTCGTCGAGCACGTCCTTGCGCGCGAACAGCCCGACGGACTGCAGGCCGTGCGTGAGGGCGTACTGCTTCCCGTCGACGATGCCCGGCGCGAGCACCGGCTTGGTGAACCCGTCGACCGCGATGCCGCCGGACTTGCCGAGGTGCGGTGTGAGGTCCATGAGGTGCTTCTCGGCGGCCATCTGCGGCAGCAGGTTGCCGAGCACCCACAGCACGTCGGGCAGGTTGCGCCCGGCCATCGCGACGGTCGTCTTGGTCTCGATCGCGTCGATCGCGCCGAACTCCGGTCGGACCTGGATGCTGGGGTTCTGCTTGGTGAACAGACGGCAGGCTTGCTGGAACCGCTTAACGCGGTCGTCCGAGCCCCAGAACATGAAGCGCAGCGTGGCCGAGCCGCCGCCCGAACCCGTCCCTGATCCGCACGCGCCGAGGCCGGAGGCCGCGAGGCCGAGCGTTCCGCCCAGCTGTAGTAACCGACGACGAGACAAACCGCTCATGTGTGCCGACATTGCGGTACCTCTCACCCGGATGGGTTTTCCTGCTTGCCATCCTTCCTCCGCAAACTTGTCTGTCAAGATTTCCGGAACGACAAGTTGGCAGGATGGACAGAACTGGTCAGCCCGGGGTGATGGCGTACCGCGCCGGCGGTTCCGTTCCGGCGAGGTGCCGGACGAAG
This sequence comes from Flindersiella endophytica, assembly GCF_054779015.1. Lineage (NCBI taxonomy): Bacteria > Bacillati > Actinomycetota > Actinomycetes > Propionibacteriales > Nocardioidaceae > Flindersiella > Flindersiella endophytica. The sequence continues at coordinate 346,091 of NZ_BAAGYY010000031.1, forward strand.
TAGTCCCAGCGCCGGCGGACGAAGTACGGATCGCCGCCGAAGCCGTGCGGTCGGTTGGGCAGGATCAGCAGGTCGAAGTCCTGGTTGGCCTCGATCAGCGCGTTGACGACGGCCAGCGTGGAGGCGACGTGAACGTTCTCGTCCATCTCGCCGTGTGCCAACAGCAGCTTGCCGCGCAGGTCGCCGGCGTGGGCGGGGTTGGCCTGCTCGGCGTAGTGCTCGCCGACCGGCAGGCCCATGTAGCGCTCGATCCACCACGCCTTGTCGAGCCGGTGGTCGTGGTTGCCGGCCGAGGAGACCCCGACTTGGTAGAACTCCGGATGCGCGAACATCGCCCGGCACGACGCGTAACCGCCGGCCGAGTGGCCGTAGATGCCCACGCGGTCCAGGTCGAGCCAGGGCCGCGTCTCAGCCAGCTCACGCAACGCGGAGATGTGGTCGGGCAGGCCGGCGTCCGCGAGGTTGCGATACGCCACGTCGCGGTACTCCTTCGAGCGGTACGGCATGCCGAGCCCGTCGACCATCACCACGGCGAAACCCAGCTCGGCGATCGCTTGCGCCTGCCAGAAGCTCTCGCCGATCTCGGCGAGCGAGACCGGCGCCCGGTTCATCTGCGGACCGCCGTAGATGGCGTCGACGACGGGATACCGCTGGCCCGGGTCGAACGTGGAGGGTCTGATCAGGATGCCGGCGACGTCTGTGTGGCCGTCGCGCCTTGGCGAGGAAGCGTTCCGGGAAGCTCCAGCCGGCCTCCAGCAGGTCGTCCAGGTCGGCGATCTCGAGCGGAACGGTGGTTTCGCCTTCCACACTTCGGAGTTCGGTGACCGGCGCTGTGTCCATCCGCGCCCGGGTCGTCACGAAGAACCGGCCGCTCGGCGCGAACGTAACGGTGTGGCTGCCCGCCTCCGGCGTGAGCAGGACGGGCTCGCCGCCGTCGAGCGAGACGCGGTAGAGCAGCCGTTCGTACGGGTCGCGGCCGGGTTCGCGGCCGACGCCGAGCACGTAGGCGTGCCGCGCTGCTTCGTCGACATGTACGACGTCGGCCACCGCCCACTCGCCGGACGTCAGCTGCCGGATCGGCTTGCCCGTCTCGCCCGGCCCACCGGCACAGAGATAGAGGTGGGCCCAGCCGTCGCGCTGGGAGTACCACAGGACCTCGGCGCCGTCGCCCAGCACGCGCACGCACGGCGTGGAGCCGACGGTAATGCCCGGGTCGACCGGTGTCTCGTCCGCCTCCTCGACGACGACGCGGGTCGCGCCCGTCTCGGCGTCGATGGCGTACAGCACCAGCTTGCGGAAGCCTCTCTCGGTGCGTAGCACGTAGCACCGCGAGCCGTCTTCGCTCCACCAGATCGCGCGGCCGCGGCCGGCTTCGGCGTCGATCGGCAGCGGCGTGCCGTAGTAGAGCCGCTCCAGCGGCGGCACGCCGACCTCGACGCGCCGGCCGGTCTCGGCATCGAAGATCAGCAGCTCCGCGTGCGCGACGTTCTCCTCGCCAGGCAGCGGATAGACGTAGCTGAAGCTCTTCGGCCGGGTCGAGCCGTCGGTCGGCACCGACTGGACGAGCGTGAACCTGCCGGCGTCCCGCGCGTCGATCCGGTGCGTGAGCAGGCGCTTTCCGTCGGGCGACCACAGCACCGCGGGGCCAGGCTTCGGCCATGGCCTGCCCGCCTTGATGCCCGCGGGCGGCAACGGCGACGGCAGAGCGGTCGCGTAGTCGCGGTTGGCCTCGCCGTCGTGGGTGAGCCGCGTCTCCGCGCCGGTCGCGGTGGTACGTATCCACAGATCGTGGTCGCGCACGAACGCGGCCCGGTCCCGCGCCGGCGACCACAGCTCGCCCGGATCGTCAACACTGCCTTGCACACATTGGTAGGACCCCAGCTCGCAGCGCCAGCGCTTCCCGAACGCATCGAACCCGACCGCCTCGCCACCGCCGGTGAACGTGAGATCGCCGAACGGCAGCGCACTCGCGTCGACGGACTCACCGCCGGCGGCGGCCAGCGCGGCAGCCAGCCGGGTGTGGTCGAACGCCTCCTGCTTCGTTCCAGCGTCCGGATCGACCAGCACGAACCGCTTGCCGTCGCGCGTCTGGACGGAGTACCAGAACCGGTCGCCGTCGCCCGTCCAGTGCGGCTCGATGCTCGTCGCGAACAGGCGCTTGCTCACATGCCAGGGCAGGTAGCTCTCGGCCCGTTCGTAGTCGGACGTCGCGACCATCAGTCCTCCAGAAAAGTGACGGTTTCGGCAAGCGGTGCGCGGTCGATCCGGACCTCGCACGCGTCATCGGCCTCGAATCCGATCGACAGCCCACCGATCAATACGAGCCGGCTCGGCGCCGGGACAATCGCATTGACCGTCTCGCGATAGACCGACCACGCCATCTGCGGGCAACTGTGCAGTCCTTCCGCGCGTAGCAGCAACATGACGGTCTGCAGGTACATGCCGAGGTCGACCCACTGCGCCGCTCCCAGCCGGCGGTCGATGTAGCACAGCAGAACGGTCGGCGCACCGAAGCCGTTCCAGTTCTCGGCGATCGCCTGCCGCCGAGCATCGCGATCCGAACGTGGGATGCCCAGAGCGTTGAACCGTTGCGCCGCAGCCGCCGATCTGCGCTCGTCGTACGGCGACGGCAGGCTGGACGGATACATGTCGTACTCGCGCACGTCGCCGGGATCGCCGGCCGCCACCCGTTCGGCCGTACGCTTCTTCAGCTCCGAGAGTGGGGCACCGGTCACGACATAGGCGTTCCAGGGTTGGAGATTCGCCCCGGACGGTGCCCGCGCCGCCGCTGCGAGCACGCGCTCCAGCACGTCCCGCGGCACCTCCCGATCGGAGAACGCGCGCACAGCCCGCCGGCTCGCGACCGCCGTGTATATCTCCACACCACCAGCTCCTGCCGTCTCGTAACCCCCGAGGGAATGACGGCCGGTTTCGGAGAAAGGTGACCGTGCGGGAGCAGGAGCTCCACTGGGCTAGATGCTGTCCGGTGACGGGTACCAGCCCTTCAACAGCGGCTCCAGCTTCGGCTTCAGCTGGTCGAGCACTTCCTTGGCCGGCGCCTTGTTGGTGCTGATCTGTTGCAGCGCAGGAGTCAGCACCTCGTCGATCGACGGCATGTTCTTCAGCACCTGGCTGTAGTCGCGCACGGCGTGGTTCATCCGGTAGTCGACAGCCGCGGTCTTGTACTCCGGTGGGTGGGCGTCGTTCTTGGTCCAGGAATCGATGTTGGACGCGTTGTCGTAGTACTTCGACTCGACCGGCATCCACAGGCCCTGCTTGAACAGGTCGCTGTTCTTCCCGTCGACGCTGAACGCGTAGAGTTCGATCGCCTGCTCCAGGTGCTTGGTCGAGCCCGCGAGGATCCGGCAACTGCCGGCCTGCATGGTCGTCGGCTCCTGGTACGACGGCAGCACGCCGATGCCGTAGTCGAGATCGCTCTTGGCCATGTCGAGCAGCACCCACTGCCCGTCGAACGCCATCGCGACCCGGCGAGTCTGCAACTGGACAGTCGTGGTCGGCGTGTTGCTGCCTTCGCCGCCGGCACCGAGCTGCGACGGGCTCGGAGCGACCCGGTGCTTGAAGATCAGGTCCTGCAGGTTCTGGAAGACCTCGACGCACTCCGGGCTGTTCAGCGTGTACTTCGTACCGGTCTGGTCCACGATGTCGCCGCCGTTGCTGCGGACGAGCGGATACCACGTCCACTGCGTGTCCATCTGCGCGGAAACGCCGAACTGCTTGACGTTTCCGGCGTCGAAGCCAGACTCGCTGGGGCGCTTGCCGTTACGATCGCGGGTGAGCTGGTCGGCGTTCTCGACCATGGTGTCCCAGGACCAGGCCTTCGCGGCCTCGGCCGGCGGCAGCTCGACGCCTGCGTCGGCGAAGATCGGCTTGTTGTACCAAAGCAGGCTGATCTCGGCGGCGGCCGGCGTGCCGGCCACCTTCTTGTCGCCGTACCAGAAGAAGTTGTCGGGCTTCCGGTCGGACAGCTGCGGATACTTCTTGATGTACGGATAGATGTTGACGAGCTTGCCCTGCTCGGCAAGGCGGTAGGCCGTCGGCGCGTCCATGTAGGCAACGTCCGGCAGCCGGTTGCTCGCGATGAGCGTGTTCACCTTGGTGGCGTAGTCGCCTGGTACGTGGATCGGCTGCACGGTCGTACCCTTGTGCGAGCTCTCGAAGTCCTTCAGCATCTTCTCGATCGCGGTCTTCTCGAACGCCGATCCCCAGTACATGAACTGCAGCCTGGAACCGTTACCACCACCGCTGCTGGTCGGCTGACCCGCGCAGGCGGTGAGCCCAGGTATCGTGGCCGCGGCTGCCACACCGCCGAGGCGAAACACATCCCGGCGAGTCAACCGCGGTGACGACCCGCTGAATCGTGTTGACATGGACAAATCCTGTCGACCTCGACGCCGTTCGGATAGGTCCAATTCAGCGCCCGTGGTATGGCGGATGATTGGATGGTTCACCATGGCAACCGATTCGCGACCGATCATCCTGGTGATCGGCGACCCGCTCGTCTCCGCCGCGACGATCGCGGCGCCGTTGCACCAACGCCTGGCCGGCGACTACGACATCGTCGAGCACGAGTGGGCCATCAGCCTGGACGAGCTGGTGAACGTCAACCGTACGGTCGAACAGCGCGGCCCGAACGCCGTCACGGTCGCTGACCTGCCCGACGTGGGCTTCGACCGGGTGGCCGGCGTGGTCACGCAGTTCCATCCGCTGACGTCCGGCATGCTCGACCGCTGGCCGGCGCTCTCGTTCGCCGCCACCCTGCGGGCGGGGGTCGAGAACATCGACACGGCGGCGCTCGACCGCCAAGGTGTCGCGCTGGTCAACAACGCGGGCCGCAACGCCAACGCGGTCGCGGAGTTCATGGTCGCGGCGACGCTCGGGTTGCTGCGGCGAATCGGCGAGAACCACCACTACGTACGCCGTGGCGACTGGCGGCCGCCGGAGCCGGCCGAGGGCTATCAGGAGCTGGCCGGCAAGACGGTCGGGCTGGTCGGCTTCGGTGCGATCGGCTCCCTGGTCACCCGCCGGCTGTCCGGTTTCGACCTGCGGTTCCTGGTGAGCGATCCGTTCGCCGACCTGTCCGGCCGTGCCGACGTGACGGCGGCCGAGCTCGACGAGTTGCTGGCGGCTTCCGACGTCGTGTCGGTGCACGCCCGGCTGACGCCGGAGACGCACCACCTGATCGGTGCCCGAGAGCTCGACCTGCTGCAGCCGCACGCCGTGCTCGTCAACACCGCCCGGGCCGAACTGGTGGACGAGACAGCGCTGGTGGAGCGGCTGGCCGACGGGCGGATCGCCGGCGCGGCCCTGGACGTGTTCAGCGTCGAGCCGTTGCCCGCCGACCATCCGCTGCGCACGATGCCGACGGTCGCGTTGTCGCCGCACCTGGCCGGCGCGACCGCACAGGCGAGCAGCCGGGCGCCCGAGCTGCTGGCGAGCCGGATCGCCGCTCTACTGGCCGATCGCTGAGCTTCGCAGGAAGGTCTGGGAGACCTGCAGGCCTTCCTCGATCGAGGCCCGGCTCTCCTCGTCGACGCACAGCGTCGTCCCGGGATCGAGCGCCGACAACGCTTCGAGGATCGGAGCGAAGTCGACAGTTCCCTGCCCCAGCAGGCGAAACTCGCCGTCGGCGAAGTCCTTGAGGTGGATGTTGTCGATGACCGGTGCGAGGTCGCGCAGCAACCCGGCGATGTCGAACACCTGCGACTTCATCAGGTGCCCGGTGTCGACGGTCAGCGCCACCGCGCCATCGGCGACGGCGTCGAAGAACACGTCGAAGTCCGGCCGGTGCATCACAGGCTGGTTCGTGTGGTGGTGCAGGGAAAGCCGCACACCCTGGTCGGCGGCTTCCTTGCCCAGTTGGGAAAGCTCGCCCGCGAACCGTACGAGGTCGGCGTTGGTCAGGCCGTCGCGCGATACGTCGTGACACAGCACGACGCGCTTGGATCCGACCGCCGCCGCGAACTGGAACAGCTGCCGCAGCCGCGCCGTGCCGTCGGCGTCGAGCGGGCTCATCGTGATCAGCGACTCGACGTGGGCCGGGTCGTCACCCCACCGCTCCTGGAACTTCGCCGGCTCGGCGAGGAACGGTGAGTACTGATTGGCCTTCAGCTGCAGTCCGTCGTACCCAGCCTGCTGGTAGCGCTCGAACAACAGCCGCTGAGCGGCTTCGTCCCTTGTGGGCTTGGAGAAGGCGCGTTTCACCAGGTGATCCCTTCGACCAGCTCGACCGGCGTACGTTCGGCCGCCGAACGGTACGCCGCGTCCAGCAGCGCGACCGTCCTCAGATTGTCCCGGCCGCTGTTCGGCGGCTCCTCGCCGGTCTCGATGGCGGTCAGCAGCCGGTCGAGGCTGTTGAACATCGACTCGTTGTAGCGGTCGCCGGCGTACGGATTGGGGACTGTCTCCTCGGTGCCGTCGGGCATGGCGACGACCGCCTTGCCGTAGTCGAGCCGCAGAGTTCCGCGCTCGCCGAACACCAGCGTCTCGACGCGTTTCACACTGCTGGAGAAGCTCTGCACGTAGGAGACCGGCGTCTCACCGAAGTGGATCTGCACGAACCCGTCGGTCTCGCCGGCGCACTCGATCGCGGGTGAGGAGTACGTGCGTGCCGACAGCCAGGTCGCCTCCTTGCCGAGCAGCACGCGGAAGCCGTCGAACCAGTGGATGCCCATCACCGACAGCGCGTGCCGCTGCTGGTCGAGCCGCCAGCCCTTGTCCTGGCGGAACATCAGGTCCTGATGGTCGATACCGATCACGTCACCGATCCGGCCTTCGACGATCAGCCGGCGGCCGAGGCCGATGGAGTACTGGTCGCGAAAGTTCTGGTTGACAGCCAGTACGACGCCGGCCTGTTCGCAGGTGTCGACGATCTTCCGGGCGTCGGCGATGTTGTCCGAAAGCGGCTTCTCGACCAGGATGTGCTTTCCGGCCGCCGCGAGCTCGGCGACGGCGACCCCGCGTACGTTGCTGGGCGTGCCGACGACCGCGACCTCCCAGCCACCGTGGTCGATCAGCTCGCCGATCGAACCGAACGTGTGCGGCACGCCGTAGGTCTCGCGGGCCCACTGCTGCCGCTCGGGCAACGGGTCGCACGCGGCCACGATCTCGACGCGTTCGGGATGGGCCGTGTGCGCGGCGAAGTGCCGCTTCGAGATGCCGCCGCAGCCGACGACGGCGATCCGGTGGACTGACATGGGCGCTCCTTCTAGGTCGCGTTGACGACCTGGCGGTCGGCCGTCGAGAACGTGATCAGGAAGATCGCCTGCTCCGTGCCGATGTTCTCCGCGTTGTGCACGGTCCCCTTGGGGATCGAGATCGTGTCGCCCGCCGACATCTCGAAGTACTCGTCGCCGAGCCGGTGCCGGATCGTTCCCTGCAGGACGTGCAGGACCTCGTCGCAGTTCGGGTGGTAGTGCGAGTGGTTGGCCTGGCCGGGTTCGATCGTGCAGCGGCCGACCGTCAACACGTCGGAGTTGCCGAGCGCGCCGGACACGAACCAGTCGAGCCGGCCCCAGGGGAAGTCCTCGGAAACGTTGTCCTTGGCGCGGGCAAGTCGGTCTGAGCTCATGTATCAATACAATGTCACACCTTATTGAGCCGGGCGACGGCCAATTCGGTGCCAATGGTCGGCTTGCGGAAGGAACCCCGGACCTCATGGTGAGCACCAGACCCGAACTCGTCGGCGACCTCGGCATGGTCGCAAGCACGCACTGGCTGGCTTCGGCCACCGGGATGAGCGTGCTCGAACGTGGTGGGAACGCTGCGGACGCCGCCGCGGCCGCCGCGTTCGTCCTGCAGATCGTCGAGCCGCACCTGAACGGGCCTGGTGGGGACGTGCCGATCCTGCTGTCGGACGGTCGGCGCGCCGGCGCGGGCACCGACGGAGTTTCGGTGATCTGCGGGCAGGGCGTGGCGCCGCGGTCGGCCACGATCGACCACTTCGAAGAGCTTGGGCTCGACCTGGTGCCGGGAACCGGTTTCTTGCCCGCGGTCGTGCCGGGAGCGTTCGGTGCCTGGACACTGCTGGTCGAGAACTGGGGCAGCTGGCCGCTGCGGGACATCCTCGAGCCCGCGGTTCACCTGGCCGAACACGGACATCCCGTGCTGCCGCGGGTCTCGGCGGCTCTCGGCACGGTGGAGGAGCTGTTCCGTACGGAATGGCCGACCTCGGCCGCCACCTGGCTGCCGGACGGGCGGGTGCCGAAGCCGAACGAGCGCTTCCGCAACCCGGTGCTGGCCGCGACGTACCGGCGGGTCGTCGCCGAGGCCGAGGCGGCTTCGGGCGATCGGGCCGGGCAGCTGCGCGCGGCCCGCGACGTTTGGTACCGCGGCTTCGTCGCCGAGGCGATCGGCTCGTTCTTCGGCGGCAACGAGGTGATGGACACGTCGGGGCGGCGGCATGCCGGGCTACTGACCGCGCAGGACCTGGCCGACTGGGAGCCGGCGGTCGAGCGGCCGTGCACGTACGACTACGGGCGCTACACCGTGTGCAAGGCCGGGCCGTGGAGCCAGGGACCGGTCTTCCTGCAGCAGCTGGCGTTGCTGGCGCAGACCGATCTGGCGTCCGCGGAGGTGTCGTCGCCGGAGTGGGTGCACACGATCGTGGAGTCGAGCAAGCTGGCGTTCGCCGACCGGGAGGCGTGGTACGGCGACCCGCGGTTCACCGACGTTCCGCTGGGCGAGTTGCTGGATCCGGCGTACAACGCGGAGCGGGCGCGGCTGATCGACGGCGCTGCCGCGTCGCTGGAGGATCTTCCGGGGCGCCCGGGCGGGCGTGAGCCGGTCATGCCGATCCGGAGACTGCTCGACGAGTCGGGTGCGGTGGTCGCGGCCGGCAGCGGCGAGCCGACGGTCGCGCCCAACGGGGAGACCCGAGGCGACACCTGCCACCTCGATGTCGTCGACCGCGACGGCCTGATGATCTCCGCGACACCGAGCGGCGGCTGGTTCCAGGCCTCGCCGACGGTGCCCGGCCTGGGCTTCTGCGTGACGACGCGCGGGCAGATGTTCTGGCTGGAGCGCGGGCTGCCGAACAGCCTCCGCCCCGGCGCCCGCCCGCGTACGACGCTCACGCCGTCGCTCGCCCTGCGGGACGGCGAGCCGTGGCTCGCGTTCGGCACACCGGGTGGCGACATGCAGGACCAGTGGTCGCTGCACTTCTTCCTCAACGTGGTGCACGGCGGGCTCAACCTGCAGCAGGCGATCGACCTGCCGGAGTTCCACTCGCTGCACATGGCGACGTCGTTCTATCCGCGTACCTCCGAGCCGGGCCACCTGCTGGTCGAGGACCGCCTCGGAGACGCGGCGGTCGCCGGCCTCCGCGGCCGCGGCCACCGCGTCACCGTGAGTGGACCGTGGACGCTCGGCCACACCAGCGCGGTGGCAAGGGACGAGGGCTGGCTCAAGGCCGGCGCCAACCCGCGCGGAGCCCAGGGCTACGCCGCCGGTCGCTGACCTCGCCGAGCAACCGTGGTCATTTACGGCGCGGCCCAGGCCCGCCACACGTCGACGAGGCGGTCGACGCCGGCGGCGACCTCTTCGAGCGGCGCGGCGAAGGCGACCCGCAGGTAGCCGTCGAGCTCGTCGCGGCAGCTGAACGTCGGGCCGGCCAGGACGTCGACACCGGCCCGGCCCGCTCGTTCGGCGAAGGCCGTCGCCGAGCAGCCGGATGGCAGCTCGACCCACAACGAGGCGCCGCCGGCCGGCACCAACGGCCGCCACTCCGGCAGGCCGGCCGCGAGCTTCGCCAGTACGAGCTCGCGGACCGCGCCGAGTGACGTGCGCCGGTACGCACGCGCCTCATCGGTCCGCGCCAGCAGCCGCGTCGTGACGACCTGGGCGGGAAGCGAGGTGCCGAGGTCCTCCGCACCCTTCACGATCGTCAGCTGGTCGACCAGCTCCGCGTCCGCCCGCACCCATCCGACCCGCAGGCCGCCCCAGAAGCCCTTGCTCGCCGAGCCGATCGTCAGCACCTGGCCGCCGTACGTCGCAAGTGGTGGCGGCAGCGTTCCGTCGACCAGGCAGTCCGCCGGTGCCGCGTCGTCGATGACCGGCAGATCGTAGGTACCGGAAATTGCGGCTACCGCAGATCGCGCCCCCGGCGGAAGCACGGAACCGGTCGGGTTGTGCACCGAGGTCTGCAGCAGCGCGAGCACCGGCCGGTGCCGCCGGACCGCGGCCTCGAACGCAGGCACCTCGACCCCCGAAACACCGCTCGGTACGCAGACCAGGCTCGCGCCGGCCGCCCGCAGCACCTCGATCGCGCCCCGGAACGTCGGCTCCTCGACGATCACGGTTCGCCCCGGCTCGAGCAGCGCCTCGGCCAGCAGCCGGGTCGCCTGCTGCGCACCCGACGTCACCAGAATCTGCGAAGCGTCGGTCGGTAAACCCTGGTCGGCGTAGTAGCCGGCGATCGCCGACCGCAGCGCCGGCAGCCCGCCCGGCACGTACCCGTGCGAGTCCAGCAACTCCGTAAAGTCGCCACCCGACAGCCGCGACAGCTCCTCGGCCACCAGCGGAACCCCCGGCAGAGCCGCGCTGCGCAGGTCGATCCGGCTCGCCGCGTGGGCCTGGGCGAACGACCGCAGCCGGTCGTCGCCGCGCGCGGTCGCGTGCCCGGCCGACGCCGACACGAACGTACCCGCGCCCGTCCGGCTCACCAGCACACCGTCGCCACGCAGGACGTCGAACGCCTGCCCGATCGTCGTCCGGGCGACGCCGAGCGCCGCGGCCAACTCCCTCTCGGAGGGCAGCCGAGCGCCGGCCGGCAGCGCGCCGGTACGCACGAGCTGCCGGATCGTCTCGGCCAGCCGAGTGCTCATCCCGCCGGGCCGATCCGCCCAGTCGTCGAGCAGCCGGGTGAGCCGGGCCGCGCCGAAGTAGGCCACCGGCGCCCAATTGGATCTGGCCCTGGACGCCCTCATCTTGTTGATTATGGTCCGGGTAGACCGGGGCTAGGAGCGAAAGGCGGGTTGTCCCATGGCCACTGTTGCACTCCTCGGCACACTCGACACGAAGGGTGTGGAGTACGCCTTCGTCCGTGACCGGCTGCGGGCGGCCGGCGTGGAAGCGCTGGTTATCGACACCGGAGTGCTCGGCGAGCCCGGGTTCGAGCCGGACGTCACCCGTGCCGAGGTCGCCGCGGCGGCCGGCGCCGACCTGGCCGCGCTCAGGACGGCCGAGGACCGGGGCGCCGCGGTCACCGCGATGGCAGCCGGCGCCGCGAGCGTGCTGGCGCAGCTGCACGCCGACGGCCGGGTCGACGGCGCGCTGGCACTCGGCGGCACGGGCGGCACGTCGATCGCCGCCGAGGCGTTCCGCCGGCTGCCACTCGGCGTACCGAAGCTGATCGTGTCGACAGCGGCATCCGGCGACACGCGTGCGTACGTCGGCGAGACCGATCTCGTGCTGTTCCCGAGTGTGACGGACGTCGCGGGCGTCAACCGGCTCAGCGCGCGGATCCTGGCGAATGCGGCAGCCGCAATCTGCGGCATGGTCACCGCGCCGCCACCGGATGCCGCGGCGACCGGAGGCGGCGGGTCCGACCGGCCGCTCGTCGCGGCCAGCATGTTCGGCGTCACGACACCGTGCGTCACGCAGGCCCGGCAGCGCCTGGAAGAGACCGGCTACGAGGTGCTGGTGTTCCACATGACCGGCGTCGGCGGGCGCACGCTCGAGCAGCTCGCCGCCGACGGCTGGCTGGCCGGCGTCCTCGACGTCACCACGACCGAGCTCGCCGACGAGCTCGTCGGCGGTGTCTTCTCGGCGGGCAGCGGCCGGCTCACGGCCGCCGGCCAGGCCGGCATCCCCCAGGTCGTCTCGGTCGGTGCGCTCGACATGGTGAACTTCGGGCCGCGCGAGACTGTGCCCGCGGAGTTCGAGGGGCGGAACCTCTACGTCCACAACCCCAGCGTCACGTTGATGCGGACAACGCCAGAGGAGTGCGCCGAACTGGGCAAACGCCTGGCCCAACGGGTGTCGGCCACCACCGGCCCGGCCACGGTCTTCCTGCCGCTGCGCGGCGTGTCCGCGATTGCAGTCGAGGGCGGCCCGTTCCACGACCCGGCCGCCGACGCCGCGCTCTTCGACGCGATCCGCTCCAACCTGGACCGGTCCGCGGTCGACCTGGTCGAGCTGGACCTCGACGTGAACGACCCGGCGTTCGCGAACGCGATGGTCGACCAGCTGCACGCGTACATCAGCAAGCACACCAGGACAGGGGTCAAGTAGATGAGCCGTATCGCCCGAGCCGTCATCCTCGCGGGCCTGCGCAAGAAGGTCGACGCAGGTCAGCCGATCGTCGGCGGTGGCGCCGGCACCGGGCTGTCGGCGAAGTGCGAGGAGGCCGGCGGCATCGACCTGATCGTGCTGTACAACTCCGGCCGCTACCGCATGGCCGGGCGCGGCTCGCTGGCCGGGCTGCTGGCGTACGGCAACGCCAACGAGATCGTCGTCGAGATGGCGAGCGAGGTGCTGCCGGTCGTCGAGCACACACCGGTGCTGGCGGGCGTCAACGGCACCGACCCGTTCTACGACCCCGATGTCTTCCTGCCCGAGCTCGGCCGCCTCGGCTTTTCCGGTGTGCAGAACTTCCCGACCGTCGGCCTGATCGACGGGACGTTCCGCGCCAACCTCGAGGAGACCGGCATGGGCTACGCGCACGAGGTCGACCTGATCCGGCGCGCGCACGCCTTCGACCTGCTGACCACGCCGTACGTCTTCTCGGCCGCCGACGCCGAGGCGATGGCCGGGGCCGGCGCCGACATCATCGTGTGCCACTTCGGCCTGACCACAGGCGGTGCGATCGGCGCGGAGACCGCTCGCACCCTCGACGATTGCGTCGAACTGGCCACCGAATGGTCGGCCGCGGCCCGGGCGGTGCGCCCCGAGGTACTCGTCCTGTGTCATGGTGGTCCAGTCGCCGAGCCTGGTGACGCTGCGTATGTACTGGAACGTGCACAGGGCGTTCACGGTTTCTACGGCGCGTCGTCCATGGAGCGGCTGCCCGTCGAGCGAGCGATCACCGAGCAGGTACGAGCCTTCGTCGATCTGCCTTTGTCAGGTGACGGAAACGTGGGCTAGGCGGTAACGTAAATACGGTCTTATCGGAATCTGGCCAGATCTGTACCGATTTGGTCATGATTTGGCTCGGGTTACGGTAAGTAGAGGCGGCCCAGCCGATCGCCGTCGTAGGTCGAAGCGCGCAGCGTGTGCGCATGGAGTAGCTGATGTATGTCGATATGCGCCCACATCTGGAAAGCCTTAGGGAGCAACTCACCGCCGCTGGTTTCACTGTCGATCCTGTGCGTGACAACACCGAGCTCGGCCAGCTGAGCTTCGTGATCCGTGCACAGGGCACGCTCGATCGCACCGTGTGGTGCGAGATGCAAGAGGACCAGCTGTGCTTTCGCTGGCAACCCTCTACGGTCGACCCGATCGCGCCGGCCGACGACGTCGACGCAGCCGTCCGGGTGATCCGGGGCTACCTGGAGGTCGTCGCCGACTGATCTCTCCCTGGGTGGTCAGCCACCGATCGCGTCGTGTGGGAAGGCCTCGGCGGTCAACGTACGGCCGGGACGCATCCGCGGCGCGATCGGCATCACCATCTTCTGCCGCTCCGGCGTGAGCCGGGCGATCAACTCCTCCGACGGGATGTAGTTCATCCGGTGCGCCAGCAGATGCGGCGCATATCGGTAGATCAACACCCGCCGCTCACCCGGGTTGGTCCGCGGCATCGACCCGTGACAGATCCCGTCGGTGAACATCAGCGCATCACCCGCACGCAGATGCACTTCCTGCATGCCGATCGCCCTGTCACCGCCGTTGCCCGCACCCCAGTCACGCTGCGGATGATCATCGGCCGCCTTGTGACTGCCGGGCACCACCGTCGTCGCTCCGTCGCCGGGCCCGATGTCGGTGAGTGCCATCAGGACGTTGATCTGGCCGACCGCCCAGCTGCCGTTCTGCCAGCGGAACAGCCCGGTGAAGCGGACGTTGTTGCCGCCGGAGTGGATCGGGATGTATCCGCCGCGGCGGCGGATGTTGAGGAACGTCTCGTCGGTACGCACACCGTGGTCACCGTGCGCGATGTACCGGCGTACCTCGTCGATCCATGACGGATTGTCGATCAGCTCCTCGAAGACCGGCCCGCCCTCGATCACGTTCTGAAAGTTGACGCCGTCCGCGGAGCCGTACGTGTGCACCTCGACGTCGCCGATCCAGTCGCCTGGCCGCAGGGCGTCGAGGTCCTTGTCGTCTACCCAGTCGTTCAGGCGGGTGACCTGATCCGGGCTGAGTGCGCCGCGCAGCACCCGGAAGCCGTTGACGTCGAACAGGTAGTCGCGCTCCTGCCGGCTGAGCGCTTCGCCGCTGGGCGATTCCACATCGGCCTTGGCCACAATGGTCATTTGGTAACCTCCGTACGAGAGCGGGCGTCGCGGTTGTGTCAACAGAGTGACAAGGTTTGCCGGAGGGCGCATTACCGTTCGTTCGAGATTTATTGCATCTGGTCAGGTGAGCCTCTTGACTGCACTGGTGGCCGAGGACCTGCGGCTCGCGCCCGACCGCGACGGTTGGACGAGCCTCCACCAGGCGTGGGCGATGCCCCCGATGGGCCGGCACCACCGGCACGACGAGCTCGAGGTCAACCTGGTCGTGCAGGGGTGGGCGGAGTACCTCGTGTCCGGCCGGCGGGTGCGCTTTCCGCCGCAGGGACTTGGATGGCTGCTGCCGCACCAGCCGCACCGGCTGATCGACCAGTCCGCCGACCTGCGGATGTGGATCGGGGTGTTCCGGCCGCGGCTCGTCCTCGCCGACGCCGGCGACGTGAGCCCGCCGCGTGCGTGGCTCGGCGAGGCGCCGCCCGCGGACGAGGCGCTGGCCAGGGTGGTCACCAAGGCCGAGGCGCGCGAGCTGGCCAGGGTCTTCGAGCAGCTCCTCGCCCCCCGCGTCTCGGCGCGACGGCACCGGATCGGCCTGGCGTGGTTGCTGTCGGAGTGCTGGCGCACGCACCAGAACGCCGACGCGCTCGCCACCGGCGACCACCTGCACCCGGCCGTCGAGACGGCGGCGCGCTGGCTGTACGACCACGCGAGCGAGTCCGAAGCCAACGACCTCGACGCACTGGCGGCACGGTGCCAGGTCAGCCGGCCATGGCTCTCCACGTTGTTCCAGCAGCAACTCGGCGAGTCGATGACGGACTTCCGTAACAAGCAACGCCTGCAGCGCTTTCGCGAGCTGATCGCCCAGCCGAAACCGGTTTCCATGACGGCGGCGAGCTTCGCGGCGGGGTTCGGCAGCTACGCCCAGTGCTACCGCACGGTCCGCCGATATACCGGCAGGTCTCCACGGGACCTGCTCGATGACCGGACCTGAGCGCGGGTTCCATGCCGGGCTCCACACCGGCGGCCTGCTCGAGCGGGTGTTCGTCTGCCACGCCGCCTGCTCGCCGGGGGTTTCGTCGGTCCGGCTTGAGCCGCCGCTCCGGATGCGGCTACGGCTACGGCTTGCGGGCGACCGCGCAGTAGAGCGCGTGGGACGCGTCGTCGTCGGCTTCTTCGGGGTTGTCGGCACCCCAGAGGCCTCCGAAGGTGAGCTCGCGTGGGGCGCCGGTGTACGGAGGCACGATCTCCAGGCCCTCGAAGAACCGCGATACCTCGGCCTTGGTCCGGTTCCGCGGCTGCTCGTTCGCGTTCTTGTACAGGTCTTCGATCCCCGTCGTCGCCTTCTGCCCCCAGCCGTCGGTCGTGCTGTGCGAGATTGCGAGGTAGCTGCCCGACGGCAGCGCGTCCACGTACTCCGCCACGATCCGCCACGGCTCGGCGTCGTCCTGGACGAAGTGCAGGATCGCGGTGAGCATCAGCGCGACCGGCCGATCGAAGTCGATCGCCTCGCGCAACTGTGCGTTGCCGAGAATGCCCTGCGGCTCGCGCAGGTCACCCTGGATGAAGAGGGTGTTCTCGGCGCCGGCCAGCAACGAGTTCGCGTACGCCGCCACCATCGGGTCGATGTCGACGTAGACGACGTGGGAGCCGGGAGCGATCGAGTGGACGACCTCATGGGTGTTGTTCTGCGTCGGTAAGCCGGAGCCGATGTCGACGAACTGCCGTACGCCGGCCTCCTCGGCGAGCCACCGCGCCGCCCGCTGGTGGAAGCCGCGGTTGCCCCAGGCCCACTGCACGATGTCGGGGAACAGCCGCTTCATGTGCTCGACGGCCTGCCGGTCGACCTCGAAGTTGTGCGTGCCACCCAGCAGAGCGTCATACACCCGCGCGACGCTCATCCGGTTCGGGTCGACACCGTCAGGGACACCTTGCTCGCTCATGCCACTCCACGCCTCGCCAAAGGTAATGCCTTAGTAAAGCACGAGCCGCTGATGATCGGAGCTGCTCGCCGGTTCAGGCCTGGACCAGTTCAGGCACCGACCTCAGCCTCGATCCCGACCTGTGACGAATGACGGCAGGACGTTACGCGAGACCGCGGCTATTTCTTCGCGATCAGGATCAGGTTGTCCTTCGCCTGGATCAGCCTGAGCGCCATCGGCCGCTCTGCTTTCAGGTGCGCGACCAGCAGATCACCGTCGACCTGCATCGAGGTGATGCTGAACCGTTCCGACCACCGCCGAGCGTCCAGCAGCGACGTGCCCTGCTCGATGACGGTACGCAGGCGCTTCTCGTTGTCCTTGGCGGCCGCCTCGTCGGCGTGCGAGAGCGCGATGACCAGCTCGCCCGGTGCGTCCGCCACCGCGGCGACCTGCCACGGCGCGAGGCCGAGCTTGCCCGCGTCGATCTGTTTCTGGAGCGCGGCGGCCTGCTCGGGCGTGGCCCGGTCGCCCAGCATCCCCGCCGCGTCGGCGGTGAGCGAGCGCGGGTCGCCGAGCACGATGGCGTTGAACGCCTTGGCCTCGTCGACCGCCTTGGCGACCTCGACGTAGCGGTCGTCGTCGGCCAGCGAGGTGCCGTCGCCGTCAGCGACGTCGAGCGCGCCGTTCAGCAGCTGGTCCTTCGAGGTGAGCCAGATCTGCTCCCCGGTCACGCCGATGCGCAGCGCGTTGCCGACCGGGCGGAGCGCGCTCTGCGCTCGCATGTCGAGCGTGCCGTTCTTGCCGACGGAGTACGTCTTCACACCCGCGTGCTCGCCGGTCTTGGTCTCCTTGGCGAACGAGGCGTTCTTGGTCAGCGTGGTGTCGACCTTGCCGGTGTCGAACCGGCCGCCGAACACCGACAGCACGTTCGGCGGCTGGCCGGCCTGGACGGAGTAGTCGATGTCTCGGAGGCCGAAGCCGGCCTCCTTGGAGAACCCGGCGAGGATGTAGTTCTGCGCCGGCTCGGCGATGACGAAGGTGCCGTTGGACTTCTTCATCAGCGCTTTGAGGTCGGCCTCGTCGTCCTTGGCCGGAGGGGCGTCGCCGCGCAGGCGCGCGAGGCTGCCGTAGATCAGCGACGTCCGGTTGCCGGCGTTGTCAGGCACCTGGCCGAGCATCGACTCCAGGGAACCGGTTTCTCCCCCACCACCGCCGAGCACCCCGCACCCGCTCACGGCGAGCACGATCACGGCAGCCCCGGCACTCCACCCCATGCGACGTTTCATGGATGGAAGCTACACGAAACTCAGTACACGTAGGGCCAGCTCGCCGAGTCCCAGCCGATCAGGTTGATGCCGAGCAACGGCGTGCCGTTGTCGTTGTAGTAGTGGTAGTAGATGACGTCGGCGTCCGCATCGGGAACGATCGCCTGGTGTCCCGGCCCGTGGATCGAGCCGTGCCCGGCGAGGATCTCCGTGCCACCGCCCGAGGTCAGCGCCCGTCCGTCGCGGTCGACGTACGGTCCGGTGATCGAGCTCGACCGCCCGACCATCACCCGGTACGTACTGCTCGCACCGCGGCAGCACAGGTCGAACGACACGAACAGGTAGTAGGAGCTCCCGTGCCGGTAGACGAACGGCGCCTCGACGGCCGACGTGCCCGTCGACTGCCGGTTGGCCAGCGACCGCACCTGCGTGTCCGAGGTCGACCGCAGCCCGGTCGAGTTGTCCAGCCGGATCAGCTTGATGCCGGTCCAGAACGAGCCGAAGCTCAGCCACCACTGCCCGGACGCGTCGACGATCAGGTTCGGGTCGATCGCGTTGTAGTTGACGCTGCTGCTGCTCTCGATCACCAGCCCGCGGTGTGTCCAGGAACCTGCCGCGCCGGTCGAGCTGGTGGCCAGGAAGATCGCCGACCGCTGCGAGCCGAACGTCGAGGCGGAGTAATAGAGGTAGTACTGACCGTTGCGATACGAGATGTCCGGCGCCCAGAGGCTGCGACCGCCGGCGGTGTACGGCGTCGTCCACGAGGCGCCGTTCGGCCAGACCACGCCCGCGTTGCGCCAGGCGGTCCGGTCCGTCGAGGTCTTGATCGGCAGGTTGTCGCCTGTGTGCACGAGGATGTACGTGCCGCCCGACGACTTCACCACCGCGGGGTCGTGCACGCCGATGTCGCCGGTGACCCTGCCGGGGTTGGGATACGCCTGCGGCGTCACCGGCCCCACCACACCGGTCGCCGGACGGGCGACACCGACCAGGCTGAGCAGCGAGATCGCAAGCAGGACTGCGTATTTCTTCGACAGCATGATGAACTCCGCAGAGAGGGCGAAGCCCGGCCACTCGCAACGCTAGCCCGGTGTGGTGCCGATTCGACGCTTTCGACCGGCTATTTCGATGATGTCGCCGGATCCGGTCGGGCCTGCCGAGGTCCGTCCCAGATGCCGGTCATCGTCCAGGCGTCCAGCCGCGTCAGGCTGGCCGGGGCGTTCGACGCAGCGATCCGTACGCCGGTGGCGTCTTCGCGGGTCGGGTAGACCCGGGCGGTCAGCGCACGTCCGTTGGCGAAGATCTCCAGCGCGGAGTGGTCGACGATGACGCGCAACTCCACAACGCCGTCCGGGCCGATCGGCAGCGGGCCGCGCAGGTCGCGGGTGTCGAGATCGGCACCGAGGCTGCTGTTCTTGCGGTCGAGCCGAAGCTCGCCGGCCGCCCGGTCGAGCACGACAACGGTCTGCTCGGCGCCGTCGGGTGTGCTGCGGATCGCCAGCTCGACGCACGCTTCGGCGGAGAGGACCAGGGTGGCCTCGAGGTCGAGCTGGTCGCCGTGCACCTGGTCGAGGTCGATCGCCTGGCCTGGTTGGAGATCCGCCGCAGGGACGCCGGCATGTGAGCCACGCAGCGCGGCCACTTCGTCAACGGGAACTTGCAACAGGCTGCCGTCGGCGGCGAGCTCGAGCCGCCTCGGCAGCGACATCGCACCGGACCAGCCGTGCGCGCGAACGGCGTCTGGTCTGCCTTCCTGCAGCCAGCCGTACATCACCTGCCGGCCGGACTCGTCGCGGAACGACTGCGGTGCGTAGAAGAAGTTCAGGCCGTAGTCGAGCAGGCCGAGGTGCTCCGGGGTGAACCGGCCGTCGGCGTAGGTGCCCGTGTAGTAGGCGGAGTGGTTGGTCGAGCCCTCGTCCCAGGCGGAGAGGATCAGAACGTGCTTGTCGGCAAGGCGGACGAAGTCGACGCACTCCCACATCGTTCCGGTGTAGACCGGCTCGGTGGCGCTCGCGTCGCCGACGAGGATCGGGCCCTCGTACGTCCAGTGGCGCAGGTCGGTCGAGGTGTAACGCAGCGCGGTGCCGCCCTCGCCGCGGATGCCGGCGCCGACCAGCTGCGACCAGACCTCGCCCTCCCGCCAGACGCTGTGGTCGCGGTACGCCACCAGGTCGAGCTCGGCCGGCGGCTCGGCGATCACGGGATTGCCGTCGTACTTTTGCCAGTGGCGCAGGTCGGCGTCACCGGTCGCGATGCACGGGCGCTGCTGGTCGTCGCGATTGCCGGAGTAGACCAGCGTCGGCACGCCGTTGTCGTTCAGGAGTACGCCAGACCAGCAGCCGTCGGCGTCCGGGCCACCGGGTGTGGGCGAGAGCGCGACCGGCTCGTCCGACCAGTGCACGAGATCGGTGCTCGTCGCGTGGCCCCACTCCTTGGCGTCGTTGGCCGGGGAGTCCGGGCTGTACTGGTAGAACAGGTGGTACGTGCCGTTCCACTGGCCGACGCCGTTCGGGTCGTTCATCCAGCCGGTCGGTGCGACGAAGTGAAACGCTGGGCGATGACTGTCCACGGGCATCCAACCTAGTACCACGTGAGGAACCTCCATGCGGCCCATTGTCGTGATCGGTGAAGCCGTTGCCGACGCGTTCGTGCTCGGTGACGCGTCGTCGACGCAGCCGCAGACAGAACTGCACCTGCGGGTGCTGCCGGGCGGTGGGCCGGTCAACACCGCCGTGGCACTGGCCCGGCTCGGCGCGCCGGCCCGCTATCTCGGACGGCTGTCCGGCAACCCGTTCGGCAGGCTGATCCGCGACCACCTCGCCGCGTCCGGCGTCGACCTGTCGGCCGCGGTGGCGGCTGCGGAGCAAGCGACCGTTGCGCTGGCCGCCCTCGACGCCGGCGGGAACGCGGTCTACGACTTCTACGCCGACGGAACGGCCGACTGGCAGTGGACTTCCGACGAGCTGGATCCGCGGCACACGAGTGGTGCCGCTTGCGTACACACCGGTTCGATGGCGTTGATCCGCGAGCCCGGCGGGCAGCGGATCGAAGGCCTGCTGGCGGCCGTCCGTTCGCACGCGACCATCTCGATCGACCCGAACCTCCGCACCAGGTTCGCGCCCGCCGAGGACTACCGCGAGCGGCTCGAGCACTGGTTGGGGCTGGCGCACCTGTTCCGGCTCAGCGACCAGGACTTCGCCGAGCTCTGCCCGGGCGAGTCGTTCGCGTCGGCGAGCAAGGCCTGGCACGAGCGCGGCATCCGGCTGGCCGTGCTGACGCTGGGCGCGGAGGGCTCGGTCGCCTCGCTGGACGGCATGCGGATCGCCCAGCCGGCCTTGCCGGTCGAGGCGGTCGACACCGTCGGCGCCGGCGACTCGTTCACGGCCGGCCTGCTGTGCTGGCTCGGCGAACACGGCCACCTGGACGACCAGCTGGCCCACTTGCAGGCCGACGACGTACACCGGGCGCTGGAGTTCGCCGCCCAGGTGTCCGCCTTCACCTGCGGCGTCGCCGGCGCGAACCCGCCCTGGCGCGACCAGCTCACCGCGTCCCCGGCCTAGGCCGGCCCTCCCGGAGGGCGGCGTCGGCGCGGTCCAGGAGGTCTGACCAGGGCCGGGCCGGGATCACGGGGGCGCCTGCCGCCACGGCACGTACGGTCAGCCGCTCGTTCACCTCGACACTGACCCGGGCGCGGACGTGCTGCTCTTCCTCGTCCGGCTCGCGGGAGAGGTAGTTCGCGACGATCTGGGCCGCGTCCGGCTCGGCCAGGACGAACGCGCGGACCTGCCCGCCGAAGCCGGCTGCGAGCTCCGGCGACAGGTAGTCGCCCTCGAGCACCACCGGGGTCGCGGACTCGACGTGGTCCGCGACCACCGCGTGGTAGGCGCCCCGCAACGCGTCGACGACCGAGAGGTGGAGGTCGGCGATCCTCGCCGGCGGCCACGCGGATGCTTCGGGGTGCGTGTCCCAATAGTGCAACAACGGCTGCTGTTCCGGCGTCGTGATCGCCTGCAGCGCCGTGCAGATGTCGTCCGCCTCACCGAGGGGTACGCCGTAGCGGTGTGCCAGCCCTCGGGCCACCCAGGTCTTCCCGACGCCGGAGGCCCCGCACACCACCGCCACGGTGCACGGCGGCCGGTCGCTCATGGCTGTCCTCCTGCCAAACCTAGGGCTGTGGGTGCTTCGGCTCGGGAACCTTGTCCAGCCGTACGCCGAACCGCTCGACGTACAACGCGAGCAGTTCCTCGTCGTCGGCCACCTCGCGCTCGGTCCGCTGCCCGGCGTTGGTCTCGATCAGCTTGCGGTCGCGGATGGTGTCGCGG
Source organism: Flindersiella endophytica (assembly GCF_054779015.1). Taxonomy (NCBI): domain Bacteria; kingdom Bacillati; phylum Actinomycetota; class Actinomycetes; order Propionibacteriales; family Nocardioidaceae; genus Flindersiella; species Flindersiella endophytica. Next base: position 367,999 of record NZ_BAAGYY010000031.1, read on the forward strand.
CCGTTCGCGGTGAGCAGCGAGCACACCGTCGCGTGCGTGAAGTGCGAGTCCGCCGACGTCTGCTGCCACCAGCACGTCGGTACGAAGTCGGAGAGCCGGCGCGCCCGCTGTTCGACGTGGTAGACCGCATCGCCACCGCGGCTGACTGTCAGGTCGCCGGCAGCCTTCTCCTCCAGCCGGTAGGCACCCGACGGGTCGGCCTGCTCGGCGCGTTCGTCCCACCGCAGCGGCTCGTGCGAGAAGTCGCCGAAGCCCACGTCGACCAGCCACGGCTCGCCGTCGGCGACCACGCGCAACACCAGATGGTCGAACGGTGGCCCAAGCGTAGGACCCATCTGCACCGCGGCCGCGTGCAACGTGACGTCGTAGCCGAGCCCGGCCAGCAGCCCGGCGAACAAGCCGTTCAACTCGTAGCAGAACCCACCGCGCCGCCCGGTCGCGATCTTGGAGAACAGCGGGTCCTCCTCGAGCACGATGGGCTCGCCGAGGTGGATGCTGAGCGACTCGAACGGCACCGACCGTAGGTGCGCCGTCTGCAGCCGGCGCAGATAGTCCGCGCTGGGTGGCTCGACCGCCAGGCCGATCCGTTCGAGGTACGCCGAGACGCGTTGGTCGTCCATCAGGCAAACGTAGCTGCCTACTCGACGAGCTGCATCCCCGTGACCTGGCCAGGGCTGATCTCGATCACGTGGTCCATCGCGCTGTCGATCCAGGGCCGCAGCCGCCGCGCGTACTCCGCGATCTGCTCCTTGTCCGTGACGAACCGCGCCATGCCCGTGACGATCACGCTCCAGCCGACCAACCGATCCGGGTCGAGGTCGTCGGCTTCGTACGCGACCACCGCCTGACGCAGTGCGGCCGGGATGATCGCCGCGCCTTCGTGCACCCGGATGATCACCTTGCCGTTCTCAACAAGGTGGTTCACCGGACGGATCGCCGGCATCGCCTCGTAGGAGAAGACCACGCGCCCGACCTGGACGGTGCCGAGCAGCCGAAGCGACTCCTCCGTGTCCAGCCGGACCGCGCGCCGCGGGGCTACAGACTTGCCGTCCAGCACTTCCCCGATCTCCGAATTCAAATCAACCCTTTCGCCGATCACCCTCCGCCACCTTCACAGCCGGCGGGCCGCGAGACGAGGGCCACCCGGCCCGAGGTCGTAGGGCCGGGTGGGTGGGACCGGCCGGGACTAGGGCGTGTTTCGAAGTAAGGGAAGCCATTCGTTGATGGCGGTGATTTCGAGGATGGCTTGGTAGCGGGTGGAGAGTTTGTCGTAGCGGGTGGCTACGGCCC
>NZ_BAAGYY010000032.1:0-1016 GCF_054779015.1 Flindersiella endophytica
CTAGGCCGTGTTTCGAAGTCGGGCGTGTCGTGATCGTCGACAAGTGAGGTCTCCGGTAGAGGGGTTCATCGACCAAGACGAACCTCATACGCGGAGACCTCGTGGCCACCCTAGCGGTGACGAGGCGGTTCGACCTGACCGACGAGCAGTGGGCCTGCCTGGAGCCGCTGTTGCCCGTTGCGTGCAGGCCGGGCCGGCCGTCGAAGTGGAGCAAGCGGCAGTTGATCGATGGGATCCGCTGGCGGGTGCGGGTCGGTGCGCCCTGGCGGGACGTGCCGGAGTATTACGGCTCCTGGCAAGCGGTGTATTCCCTGTTCCGCCGCTGGCAGCGGGCCGGAGTCTGGGCGCAGATCCTCGCCCGCTTGCAAGCCCTGGCCGATCAGGCCGGATTGATCACCTGGGAGGTCAACGTCGACTCCACGATCATGCGCGCCCATCAGCACGCCGCCGGCGCCCGGCGGCGAGGCGACCTGCAGCGCGAACCACCCGGCGGGACAGTCAACGAACCAGCCGACCATGGGCTGGGCCGTTCACGAGGCGGCCTGTCAACCAAAGTGCATCTGGCCTGCGAACAGGGGCAGAAACCACTGTCGCTGGTGGTGACCGCTGGTCAACGCGGCGATGCCCCGCAGTTCGAGGCGGTGATGGCCGGCATCAAAGTCGCCCAGCCCGGCCAGGGCCGCGCTCGTACCCGACCCGATCGAGTACGAGCCGACAAGGCCTACTCCTCCCGAGCCATCCGCGCACATCTACGCCGCCGCCACATCCCCGCCACCATCCCGGTACCGGCCGACCAAGCCGGCCACCGATCCCGGCGCGGCAGCCGCGGCGGCCGCCCACCCTCCTTCGACCCAACCGACTACCAAGCCCGCCACGCCGTCGAGTGCGGCATCAACCGCCTCAAACGACACCGGGCCGTAGCCACCCGCTACGACAAACTCTCCACCCGCTACCAAGCCATCCTCGAAATCACCGCCATCAACGAATGGCTTCCCTTACTTCGAAACACGCCCTAG
>NZ_BAAGYY010000033.1:0-554 GCF_054779015.1 Flindersiella endophytica
CTAGGCCCTGTTTCATAAGTGGTTGTTGTGATCTGGGTGTGCTCGGCGTGTCGGTGATCAAGAATGTGCGAGGTCTCCGGTAGATGGTTCATCGACCAAGACGACCATCAGCACGGAGACCTCGTGGCCAGCGTAGCGGCGGCGGGGCGGTTCGATCTGACCGACGCGCAATGGGCGGTGCTGGAGCCGATTCTGGAGTCGGTGCTGCCCACGCCGAAGAAGTCTGGTCGGCCGCCCAAGTGGACGAAACGGCAGTTGATTGACGGGATTCGGTGGCGGGTGCGGGCAGGCACACCGTGGCGCGACGTGCCGGTTGAGTATGGGCCCTGGCAGACGGTGTATGGCCTGTTCCGTCGCTGGCAGCGCAACGGCGCCTGGGCACGGATCTTGACCGGGTTGCAGACCCTGGCTGATGCGGCTGGGTTGATCACCTGGGAAGTGTCGGTGGACTCCACGATCGCTCGGGCGCACCAGCATGCGGCCGGGGCGCGGAAAAGGGGGATCTGCAGGTCGAGCCACCCGGCGGCGAGGATGACGTCGGTGGGACCGAGCCG
>NZ_BAAGYY010000034.1:0-107492 GCF_054779015.1 Flindersiella endophytica
AAACGGCTGAGGCTCTGCGTGGCCTTGGCCGTCATCGTGACCCTGCCCTCCACCAAGGCGTCAACCGGCTGACCGGCCGCGGTGTAGGTCAGGTCCAGGGCATAAGCCTCGGCGGTGTAGCCACCGTTGCCCAGGCCGGGATAGACCTCATCACCAACACCGGGCGCACCTGGCGTACCCGATCCCCACGCCTGCCGGGCCGAGAAGCCATGCCCATCAGACACGCTGGCCGCCTGCGCCGCACGGGCAGTACCCACAGCACCCACCACCACCGGTACCGCCAAGCCACCCGTCGCAGCCAGAAACCCTCGCCGGGTCGGACTCATCTTCTGTGCACTCCCGTCTGATTGGTCAGTTGCCGGTCGAGCCTAGGGAGACGGGTTTACAACCCGCTTACACCCTCATATATCCGACGCCCGGCTCGCCGCCCTTTGTCACAGCGAGCCGGGCGTCAGATGGGTCGGACCACCCTAGTGGTGAGAACGTTCGGTGCGAAGCGACGCACGTTGCGCCGGGGTCAGTGTCGGCGGTACGGGGTCGACCACCCAGTCCGGGTGGTTGGGCATGGGCGGAGTCGTCGTGTCGTAGACCCAGTCCTCGAGGAACGGCCGTACGGAAGCGTCGCCTGCCACGGCGACCGCCACGTCGATGAAGTCCTCCGTGCTCGCGCTCTGGTTCTTGAACTCGTGCAGGAACGCCAGCTCCGTACGCATGAACGTCTCCTCGCCGACCAGTTGCCCCAACGCGTACAGCACGAGTGTTCCACCGGTGTAGCGCTGGGCATCCCAGAGGTTCGCGGCGTTCGGCCCGGCGACCGGGCCGGACGTCGAGCGCCAGATGTCGCCGAGCCGGTAGGCGTACTTCATCCGGTCGATCATCGTCGCCGAGCCCGTGGAGTCCGGCCAGCCGTGCTCGAAGCGGTAGAGGAACGAGTAGTAGTTCGCGTGTCCCTCGTTGATCCACAGCGACGACCAGTCGGCCGGCGAGACACTGTTGCCGAACCAGTTGTGGGTGATCTCGTGCACCATGTGCGGCGCGATCGTGGGCTCGGCCTGCAGCAGGTAGTTCGGCTTGTAGATCGTGAGCGTCTGCGTCTCGAGCCCGGTGAAGTCGAACGCTGTCGGGTCGTCGGTGTTGGCGGGCAGCAGGCCGTAGGCCTCGAACGGGAACTCGCCGAGGTGCTGCGTGATCCAGGCCAGGTGGCCGGGCGTGAGCTCGAGTGCGGGCCGCAGGCCTTCCAGCCGCGTGGTGGGAACGACATCGCGCAGGCGAACGCCGTCGAACACACCGTGCTCGACGATCGTGTAGTCGCCGACCGTGGCCTGGAGGATCTCGGTGGCGTTCGGCTCGCGCGACTCCCACAGCGTCGTGACGCTGCCGTCGGCGTTGGCCGTCTCCTTGACCTTGTGCCCCGACGCGACGCCGGTCGTACCGGTGGGCGCGGTGATGCGTACGACGAAGTGTGCCTTGTTGGACGGGTGGTCGTTGCACGGGAAGATCGTGTGCGCGCCGGACGGCTGGGGCGCGATCGCGAAGCCGTCCTCGGTGGGCACCCACCCGCCGATCGGCGGCTTGGGAACTTGCCGCGGGTCGACGGCGTAGTCGACCTCGACGACGAAGAAGCCGCCGTTGCGCAACGGCTTGACCGGCGTGATCGTGAGCTCCTCGCCCGACAGCCCGAACACGGCGGGCTGCTTGTTCACGCGTACGGCGTTGATCGTGAGGTAGGCCGAGTCGAGGTTGAAGCGCGACAGGTCCTGCGTCGCGTTCGCGGTCATCGTCACGCGCCCGGTGACCGTACGCGTGGTCGCGGAGTAGGTCAGGTCGACCAGGTACGCGTTGGCGCGGTACCCGCCGTTGCCCAAGTTGGGGAACACCTCATCACCGACGCCAGGCGCGCCGGGCTGGGCGGAACGCGTGCCCGCGAAGGCGGCCGGCGTTCCGGTCCCGAGCAGGGCCGGCACCGCCAAGCCGCACGCCGCTCCCGCGAGCACGGATCGGCGGGTTGTGGATCGACTCATCGTTGAACTCCCGTCAGGTCGTCTGGTGAAAGTGATGACGCCTGGAGCGGGCGCGCGGATGACAATCGCCGGGAGAAAAACGCGACTGATGCCGGACGAATCATCCCCGAACCGGCCGAAGTCGGACAGTCGAGGCAGCTTGCTGACACCGATCTTGTACTGACCGGTAGCCGAGCGCACTCTGATGGCACCCCACCGCACTTCCCACCCAGGAGGATCCGGCCATGAGCGGGATCAACGTCAACGTGCGCGCACTGGCGAGCCGGGCCGGGGTTGTCCTGGCACTCGTCGGCGCTGCCATCCTCACCAGCGGAATCCCCGCCCAAGCGGCGCCGGTCTACGTCGCCCTCGGCGACTCGTACTCGTCCGGCGTCGGCACCCGTTCGTACTACTCCGACAGCGGCAGCTGCTACCGCTCGCCGTACGCCTACCCGGTGCTGGACGCCACGCGCATCGGCGCCTCGCTGACGTTCGTCGCGTGCTCCGGCGCGAAGGTCTCCAACGTCCAGAGCCAGCTCTCCAGCCTCACCTCCGGCGCGTCGTACGTCACGGTGTCCGTCGGCGGCAACGACGCGGGATTCAGCAGCGTCATCACCAAATGCGCCCAACCCTGGCCGACAACCTGCTGGGGCGAGATCGACAACTCGCAGGCGTTCATCCGCAACACCCTGCCGGCCCAACTGGACGGCCTGTACGACAACATCCGCTCGAAGGCCCCGAACGCCCGTGTAGTCGTCGTCGGCTACCCCCGCCTCTTCAACGGCGAGGAATGCAACGTCGGCGCCCGCATCAGCCCGGGCGAACAAGCCGAGCTGAACGAAACGGCCGACCTGCTAGCCACCACCATCGCTGGGAGGGCCGCAGCCCACGGCTTCGGCTTCGTCGACCCGCGCAACGCCTTCTCCGGCCACGCCATCTGCGACGACACCGAATGGATCAACGGCCTGTCGAACCCGGTAATGGAGTCGTACCATCCGAACCGGGCCGGCCAGTCGTCCGGCTACACCCCACTGGTCGAGACAGCCCTGCGTGGCTAACGACGTCGTGCCGTGCCCGAGCACAACTAACCGGCGTACGTTCCGAAGCTCCACAGCCCGCCCTCCGGATCGGCGACGGTGGCGTTACGGGCGCCGAGTGGGCTGTCACTCGGCGCCTGGACGGCTGTTGCTCCGGCCGCCAGCGCCCGGTCGTACAGCGCGTCGGGATCGGCTGTGTGGAAGTAGATCCCGACAGGCGCCCGGCCTGCCAGGGAGCTGAACGTCACGGTGTCCGGCTCGGCGCTGTGCAGCGTGACCTTGCCGCCCTCGTCCCAGCGGAGAACGGCCTGGTCGATCCGGCCTTCGGGATCGCCGTGGATCGCCTCGACCTCGAAGCCGAACGCGTCGACGAGGAACCGCAGGGCGGCGGGAGCGTCTTGGTAGCCGAGGCTCGGCCACAGGGTTGGTCGCATGTCACGAGCCTGCCGGCGCGTCCGCGGCGGTGTCTTGTACGAATGAGAGCTGCTCCGACGCCATCCACACCGATGGCGCGCAGCCGGCCAGCGCGGTCCACTCCCGAGCCAGATGCGCCTGGTCGTAGTAGCCGCAGCGGGCCGCGATGTCGGCCAAGGACGGCCGCGGCGAGAGGGCTGCCGAGCTGCCGGTGCGGCCGACCCGCCGGACCAGTTCGCGCGAGTGCTCGAAGCGCACGACACGCGCTGCCTGCTTCGGCGTCAGGCCGAACTCTCGCGTGAACCGAACGCCCAGCTGGCGCCGGCCGTAGCCGGTCTCCTCGGCGAGGTCGCCGATTCGCGCTGTGCCGTTGGTCTCCAGGATCCGTCGCCAGACGTAGCCGGCACACCCGTCCGGGGTGGAGCGGTGATCGGCGTGCCGGCCGAGGATGTCGTCGAGCACCGCGAAGCGGGCCGGCCAGGTCGAGGCAGCCGCCATGCGCTCGGCCAGCTCGGTGGCCGTCCGGCCGAGTAGATCGGCCAGATCGACGGCTTGGCCGGCGAGCTCACTCGCAGGCAGCCCGATAGCAGCCGACCAGGGCCTTCAGCTGCCCCGAAGGCATCCCGACCAGCGTCTCGCCGCTGAGACCGCCCATGAGCAGGCACGCTACGCGAGCCGGAGGCTTAACCGCCGGGAACATCGGGTCGGCGGCTTGCGGTGCGAGCGCCGGCACCGCTCGTCGTATCGACGATCCGTCGAACGGATGAGTGGGCGGATACCTTCGGCGACTGGCGGCGAACTTTCGTCAGGCCTTGACTCTTGGGGTGGCAGAACACCAGGTAGAACCCCAGGTCGTAGTCCCCTCGCCGGCGCGGGCCGCGGGGCCGACCGCTCCGTCCGCGCGGGCGCTGGCTCCGGATCTGGCGCGCGGCGCCATGCTGCTCTGCATCGCGCTGGCCAACTCGCACTACTTTCTGAACGCCGATCAGGTGTTCGCCGGATTCCCGGTCACCGGCTCCTGGCTGGACCGTGGCGTGGGCGGTTTCCTCGCGGCGTTCGTCGACGGGCGGGCGTATCCGATGTTCGCGCTGTTGTTCGGCTATGGCCTCGCGCGGATCCTCGATCGACAGGAGCGGGCCGGTGTGGAGTGGCGGCAGGCGCGCAAACTGCTTCGGCGGCGGAGCCTGTTCCTGATCGGGTTGGGGTTCCTGCACGCCACACTGCTGTACATCGGCGACATCCTGGCGGCGTACGGCGTGTTGTCGTTCCTGCTTGTCCGGTTGCTGCGCTGGAAGGATCGCACGCTGCTGATCCTCGCCGTTGTGGGCTTCGCGATCGGGGCCGTGCCGACCGGCGGCTCACTGTCGACCAGCACCGACCCGCCCGACCCCACGATGCTGCCGCCCGCCCTTATCGAGGGCATCGTCCACCGTGCGACGATCCACCCGATCCTCGCTCCACTGGAGGCGATCGGGCTGTTCGTGCCTTTCCTGCTTGGGATCTGGGCCGGGCGGCGGCGGGTGCTTGAGCAGCCGGAACGTTACCTCCGCGGGCTGCGGGTCATTGCCGCCGCCGGGATCTCGGTTGCTGTGCTTGGTGGGTTGCCGGTCGCGCTGGTGGTGGCCGGTGTGGTCGACCGTCCCGGCGCCGGTCTGCTCGGAGTCCTCGGCACCCTGCACGACAGCACTGGCCACTTCGGTGGTCTCGGGTACGCGGCACTGATCGCCTTGCTGGCTGTCCGGATTGGCGGTCGGGGAAGCTCCGTCGTCCGGGCGATCGCGGCCGTGGGGCAGCGGTCGTTGACCTGCTATCTCTGCCAGTCTGTCGTGTGGACGTTGGCGTTCGCGCCGTTCGCCGGTGACCTGTCGCGCCGGATCGGGACAGCCGCGACCGCTGCCCTGGCGGTCGGGACGTGGCTGCTGACCGTTCTGCTGGCCGAGATCATGCGCAGGCACAACCACCGTGGCCCGTTCGAGGTTCTGCTTCGGCGGGTCGCCTATGGCCGGCGGTCTGCGTAGGTGCGGTTGTAAGGATCCGACCTGTTCGTGTCGTCGCCTATTTCGGCCGGCAGCGGCCGATCGAGCAGGTCGAGCGGGCCTATGGTGAGGCTGTTTCTGCTCGTGAGCTGATGGGGTGATCGGCGTGACGGCGTGAACGAACGACGACCAGAACGGGTTACCTACGCTGACATCTTCGGCGACCGGGAGTTCCGCGCGCTGTTCGTCAGCCGGGCGTTGTCGACCGTTGGCGACTACGTGGCGCGGGCCGCCCTGGTCATCGCGGTCTTCGCAGAGACCGGGTCGACCGCGTTGATGGGTGTGACGTTCGCGCTGACCACGCTGCCCGATCTGATCGGCGGTCCCGTTCTCGCCGGTCTGGCGGACCGGTTCCCGCGCCGCGCGGTCATGGTGACCGCCGATCTCGGCCGGGCCGGGCTGCTGTTGGTGATGGCGATTCCCGGACTACCGCTGGTGGCGTTGTGGGCGCTGCTGTTCGCGATCCGGCTGCTGGACGCGCCGTTCGGCAGCGCGTACCTGTCGACCATGTCCGTCGTGCTGCCCGGCAAGCGGTTGGTCAAGGGGAGCGCCGTCACTCAGCTGGTCAACCACGTGTCCTACACCATCGGCTACGGGTTGGGCGGAGTGATCGTCGCACTCACCGGATTGTCGATGGTTCTGGTGTTCAACTCCGTCACGTTCGCGTTGTCCGCCGGGGTGATCCTGCTCGGGGTGGTGGCGCGGCCCGCGACGGCAGGCGGCGCGGGCTCGTCGCACTCCTGGGTACGTTCGACCCGGGCCGCGGTCAGCTATATCACCGCCCATCCGCGGCTGTGGGTCATCATGCTGTTCCCGTTTCCCATCGCCACCACGTTGGTGAGCGAGACGCTCGCGGCACCCTACGCCGCGCAGCTCAGCCATGGCCCGGCGATCGCAGGGCTGTTGATGGGTGCTGGTCCGGCCGGCATCGTCATCGGGCTCTGGCTGCTGCCGATGCTGATCCCGGAGCAGCGCACCCGGCACGTCGCCGTGCTGTCGATCGTGAGCTGCGCGCCGTTGATCCTGTTCGCCACCGTGCCAGGGCCGGCTGTCGCAGCCGGACTGATCGTGGTCTCCGGGATGGCGCTGTACTACTGGATCCCGCTCGCCGCCGAGTTCACGCAGACCGTTCCGGACGATATGCGCGGACAGGCCGTGGGGCTGATGACGACGACGATGCGCGTCACGCAGGGCGTCGCCATCCTGATCTTCGGACTCCTCGCGCAGTACGCGATGTCGTCCACGGTGGTCGCGGCCTCCGGTGTGGTCGGCACGGTCATGGTGATCGCGCTGTCCGCGGCTTGGGTACGGGCCAGCCGCGGTGCGGTGGTCGGGGAGGCACCTGAGGTCAGGCGCGGATGAGTCCCCGCCTCAGCCGCCGAGGAAGTCGGCGCCGGCGACTCGCGGCGCGAGCGCCGTCACCGATCCGGACGGGGCGCCGAGGATCCGTTCCAGCGCTTCGAGGTGCGCCTCCACCAGCGTCTTCCGTCGCTCGCCCGCGGCGGGATCGCTGAACGCGTCGACCAGGGCGTCGGCCAGGTTGAGGCCCATGCCCGCGATGATCGTGGCGGCTTCTTCCGGGTGGCCGGCGTCGAACACGCCCTCGGCGCGGCCCTGCCGGATGACCGCCGTGAGCATGGGTACGAGCGTCGCCGCGGTGGACTCGGCGAGCCGGAGCCGCAGCACCGCGTTGTTCTCGTCGCGCCAGATTCGTGCGATCGCCGACAGGTCGTCGCGGCGGGAGACCTTCCAGTCGACGGCCGACAGAACGTAGAGCCGCAGTCTCCCCAGGGCGTCCAGCGCCGGATCGGCCATGACCTGCTCGATGGTCTGGGAAGCGGATGCGTTCAGCAGCTCCACGATCCCGTCCAGCAGGGCGCGCTTGGAGTCGAAGTAGTGGTAGAACGCCCCCTTCGAGATGTCGAGCACACCGAGCAGGTCGGCGATCGACATCGCCTCGTAGCCCTTCTCCCGGATCAGCCCGAGCGCCGCGGTGAGGATCTCCGACCGCCGCGCCGCGTACTCCTCAGGTTTGACTTGCCGAGCCATCGCTCCAGCGTACACTGGTAAATAAACCGACCGGCGGTTTATTTAAGGAGGAGCACATGTCCGAGACCAACCCGGAGGCACAGCGCCGGACCGAGGCGTTCGCGCGGGTGATCGGGCCGTACGTGGCGATCTTCACCGGAGTGATCGCTATCCGGCTGTCGCAGACCACCAGCATCATCGACGACCTGTTCGCCAGCCAGTACAACCTCTGGATGCTCGGCGCGCTCATGATCGGCGGCGGCCTGGTGATCATCGGCGGGCACCGCCACTGGCGAGGACCGGCCGCGGTTGTGATCTCGTTGTTCGGCTGGTTTGTGGGCCTGCGCGGTTTCGCCCTGATCGCGATCCCGTCGCAGATGGAGACCGCGGTCGACGCCACGACACTGAGCCCAGGCCTGACCACCGTCGCGAGGATCTTCTTCGTCCTGCTGGGGTTGGTCGGCCTGTGGCTCAGCTACGTGGGATGGATCGCGAGCCGCAAGCGGAAGGGCTAGGACTCGATCGCGGCCTTGCGGGTCTGGGCTGCACGGACCCGCTTCAGGTCGAACTTCGTCGAACGGTCGAACCGGTAGACACCGTTCTGCTCCTGGTAGACGTCGGTGAGCTGCGTGTAGCAGTAGCCGAACATCTGCGGGTCGTCCAGCAGCGCCGCCACCAGGCCCTCGAACCGCTCGTAGAACTCGTCGAGGCTCTTCGGCCGCTCGCCGTAGCCCCAGGAGTACTCCTCGGGCGTGGCGTCCGGGTTCCACCAGATGCCGCCGAACTCACTGCAGAAGTACGGCTGGCCCTCGTAAGCCACCGAGAACGGGAACTCCGCCCCGTTGGCGTACGGCCTACCGTCGGCCAGCCCCGCCATCGCAGCGGCGAACTTGGCCGGGTCCTGCTCGTAGTTGTGCGAGTCGTAGACGTCGGTCTCGCGCACGCGGTGCGAGTAGCCCGACGCGTCCAGCACCGGCCGGCTCTGGTCGTACGCCTTGGTGGCGAGGAACATCCCGCGCGTCACGTCGTCGAGTTGCGTGATGCGGTCGGTGAGCTTCTGCTGCGTCTCGTTCAGCGGGCACCAGCCGACGATCGACGGGTGGGAGTAGTCGCGCTCGACGGCCTCCAGCCACTGCGTGACGTACGCCGCGCCGGGCTGCTGGTTGTCGCCGCTGTCGGGGTCGCCGGTGTTGCAGCCCCAGTCGCCGAACTCGCCCCACACGAGGTAGCCCAGCCGGTCCGCGTGGTAGAGGAACCGCTCCTCGAACACCTTCTGGTGCAGGCGGGCGCCGTTGAAGCCGGCCTCCATCGACAGTTCGATGTCGCGCACCAGCGCCTCGTCGCTCGGCGCGGTGAGGATGCCGTCGGGGTAGTAGCCCTGGTCGAGTACGAGCCGCTGGAACACCGGCTCGCCGTTCAGCAGGATCGCCTTGCCGTCGATCGCGACCGAACGCAGGCCGGCGTAGGTGTCGGCGGAGTCCACCACGGCACCCGAGCCGTCGACCAGTTCGAGCCGGAGGTCGTAGGAGAACGGGTCCGCGATCGACCACAGCCGCTTGCGGTCCTCGGGTACGGGCAGCGTGAGGCGTACCGAGAAGTCCAGGTCGGCACGCACCTGCGCGCTCGCGACTTCGCCGGCCGCGTCGGACAGCACGGCCCGGACGGCGAGCCCGCGGCGCGAGCCGGCCAGCGGCACCTCGACGTCGAACGAGCTGCCGGCCACGCTCGGAGTGATCCGCGGCCGCTGCAGCCGGCTCTCGGGCACGGGCTCCAGCCAGACGGTCTGCCAGATGCCGGTGGTCCGGGTGTAGAGGCAGCCGTACTTCTCGTACCGGTCCGACTGCTTGCCGCGCGCGATCTGCCCGTCCCTCGGGTCTCGCGCGCGAACGACCAGCGTCACGTCCTCGCCGGGCTGTACGACGTCGCCGAGGTCGGCGGTGAACGGCGTCCAGCCGCCGCGGTGCCGCGCGACCTCGACGCCGTTGGCCCACACCGTGGTGTCGTAGTCGACGGCCTGGAAGTGCACCAGCACGCGGCGCCCGGCCCACTCGGCGGGCACGCGAACGGTCCGGCGGTACCACACGGCGTAGAGGAAGTCGACGTCGCCGATTCCGGACAGCTCCGACTCCGGGCAGAAAGGCACCAGGATCTCGCCGGAGAGCTCACGCTCGCGCAGGCCGCGCTCGAGGCCGGAGTCGCCGTGGTCGATCTCGAACTGCCAGTGACCGTTGAGGTTCAGCCAGTCCGGTCGGACGAAGCTTGGTCGCGGATATTCCGGTCGGGGGATGGTCTCTTGTGCCACGGACTGCTCCTCGTGGGGTTTACGACGTGGGGCTTACAACGTTGTAAACCCGATCCTAGAGGAATTTACGCCACCGTCGAGGGTAGGTCGAGCCGCACCTCGTCGCTGGTACCGTCCGGCCACGAGATCGTTACCTGGCCGCCATCGACCTGGAGGCGCACGGGTCCCGCGTCATTCGGGTTCCCGGTCAGCGTGACCAGGGCGGCGTAGATCCGCCCGGGCTCGGCGGCGGCTTCGGTGAGCAGGAACGGCGTCTCGGAGTAGTGGCCGAGTGGGTTGGCCCGGATGGTGCCGGCCAGGTGGGCGGTGAACGGGCCACTGCTGATGGAGGCGACGCTGCTCGTCAACCCGTCCTTGCGACTTGTGGAGGCGACGCCGGAGGCCGTGCCGGTGGCCAGGACGCGCGTGAGCGGCTCGGCGTCCGCGAGCGCCCAGCCGCCGAAGCGGAGCTGCCACGGGCCGGCCGCGGGCTCGTACTCGACGCCGTCCGGACTCGCCGGCAGGTCGGCCGCCTCGTCGATCCGGGCGAGCCGGACTTCGTACGGGCCGTGCAGCACCGACGCCGTGGTCACCCACGGCCCGGCCGCGAACCGGTTGCGCGACACCGGCCAGTGCGCGCGGTGCCGCGACACCGCGACGTGCCCGTCGACGTACAGCAGCTCGAACGGCCGCCGGTGCGAGGGCCGGCCGTCCGGGGCGACCAGCGCGACGTGCGAATCGTACGGTGCGCCCGCGGTCGGGTCGCCGTAGTCGGGCGCGGCGTGCGTGGAGTACGCGTGCCGCGCGTAGACCGGGTCGTCCTCGACCAGCGAGCCGGACTTGGCCTTGTCGCTGCGATGGTTGGCGAGCCGGACGATCCCGTCGGCCTTGGTGCCGCTGACCACCCAGCCGGCAGGCGCGATCGTCCGTTCGACGTCGTGGAGCTCGAGCTCCAGCGGCTCCTCGGTGGCGGTCCATACGGGATGATCCGGTGGCAGCAGCAGGCCGGCGAACGCCTTGCTCGACCAGTACGGCGAGCCGGGTCCGGAGTAGATCTGCCGCATCGGCGTGAACGCGCCGTGCCAGCCGATCGGCTGCAGGCCGCGCTCGTCGAAGCAGCCGTTGTCGACGAAATGCCGCACCACGCCGGACGCGAGCCGGCGCGTGCGGCCGGGCGGCAGTGGCGACGCGTCGAACAGCGCGCCGGCGAAGAACGGCACCAGCATGGCGTAGCGGTAGGTCAGCGAACGCCCTTGCAGGACGGGCGATCCGTTGGTGGCCACCAGATGCTGAGCGTCGTCCAGGAAGCGCCGGATCCGCTGGCGGTACGTCTCGAACATCGCCGGGTCCGCGGCGTCGCCGAGCATCCGGTGGTACCACAGCGGATAGAAGTGCATCGCCCATCCGGAGTAGTAGTCGAAGTTGCGGTTGCCGCCCTGGTCGTGGTCGCCGTCGGAGTACCACCCGTCGGCGACGTACCACTGCTCGGTCAGCGCGACGTTGCGTTCGATGTCGGCGGGGTCCCAGGGACCGCCGACCGTGCGCAGGAACGCCTCGGTGATGTTCTGGAACCACACCCAGTTGTTGGTGGGCATGGGGCTGTTGATCATCTGCGCCATCCAGCCGATGACCCGCTGCCTGGTGCCGTCGTCGAGGTGCGCCCAGATCAGGTCGCGGGTCTCGTACAGCGCGAGCGCGATCGAGGCGCACTCGACCTTCGCCTGCGGCTTCTCGTCCAGAGTCGGCCAGCGTTCCGGGCTCGCCGGGTCGGTGCCGGCGCGCAGGCCCTCGGCGTACCAGGCGGCCAGGTCGTGCTCGTCGCTCCTGGCCTGGCCGAGGCGGAACGCCGCCAGCAGGAACGTCCGCGCGAAGCCCTCGAGCCCGTCGCTCCACCTGCCGGAACCGGACGCCGGCCCCGGCAGGTCGATCAGCGCGTGGCCTGCGGAGGCGTAGGGGCGGACGGCGAGCAGGGTTTGGTCGGCGAGCGCTTCCCAGTGCGCACGCGTCCACCCCGTGTGCGGCGAGAGGCCAAGATCCGGCTCTGGCAGTTCGATCACGACACCATGCATACCAGCCCAACCCGGCGGGCGGTGCCGGCGTTGTTCAGGGCGAGAGGGGGACACGTGGACCGGTCTGTGTCGGGCTGTTGCCGAACGGCCGCCGCTGCCTTCCTAGCCGCGCTGCTGGGCCAACTGAACCGGGTTGCCGTCCGGATCCGCGACCCAGGCCAGGCGAAGGCGCTGTCCGAGCCAGTCGTGCGGCTCGGACAGCGCCTTCGCGCCGGCCGCGGTCAACCGCTGGAACTCCTGGTCGGTGTCGTCGCACCACAGCACGATCTCGATCGCCTGGCCGTCGAGATTGGGATCGAGCCCGTGGTCGTCACGGGCCGCCTCGACGGTGGCGATGCCGAGCTTGAACCCGTCCAGCACGTACTCGACGTGCACCGGCTCGCCGTCCGGGGCGTAGCGGAACGTCTCGGTGAAGCCGAGGCTCTCGTAGAACCGCATCGCGCGGTGGATGTCCCTCGAGTACAGGTTGATCATCGGTGTGTAGTACATGCTGCGATGACGAACGGCCGGCCCGCGAATCGACAACGGTTCAGCCGACGGTTTCCACGGTGCCGGCGTGCCGGGCGCGCTCGGCCGCGAACACCGCGACGTGGGTCTCCAGCGACTCCATCGGCCCGGACGAGATGTGCGACGGGTCGCCGGTGGCGAGCGCCCGCGTGAACGCGTCCATCAGTCCCGCATCACCGCCGCCGTGCCCGGAGCCCGCGTCCGCGCCCAGGGAGGCGACGTCCAGCGTCTCGGACTGGTCGGTCAGGAAGTCGGTCACGGTCACCCGTTCACCGTCGCCCTCGAGCGAGCCCTTGGTGCCGAAGATCTGGGTCTGGCGATGCCTCAGCGCCGAGAAGCCCGTCATGGTGAACGTGCCGGTGATCCCGCCCTCGAACTCCATCGCCACCACCTGGTGATCGACCACATCGTTGTCGCAGGCGAAGACGCAGCGGCCGTACGGGCCGTCGCGCAGCGCGGCCGTCACGCCGGCCTCGGTCGTGTCGTTGCTGACGATGGTGACCGGCCAGCCGGTGTACCCGCGCTGGACCATGCCGAGGTAGATCTGCTTCGCGGAGTACGCGCACGACTGCTCGATCTCCCGCGGGCAGTCCACGCACCGGTCGGCGGCTCCCTCCGGCTGGTGCTCGCGGTTGAAGTAGGACAACCGGCCGAAGCTGGACACCCGCTGGATCGGAGCGCCGACGACGTACCGCATCCAGTCGATGTCGTGGCAGGACTTGGCCAGCAGCATCGAGGACGACTCGTCCTCGCGGCGCCAGTTGCCGCGTACATACGAATGCGCGATGTGCCAGTAACCGACCGGCTCGAGGTGCTGGATGCTCATCACGTCGCCGATCCGCCCGGAGTCGAGCACGCCCTTGAGCAGCGCGGTGTACGGCGTGTAACGCAGCACATGGCAGACCGCCAGCATCACGCCGGCGCTCTGGACTGCTGCCGCCACGATCCGGCACTCTTCCTCGGTCGGTGCGAGCGGCTTCTCGACCATCACGTGGTAGCCCGCCCGCGCGAACGCCAGCGTGGGCCCGACATGATCATGATCCTGGGTGGCGACGATCACGGCGTCGGCGAGCTTGCCGGCGGCCGCCAGCTCCTCCCAGGAACGGAAGGTGCGCTCCGGCGGGATGTTGTGCTGCTCGGCCATCGTCTTGCGCTGGAAGTCCCTGGGCTCCGCGACCGCGACAATGCGCGCCCGCTCCGGGTGCTGGGCCACCCACTCGGCGTAGCTTCCGCCCCGTCCACCAGCGCCCGCGATCGCGAGCGTCACGCACTGTGGTCGGGGAGGTGGATGGGGTGTTTCGGCTGGCACAGTACCGGCTCCTTGCTCTAGCCAAACGTCACCCAAAGCTAACCGGTTGCCGCTGCTGGCCAGATCCGGGTGCCGCGGTTGACGCCGGTTGGCACGCATGCTTGGGTCTGGTCTGAAACGATTCATGCATGAGGAGAGCCGAACCGGAAAGGACGTGCGCGCCATGCAGCGAGTGTGCTTCCTGCTTCGGGTGAAACCCGACCGGCTCGACGAGTATCGCGAACGGCACAAGGCGGTCTGGCCGGACATGCTGGACGCGCTGCGGGAGACCGGCTGGCGCAACTACTCGCTCTTCCTCGCAGAGGACGGGCTGCTGGTCGGCTATCTCGAGACCGACGACTTCGACGCCGCCGTGGCCGGGATGGCGACGCGCGAGGTCAACGGTCGCTGGCAGGCCGAGATGGCGGAGTACTTCGAGGATCTCGAGACCGGCTCGGCCGACAGCGACATGAAACCACTCGCCGAGGTCTTCCATCTCGATTGAGCACCACCATTTCCGATCCGGGGCTCAACCGAGCGAAACCTCACCCCTCACAAGGAAGAGCGGCAGATGAGCGACACAGCCGTCGTGAAGAGCGCCCTGCGCGCGCAGCGGATCGAGACGCCCTCGTGGGCGTACGGCAACTCCGGCACCCGGTTCAAAGTGTTCGCGCAGGAAGGGATTCCGCGGGACGCGTACGAGAAGATCGACGACGCCGCGCTCGTACACGAGCTGACCGGAGTCGCACCGAGCATCGCGCTGCACATCCCCTGGGACAAAGTCGACGACTACGCCGATCTCGCGCGCCACGCGACCGAACGTGGCATCGCGATCGGCGCGATCAACCCCAACGTCTTCCAGGACGACGACTACAAGCTCGGCAGCGTGTGCAACCCGGATCCCGTTGTGCGCAAGAAGGCGCTCGCCCACCTGCTCGAGTGCGTCGACATCATGGACGCGTCCGGTTCGACGATCCTCTCGCTGTGGTTCGCCGACGGCCTGAACTATCCCGGCCAGGACTCCTTGCGGGCAAGGCAGGACCGGCTCGCCGAAGCACTCCAGGCGACCTACGACCGGCTCGGCGACGGCCAGCGGATGCTCGTGGAGTACAAGCTGTTCGAACCGGCGTTCTACGCCATGGACCTGCCGGACTGGGGCACGTCGTTCGCCCACTGCGTCTCGCTCGGTGACAAGGCGCAGGTGCTGATCGACACCGGCCACCACGCGCCCGGCACCAACATCGAGGCGATCGTCGCGCTGCTGCTGCGCGTCGGCAAGCTCGGTGGATTCCACTTCAACAGCCGCTTCTACGCCGACGACGACCTGATGGTCGGCTCGGCGGACCCGTTCCAGCTGTTCCGCATCATGCACGAGATCGTGCAGGGCGGCGGGCTGACCGCCGAGGCCAACGTCGCGTTCATGCTCGACCAGTGCCACAACCTGGAGCCGAAGGTGCCGGCGATGATCCGGTCGGTGATGAACGTTCAGGAGGCGACCGCGAAGGCACTGCTGGTCGACACTCCCGCGCTGACCGAAGCGCAGGCGGCCGGTGACGTGCTGGGCGCGAACGCCGTGCTGATGGACGCGTACAACACCGACGTACGCCCGCTGCTCGCCGAGGTGCGTTCCGAGATGGGGATCGGTCCGGACCCGATCGCGGCTTACAAGGCGACCGGTCACGCCGAGCGCGTTCGCGAGGAACGCAAGGGTGGACAGGCAGCCGGCTGGGGAGCCTAATCACGTGTATACCGCGCTCTCAGGGAGGGGAACATGCGTACGTCTCGGATGTTCACCGTCGCCGCGGTCACCGGAGCCTTGTGCCTGTGCGTCCTTCCGGCCAGGGCGGATCCGACCGTGACGGCCGCACCACCTGTAACGCAGCTCGGCAACACCCTGCTCGACAGCTCAGCGATCTTCTTCGTGTCGTACGACGGGATCGTCAACAACAACTCGTTCCAGACTAGCGGAATCCTTACCTACAACGGATATCAGTACACCGGCTGGTACCACTCCGACCGCTACGCGATGCTCGCCCGCCGCCGGCTCCCGGCCGGCGGCTGGCAGATCATCCAGCTGCCGCACCAGCTGAGCACCAACGACTCGCACAACGTCGTCACGCTCGGCGTCTCACCGCAGGACGGCCGGCTGCACGTCGCGATGGACACCCATGACTCGGCGATCTACTACCAGAAATCCGAAGCGGGCCTGGTGTCCGACCCGGCCGGCCGGTCCTGGTCGGCGAGCCGGTTCGGCGCCGTGCAGCGCACGCTCGACGGCGTCGACCTCGGCGGCATCACCTATCCCCGCTTCATCGTCACACCCGAGCGGCGGCTGCAGCTGAGCTATCGCACGCCGTACTCCGGCAACGGAACCAAGGCGCTCGCGGAGTATTCCGACGGCAGCTGGCGCAAGCTGGGCGAGTGGTCGTCGAAGACCGGGTCGTACACCTACAACGGCGTGACGAGCACGACCCGCAACATGTACCTCCACGGGCTGACCTACGGCCGGAACGGCCGCCTGCACGCGACGTTCACCTGGCGCGAGGGCAACTCCGGTGTGCTCTGCGCGCCCGGCGGCCTGACCAACCACGACACGGGCTACGTCTACAGCGACGACCGCGGCCGGACGTGGCGTAACAACGCCGGGCAGGTCGTCGGCACGACGGGTGGGCAGCTGGTGTCGGTCACGTCGCCCGGCCTGGTGATCGATCCGCTCAGCGTCGATCACGGGCTGATGAACCAGGAGAGCCAGGCCGTCGACGCCGCCGGCCAGCCGCACGCCATCATCAGTTACGTACCTGGCCGGTTCACGCAGTGCGTGACGAGCTATCAGAACGACCGGCGCGCCTACGCCCGGCCGTTCCACGTCTGGCGCGATGCTTCCGGCGCGTGGCGGAAGCTGGAGATCCCTGTGCCGGTCAACGCGGTCGGGCGCTCACGGATCGTCTTCGACCGTTCCGACAACGTTTACGTCGTGATGCCGTACGGCAGGATAGTTTCGGCCAGCAAAGCGAGCAACTGGACCGACTGGACTGTGGTGTTCGACGCCCAGGGCCTGAACGTCTTCGGCGAGGTCGTCGTCGACGAGGCTCGGGTGATGTCGGAGAATGTCCTGTCGATCCTCTATCAGCAGGCGTCGTCCGGCACGACGCCATCGCCGATCCGGGTCATCGATTTTCGCCTAGGGTAGTGAGTTTGGGGCTATGAGTCAGAACGCTGAAGTCGCCAACCTGCTGGACCGCAGCCACCTGCTGGGCGCGGACCCGCGCAACACCAACTACGCGGGCGGAAACGCTTCGTGCAAAGCGTCCGCGACCGATCCCGTAACGAGTTCGGATATCGAACTCATGTGGGTCAAGGGTTCCGGCGGCGACCTCGGCACGCTGACCGAGGCGGGGCTGGCCGTGCTGCGGCTCGACCGGCTCCGCGCGCTCGTCGACGTCTACCCTGGCGTCGACCGTGAGGACGAGATGGTGGCCGCGTTCGACTACTGCCTGCACGGCAAGGGCGGCGCGGCCCCTTCGATCGACACCGCGATGCACGGGCTGGTCGACGCCGCTCACGTCGACCACCTGCACCCCGATGCCGGCATCGCGTTCGCTACCGCCGCCGACGGCGAGGCGCTGACCAAGGAGTGCTTCGGCAGCCGGGTCGCGTGGGTGCCGTGGCGGCGGCCGGGATTCCAGCTGGGCCTCGACATCGCACGGATCAAGCGTGAGCACCCGGAGGCGATCGGCGTCGTCCTCGGCGGGCACGGGATCACCGCGTGGGGCGCCACGTCGTCGGAGTGTGAGGCCAACTCGCTGGAGATCATCCGGCGTTGCCAGGCCTACCTCGACGAGCACGGTTCGCCCGAGCCGTTCGGCGCGCTCGTCCATGGGCACGAGCCGTTGCCTGCGGACGAGCGGCGGGCACGGGCGGCCGAGCTGTTCCCGTTGCTGCGCGGGCTGGCTTCCACCGACCGGCCGCAGGTCGGCCACTACACCGACTCCGACGTCGTGCTCGACTTCCTGGCTCGCGAGAAGCTCGCGCACCTGGCCGAGCTCGGCACGTCGTGCCCCGACCACTTCCTGCGTACGAAGGTGAAGCCGCTCGTTCTCGACCTGCCGCCGTCGGCGCCGGACGAGGAGATCAAGGGCCGGCTGACGCAGTTGCACGCGGCCTACCGCGATGACTACCGCGCCTACTACCATCGCCACGCCTCGCCCGACTCGCCGGCCATGCGTGGTGCGGACCCGGCGATCGTGCTGGTGCCGGGCGTGGGCATGTTCTCCTTCGGCGCCGACAAGCAGACCGCGCGGGTGGCCGGTGAGTTCTACGTCAATGCGATCAACGTGATGCGGGGTGCCGAGTCGATCTCGACGTACCAGCCGATCGAGGAACGCGAGAAGTTCCGGATCGAGTACTGGTCGCTCGAGGAGGCCAAGCTGCGCAGGCGTCCCGCGCCGAAGCCGCTGGCCACCCGGATCGCGTTCGTGACCGGCGCGGCCTCGGGGATCGGGCGGGCGACGGCCGAGCGGCTCGCGGCCGAGGGCGCCTGCGTGGTGATCGCCGACCTGAACGCCGAGGCAGCGGCTTCGGTGGCATCCGATCTCGGCGGGCCGGACGTGGCGATCGCCGTGCAGGCCGACGTGACGTCCGAGGACCAGATCGCGGAGGCGCTACGCGCGGGCGTGCTGGCGTTCGGTGGCGTCGACCTGGTGGTCAACAACGCCGGGCTGTCGATCTCGAAACCCTTGCTGGAAACGACGGCCGGCGACTGGGACCTGCAGCACAACGTGATGGCGCGGGGCTCGTTCCTGGTCGCTCGCGCTGCTGCCCGGGTGATGGTCGAGCAGGGCATCGGCGGCGACATCATCTACATCTCCAGCAAGAACGGCGTGTTCGCGGGGCCGAACAACGTCGCCTATGGCGCGGCGAAGGCTGACCAGGCGCATCAGGTGCGGTTGCTGGCGGCTGAGCTCGGCGAGAAAGGCATTCGCGTCAACGGGATCAATCCTGACGCGGTGGTCAAGGGGTCGGGGATCTTCGCAGGTGGGTGGGGTGCCTCCAGGGCGGCGGTTTACGGCGTGCCGGAGGAGAAGCTGGGCGAGTTCTATGCGCAGCGGACGCTGTTGAAGCAGGAGGTGCTGCCGGAGCATGTCGCGGCGGCGGTGTTCGCGTTGACTGGTGGGGATCTGTCGCGTACGACTGGCCTGCACATTCCTGTCGACAGCGGGGTGGCGGCGGCCTTCTTGCGCTGACGCGTGGGTGGCGGCTGTGGCTGGGCTGGTTGTTTGGTGGCCGTGGTTGGGGCGGCTGGATTGGTGGCGGCGGCGGAGTTTGTTTCGGCGGCCCCTCCAAAGTCAAGACGCTGTCTCACGGCGGCGATCTCGTGCTTTTTCGGTTTGCTCTGGCCTGCTGGGGTTCGTGTGCCGCCGTGAGACAGCATCTTGACTTTGGAGCCTCTGCCGCCTCAATCGCTTCGCTCTGGGGTGGTCAGGCTGCGCCTGACCACCGTCTCCCGCCGCCGCCACCAATCCAGCCGCTCTGGCCGTTCCGTGCGCCTGTTCGGTCGCCTGCCGTCGCTGCTGCTCTGGCCGCTCGATGGGGCGGTTAGCCGAGCCAGCCGGGGACGACGAGGACGAGCCACGTTGCGGGTGGGCCGAGGAGGACGACGAAGGCGCCGAAGGTCAGGAGTTTGCGGTAGAAGACGTCGCGGTCCATGCCGCGGACGTTTGCTACCAGGAGTGCTCCTGTCGTCGAGAACGGGCTGACGTCGACGATTGTCGAGGAGACGGACAGGGCTGCTATCAGGCCGACGGCGCCGAGTTCACCCTGGAGCAGGAATGGTACGGCCAGCGGGATCAGTGCGCCGAGGATGCCGACCGACGAGGCGAAGGCCGAGACCACGCCGCCGGTGTAGCAGATCAGCAGGGCCGCCAGCAGGGGAATCCCGATGCCGGCAACCGACTTGCCCACGTAGTCGATCGTGCCCATCTCCTGGAGGACGCCGACGTAGGTGACCACGCCGCCGATCAGCAGGACGGTCGACCAGGCGATCCGGTCGACGGCGCCCTTCTGCGCCTTCGGTGCGGCCAGCGAGAGTACGACCGCCACTGTGACGGCGACCAAGCCTACGTCGAGGTCGAACACCAGCGCGGCCAGGCACAGCCCGACGATGCCGGTCAGGGTCAGTGCCTGGTGCCAGGTCAGCCGGTTGCTCGATGCCGTGCCGTTGGCCGCGTCGGTCTCCTCGGCGTCCGGTGGCTCCTCCGCTGGATCGACCGGTTCGGCCTCGACTCGGCGGCCGAGCAGGTCGCGGCCGTTGAAAAGGAGGAACACGATGACGGCCGCGGCGGAGTTGAACACGAAGCTGGCGAGGAACAGCACCAGGGGGTTCTCCGCGAGCTTGGCGCCCTCGACGACCTCGTTCACGATGCCGCCGAGCACGCTGATCGGTGAGAACGCGCCCGCCTGGGTGCCGTGCGCGACCATCAACCCGATCAGCAACGCGTTGATCCTGTGCTTGGCCGCGAAGCCGAACGCGATCGGCGCCAGGATGGCGGCGACCGCCGGTGCCGGAGCTCCGACCGCGGTCAGGATCGCCGCGATCACGAACATCACCAGGGGAATCGCGGCGATTCTGCCGCGTACCGCTCGGATCGACTGCTGGACGAGCCAGTCGACCGTGCCGTTCTTGGTCGCGATCGCGAACAGGTAGGTGATGCCGACCAGCGTCACGAACAGGTTGCCGGGGAACGCGTCCAGGATCTTGTCGGTCTCCAGGCCGGCGACCAGCGTTCCGACGAAGAACGCGCCAACCAGAGCGAGGGCGCCGAGGTTGACCGGCAGGACCGTGGCGATGACGAACATCCCTATCAGCACGAGGATGGAGATGAGCTCTGGTGACATGGAGCGCCTCCACTGCTTTGTGAGTTGGGTCAACCACGCCCGAGCGCCGCGTGGACCAGTTCGACGGGGTGGTGGGCCGTACGGGTGGTGCCGTGCGCGATCTGCTGCCGGCAGGAGACGCCGGTGGCGGCGATCAAGGTGCTGTCGGGTTCGGCGGTGACCGCGGGGAACAGGCGGAGTCCACCTATTGTCATTGACAGTTCGTAGTGTTCGGTCTCGAAGCCGAACGAGCCGGCCATGCCGCAGCAGCCGGCGTCCAGTTCCTCGACGTCTGCTCCGGGGATGCGTTCGAGCAGTGCGCGGCTGGTCGCCGTACCCACGACCGCCTTCTCGTGGCAGTGGCCGTGCAGCAGTATGCGGCGGCCGCTGACCGGCGAATTCGCTTGCAGGACGAGCGAACCGTCGTCGATCGCGTCGACGAGCAGGTCGCCGACGAGCCGGGCCTGCCCGGCGACCGTCGCTGCTCGATCGTCGCCGGGAAGGAGGGCGGTGTACTCGTCTCGCAACGTCAGCAGGCAGGACGGTTCGATGCCGACGATCGAGATGCCGCGGCCGGCCTCGGCAGCGAGCCGGTCCACCATCGACTCGGCCTGCTGTTTCGCCTGTGTGAGCAGGCCTTTGGACAGGCCGGCCCGCCCGCAGCAGCCGCCGTGCTCGAGGCGGACCCGCCAGCCGGCCCGCTCCAGCAGTTCGACCGCCGCTCGCCCGATCCCCGGCTCGCTGTACGTGGTGAACGAGTCGGCCAGCAGCACGACCTCGCCGCGGCTCGCGTTCGCCGGAGGCTTCCGCCGCCCGAACCAGCGGACCAGGTTGTCGCGCTCGAAGCGAGGCAGCGGACGGCGGCGGGCGATGCCGAACGCGCGCTCGGTGAACCGGCGCACGGCGCCCAGGCGTAGCGGCCAGTTCGACAGCGGCGCGAACGCCGAGCCGAGCCGGTTCAGCGTACGGATGCCGCCGAACAACCGGGCCCGCTTCGGCGTGCCGTGCAACGCGTAATAGTGCGCGAGCGCCTCCGACTTCAGGCCGGCCATGTCCACGCCCAGCGGGCATTCCGACTTGCAGGCCTTGCACTCCAGGCAGAGGTCGAGGATGTCGTGCAGCCGCTCGTCGCCCAGCGCCGCTTGGGGATCGGGCGACGAGAGCGCCTTGACGAGTGCGTTCGCGCGCCCGCGCGTCGAGTGCTCCTCCTCGCGCGTCGCCATGTACGACGGGCACATCACGCCGGCGTCGGTCTTGCGGCAGGCGCCGATGTTCATGCAGCGATCGGCGGCGGCCCGCATCCCGCCGCCAGGTTCCGCGAACGACAGCGTCGTACGCAGGCCGGCGGCGACGGGCAGGGCGGCGTCGCGCAGGTGGTCGGTCATCGGTGGCGGGTCGACGATCTTGCCGGGGTTGAGTCTTCCGTCCGGGTCGAACAGCCGCTTGACGTCGCGCATCGCTTCGTAGAGCTCGGCGCCGAACAGCTGCCGGCTGAACTCCGCACGGGCCAGCCCGTCGCCGTGCTCGCTGGAGTTGACGCCGCCGTATCGCCAAGCCAGCTTGGCGATCTCCTCGGCGACGGCCCGCATCGCCTCGCGCTGCGAGGCCTCGCGGACGTCGACGAACGGCCGGATGTGCAGGCAGCCGACCGAACAGTGCCCGTAGAAGCCGGCCTCCAGCCCGTGCCGGGAAAGGATCGCGCTGAACTCCTCGACGTACGGAACGAGCACGTCCGGGGGCACGGCCGTGTCCTCGACGAACGCGAGCGGCCTCCGGGTGCCGGTGCTGGCGGCCATCAGCAGGCCGAGGCCGGCCTTGCGTACCTTGAGTACGGCTTCCTGCTCGCGCGGTGTGACGGCCTGCAGTGTGTGATAGCCGTGGCCGTGCATGCGCCAGGTGCTCGCCAGCTCGGCGACCTGCGCCCGTGCGGTCTCGGCGTCGTCGCCGAAGCACTCGACGAACAGCAACGCGGCCGGGTCGTCGACGAGGATCTCGCCGAGCCCGGCGTACTCCACGCGCCGGCGCGACAGGTCGAGAATCGTCCGGTCCAGCAGCTCGACCGATCCGGCACCCTGCGCGAGTGCGTCGCCGGTGGCCGCGACCGCCTCCGGCGTCGAGCGGAAGTGCCCGACCGCGATCGCGCGAGCCTTCGGCTTGGGAACGAGCCGCACCTCGGCCTCGGTGACGATCGCCAGCGTGCCCTCGGAACCGACGACCACCTTCACGGGATCGACTAGCTCGTCGTGCAGTACGCGATCGATCCGGTAGCCGCCGGAATGCCGTTGGTGTGGAGGGAATCCGGCCAGTGCGGCGGCCCGTTGCCGGAGCAGCGGTGGCAGGGCGCGGTAGATCTGGTCCTCGAGCCGTCGCCCGCTTGACGTTCCGGCGTCCGCGACGGGCCGTGGCGCGAGGACGGTCTGGGAGCCGTCTGCCAGCACGACGTCGACGGCGTTCACGTGGTCGATCGTCGAGCCGTAGGTGATCGAGTGGCTGCCCGCGGAGTTGTTGCCGATCATCCCGCCGATCGTGGCTCGATTGCTGGTGGAGGTGTCCGGGCCGAACATCAGGCCGTGCTCGGCCGCGGCCCGGTTGAGCTGGTCCTGCACGACGCCGGGCTGGACGTACGCGGTCCGGTTCTCCGGATCGATCGAGAGGATGCCGTTCAGGTGCCGCGAACAGTCGACGACGATCGCCCGGCCGACGGTCTGGCCGGCCAGGCTGGTGCCGGCGCCGCGCGGAAGCACGGGCACGCCGAGCTCGCCGGCCGTCCGTACGATCGCGGCGACGTCGGCGGCATGCCTCGGCAGGGCGACCGCGAGCGGCTGGATCGCGTACATGCTGGCGTCCCTGGAGTAGAGATGCAGCGTGTACGGGTCGACGCGTACGTCGCCGTCGAGCTGCTTCCGCAGCGCGGCCGCGATCGCCTCGGGGGTGGCGCCGGTCATGAGTTCCGCCTTGTGAGGAACGTCAGTGCCGCGTCGACGCCTCCGGCCTTGATCGGAACGCCGGACTCCAGCAGCCCGAGCTCGACGCCGCTCAACGTGCCGGCGAGGCTGACGTCGTTGAGGTCGCCGAGATGCCCGATCCGGAACACCCGGCCGGCGAGCTTGCCGAGCCCCGTGCCGAGTGACAGGTCGAAACGTTCGAGAATGTGCCGGCGGATCTCGTCGGCGTCGTGCGGTTGGGGAACCACGACGGCGGTGAGCGTGCTGGAGTACTCCCGTTCGTCCGCGCAGAGCACCTCGAGCCCCCACGCCCGCACGGCCCGGCGGGTGGCCTCCGCGTGCCGGGCGTGCCGTTCGAACACGGCTCGCAGGCCTTCCTCCTCGAGCATGGCGAGCGATTCCGCCAGGCCGTACAGGAGATTCGTCGGCGGTGTGTACGGGAAGAAGCCGGCGCGGTTGGTGTCGAGGATGGGTTGCCAGTCCCAATACGCGCGCGGCAGCCCGGCCTGCCGGCCGGCCCGCAAGGCCTTCTCGCTGACCGCGTTCAGCCCGAGGCCGGGCGGCAGCATCAGGCCCTTCTGCGAACAGCCGATCGTGACGTCGACGCCCCACTCGTCGTGGCGGTAGTCCATCGAGGCGAGCGACGAGATCGTGTCGACCATCAGCAGAGCCGGATGGCCGGCGGCGTCGATCGCCGCGCGGATCTCGGGCACCCGGCTGCGTACGCCTGTGGACGTCTCGTTGTGCACGACCATCACCGCGGCGATCTCGTGCGCGCTGTCGGCGCTCAGCCGTTCGGCGACGACCTCCGGATCGGCGCCGTGCCGCCAGTCGCCGGGCACGAAGTCGACGACCAGGCCGAGCCGTTCGGCCAGGTTGCGCCAGAGCACCGCGAACTGCCCGCTCTCGAACGCCAGCACGCGATCGCCGGGCGAGAGCGTGTTGACCAGCGCGGCCTCCCAGGCCCCTGTTCCGGACGACGGATAGAGCACGACCGGGCCGGAGGTCTGGATGACGCTCGCCAGCCGTGGCAGCAGGTCGAGCGTGAGCGCGGCGAACTCCGGTCCGCGATGGTCGATCGTCGGTCTGGCCAGCGCGCGGAGCACACGGTCCGGAACGTTCGTAGGGCCAGGGATCTGCAGGAAGTGCCGTCCGCCCACAGCCGTTCACTCCTCCCGGTCGGTTTGTCTTTCGTGCCGTATGGCAGCACGACGTGCCGTGCGGAGGTACGATGCAGAGTAGGTCCGGAAGGTGGGGTCGTCAAGGCATGCAGAGCGTCCTCAACGCACTTCGGGTGCTGGAAGCCGTGGCCGCGCACCAGCCGGCAGGCGTCGGCGAGCTGTCGCGCGGCTTGGATCTGCCGAAGAGCACGGTGCAGCGTGGCCTGCGTACCCTCCACGAGGCCGGCTGGATCCGCCCGGCCGGCGGTGAGGTGACTCGCTGGGTGCTGACCACGAAGGCCTTGTCGGTCGGCCGGCACGCGACCGAGGAGCTCAGCCTGCGCGATGCGGCGATGC
This sequence comes from Flindersiella endophytica, assembly GCF_054779015.1. NCBI lineage: Bacteria > Bacillati > Actinomycetota > Actinomycetes > Propionibacteriales > Nocardioidaceae > Flindersiella > Flindersiella endophytica. The sequence continues at coordinate 24,996 of NZ_BAAGYY010000034.1, forward strand.
CCCGGATGGAGGAGCTGCGCGAGCGGACCGAGGAGACCATCCACCTGATGGTGCCCGAGGGCGACGGCGTGGTGCTGATCGAGCGGCTGCAGACCGCCAAGTCGGTGCGGATCGTGCTGCCGCTGGGTGTGAAGCTGCCGCTCTACGCATCGGCCAACGGCAAGGCGGTGCTGGCTCACCGCCCGGACTCTGTTGTCGAGCGGGTGATCGCCGAGGGCCTGGCCGCCCACACCCAGACCACGATCACCGACCCCGAGCGCCTGCGCACCGAGCTCGCGCTGACACGTCGCCGGGGCTACGCGGTCAACGCCGGCGAGTGGCGCTCCGACATCGCGGCGGTGGCAGCCGCCGTGCTGGACGAGCAGGGCATCCCGATCGGCAGCCTCTCGATCTCGACTCCGAGCACCCGGATGCCGGCCAGGCGCCGCCCGGAGTTCGGCCGGCTGGTGCGGCAGGCGGCAGAGGCGTTGAGCGCCGATCTCGGCTGGAGCTAGGCCGTCGCAGGGATTGACGAAGCGTCAGTTCACATATGCGGCGTGATAGCGGTCAGCGCTTGTCCAGTAACTTCTCGGAGGTAGGTTGCACTCATGCGTGCATTGGTGTTTCGGGGACCGTGGGACATCGCCGTCGAAGAGCGGCCGGACCCACAGGTCGGCCCCGGCGACGTGCTCGTCGAGATTCTCGCCACGGGCATCTGTGGCTCAGACCTCCATGGTTACACCGGCGAGAACGGCCGCCGCTTCCCCGGGCAGGTGATGGGTCATGAGACCGTCGGGCGGATCCGGGAGCTCGGAGCCGAGGCCCAGGCCCAGCTGTCCGAAACCGGCACGCAGGCCGCCGCCGGCACGCTCGTCACGATCGAGCCCGTGCTTGCCTGCGGCACCTGCGACGCCTGCCGGTCCGGCAACGACCATCGCTGTGCGCAGCGGAAGATCATCGGTGTCGAGCCGTCGATCAGCTCTGCCTTCGCCGACCTGATGGTCGTCCCCGCCGCCAATGTCGTCCCGCTGCCCGACGACATGCCCGCGGAGTACGGCGCGCTGGTCGAGCCGTTGTCGGTCGGCCGCCACGCGGCGGTGCGAGGCAAGTGCGGCCCCGGCGACGCGGTGTTCGTCGTCGGTGGCGGCCCGATCGGGCAGGCCTCCGCGCTCGCGGCCCGCCGGCTGGGGGCCGATGCGGTCGTCGTTTCCGAGCCGGACGCCAGGAGGCGTGCCCTGCTTGGCGACATCGGCCTGCCGGCCGTCGACCCGACAGCGGGCAACATCGCCGATGCCGTACGCGAGATGCTCGGCCGCCCGGCCACGCTCGCGCTCGACGCGGTCGGCTCCGGCCGTTCGATCGCGGACGCCTTGCAGGCAACGGACATGGGCGCCGGCATCGTGCTGGTCGGCATGCAGGAACCCCAGTTGTCCTTGCAGGCTTACTCGATCAGCATCGAGGAGCGCACGCTGATCGGCAGCTACTGCTATCCCGCCAAGGACTTCCGCGACACCGCCGAATGGGTCGCGACGGCACCGCCCGAGCTGGCTCGCCTGATCGAGGACCGGGTGGGCTGGGACCGCGCCCCCGAGGCGTTCCACGCCCTGGCCAAGGGCGAGAACCCCGCGAGCAAGGTGCTCGTCCTGCCGCAGGGCTGAGCCACTGCGGCCGCCGCGGCAGCAGCGCGGCCTAGAAGTTGGTGTTGAGGCTGTTCCAGCGGAACGCGCTGAACACGATACCCAAGATCCACAAAACGGTGCCGACGATGCCGAGGATCCGGCCCGCCGACGCGTTGCTCTTGCCGCCGAGCGTGCCGCCACTCGCCTCGATCTGGGCGAGCGCCTTGTTGCCCTGCACCCAGGCGATCACGGACAGGATCCCGCAGCACAGCAGTCCGACGATCCCGCACACGAGCGCGGCCGTTGCTCCGTCGGCGTTCCTGGCCGGCTGGCCGTAAGCGTCACCCATGGCTAGCCCCCTCTCTTGTCCCTCGTGGCGAACAGCCTGACACGATTTCGTCCTTCCCGCGGCCGAACGCCGGGAATCCTACGCGGGCGCCGGCAGGATGCAGGCCGGGCTCGGAATCGCGAGTACGTCGCCGGCCTGCTCGGGCACGCCCGCGTTGAGCACGAAGTGCGTGACGTCGTGTGAGCGCTCGTTCGCGACGTACAGGTGACCGCCGAAAACCGCGAGGTGCCGCGGCCACGCGCCACCGGTCGGCACGTCCGAAACCGGACGCACGTCGGGCCCGGAGACGGCCAGCGCGGTGACCAGATCAAGCCCGCGGTTGGCGACGTAGAGGAACGCACCGTCGTCGCTGATCGCGATCTCGGAGGGGTAGTTGTCGGCGGGCGCCTCGGCCACCGTCGACGGCGCGACGGCGACCTTCGTCAACACGCCCGTGCCGGCGTCGAACGCGAACGTCGTGACGGTCGAGTCGAGCTCGCCGGCGACGTAGATGTGCTTGTTGTCCGGCGCGAACGCCAGGTGCCGCGGGCCGGCGCCCGGCTCGGTCTTGGCGACCGACGACTCCACGAGCCTGCCGAGCTCGAGGTCGAGTGTGTAAGTGATCACGGAGTCGGTGCCGAGGTCGACCGCGAGCACCCACTGGCCCGACGGGTCGACGCGGATGTGGTGCGCGTGCGCCTCGCTCTGCCGGTCGATGCGTGGGCCGGAGCCGAGGTGCTGCACGAAGTCGGTGCGTTCGCCGATCGATCCGTCGTCGCCGATCGGATGCACGCTGAGCGATCCGCTGCCGTAGCTCGCCGAGAGGACGTAACCGCCGCTCGGGTGCACGACGAGGTGGCATGCGCCGTTGCCTCCGGTCGCGGCCGTTGTCAGCTCGCGCAGCCCGCCCTCGCCGGTGACTTCGTAGGCCGTGATCGCCGCCCGCGCCTCCTCGTTGACGGCGTAGAGGTGGCGGCCGTCGGGGTGCCAGGCGAGGAACGCCGGTGAAATGGACTTGGCCACCAGGCTCACGAGTGTGAGCGCGCCGGTGCCGGTGTCTTGCCTGGCCAGGCTGATTCCGGTGCCTTCGCCGCCTGTCTCCTTGGTGAAAGAGCCGATGTAAACCGGCCGCTGACTGCTCACGTGGTCTCCTCGCGTTCGCTTCAACTGTGCAAACCATGCGGCACAGCCGCGTGGCAGACATCACTGTGCCATGACACTCGGCGTGAGCAAAGAGCCATGAACTGTTTACGGCCGCGATACAGGACCAAATCCGGCCGATCGTTTAGCTCATCAGGAATCCCATTTCGGAAATCCCGGACGACGAGAGAGGACGTTGGACATGGCCGTGTCGGCGACCCGTGACAATCTGATCGCCGCCGCCTTGGTCGGCACCGTCGTGGTCGTACTCGGGTACGCCTCCGGCATCGGTGTTCGCCCAAGCCAGGCAGGCGATCAGCCGACGATCGCGATGCCCACGCCCGCGCCCACCACCGAGGCGAGCACGCCACCGCCCACCGAACCGGCAAGCCGGCCAACGGATCCGGAGGATGTGGCGGACCAGACCGGCCCCGACCAGACCTCGGACGACACCGGGACCGACCTGCCGGGCGAGATCACGGACCCGGGCGACCCAGGTTCGACGCAGACCGCCACCTCCGAGCCGGGCGAGCCGGAAAGCCCTTATCCGACAGCGAGTCCGACGTTCACGACTCCACCGCCGCGGCCGACCTCGACACCGGCACCGACCTGCCCACCCGGCATCGTCGAGTCGCTTCCTGTCGTCGGTCCGGTGGCCGGTCCGGTGGTCCAGCCCGTCCTCGATCCGCTGCAGTCGGCCCTACTCGGTGAGACGACGTGCCTCCTGCTGGTGGCGCCGTGAAGCGCCGGCTGCTCGCCCTGGCAGGGATGCTGGGCGTCCTGCTCGCCTGGGCGGCGCCGGCGTACGCGCAGGCGGACCTCGCGAGCTCGGACCCGCGTAACGGCGCGAGCCTGAAAGCCCTTCCTGGCAAGGCGACGCTGACGTTCACCGGTGCCGTCTCGGGCGAGTTCTCCCAGGTCCGGCTGGGCTCGAGCAGGCTGCCCGTGAGCCAGCCGGGCGGCCGGAAGACCGTCCTGGTGGCCGACCTGTCGAAACTCGACCCGCGGACGGCTGGGAGCGTCAAGCTCAACTGGCGCGTCGTCAGCCTCAGCGACGGGCATGTGATCGACGGCATCGTGGAGTTCAAGGTCGGGGCCGAAGCAGCCGCGGCCGCGAAGCCGCCGGTCAGCGCCGAGCCACCAACCAGGCAGGCCGAGGACACCGCCGTTCCCACGCTCGACCCCGAGGTACGTTACGGCTACCTGGCCGTCCGAGGCCTTGGCTATCTCGCGCTCGCGTTGTTCCTCGGCGGCCTGGTGTTCGTCAGCGTGCTGTGGCCGGCCGGCTCCGGCGACCGCCGGACCAGGCGGCTGCTGGCGGTGGCTTGTGGCCTCGGCGCGCTCAGCTCGCTCGCCTCCATCGGCTTCCAGGGCGCGTACGCCGAGACGCGTCCGCTCGCCGACGTGATCAGCCCGGCCGTGTTCGGCCCGGTGCTGTCCACGGAGGTGGGTCAGGTGCTCGCGGCCAGGACGTTGCTCTGGCTGCTGGCCGCGATCGTCCTCACCTGGCTGCTGCAACGCGACCGGCTCGCCGTCACCACGCACGCGTGGCGGGTCGGTGCCGCTGCGACCACGTTCGGGCTGGTCGTGACAACCGGGATGATCAGCCACGCGGCGGAAACGGCGGCACCGGCCGTGAGCCAGATCGCCAACCTCGTGCACCTGATCGGCATGTCCACCTGGATCGGCGGGCTCGTCCTCCTGCTGGCGGCCGTGCTCCCACGCCGGCGCGCGGAGGAGCTGGCCGTCGTCATGCCGAGATACTCCACGCTCGCGTTGACGTCCGTGGTCGCGATCGCCGCCGCCGGCGCGGTGCTGGCCTGGCAGCTGGTCGGCTCGGTGGACGGCCTGGTGACCACGTCGTACGGCCGGCTGCTGCTCGTCAAGCTCGCGATTGTCGCGCTCGTGCTGGCCGTTGCCCAACGCAGCAAGGCGTGGGTTGCCCGCCGGCTGCGGTACGTCGTGGTGCTGGGCGCGGATCGGGCGGCTGTTCGCCCACTCAGGTTGTCGGTCATGGCGGAGACCGGGCTGCTGCTCGGCGTCCTCGCCGTGGCCGTGTTGCTCGTCACGGCCAACCCTGGCCGATGACGAAGTCGAAAAAGGGAAGGAAGTTCGTCTCGATGACGGAAGAACCAACCAAGGCCGCGATGCCTCGAAGACGAGCGATGCTGACGGCCGTGGCCGTCGCCGGCATCGCGGCTTCGTTCGTGGCCCTGTCGTTCCTGCGAGTCGTTCCAGGCGGTCAGCAGCTCGCGCAGCTCGCCGGAACTTCCTCCGATTCGGTCGCCGCACAGGGCAGCCAGCGCGAGGACGCGGTGAAGGCCGCCGCGGCGGAAGCTGACCAGGCCGCGCAGGCCAAGCCGGTCGCGCAGAAGGTCGAGCCGCAGAACAAGGCGGCCGCGGCCGAGACCCACGAGGTCATGATGATGAACATGGCGTTCTCGCCCGCGAAGCTCGACGTCAAGGTGGGCGACACGGTGACCTGGACGAACATGGACGAGGCGCCGCACAACGTCGTCGTCACCGACGGCCCGGCGAAGTTCAGCTCGCCGACGCTGGAGAAGGGGCAGAAGTACTCCTTCACGTTCACCAACGCCGGTACGTACGACTACTACTGCTCGATCCACCCGAACATGAAGGCCGCCGTGACGGCCGCCGGCGGCTCGGAGCCATCGCCGACTCCGACCACGACGACCACCCCGACGACGACACCCACGACCACTCCGACCACCACTCCGACGACGACACCGACGACGCCGCCGGACGACTGTGGAGCCCTGGCCGAGACCGTCGACGTCTTCCTGCAGCACGTCTACGCGGCTCACCTGGAGCGTTCGCCGACCGGGCAGATCACCGACATCCTCGACCTGGACCAGTACGTGCTGACGCACACGGTGATGATCGAGGACATGCTCAAGCCGCAGCTCTCCGGGCTGACCGGTGCGAGCAGCGAGACGGTGGACGTGTTCCTGCAGCACCTGTACGCCGCGCACCTGGAGCGGTCGCTTTCTGGTCAGGTCGCCGATATCGCCGACGTGGACCAGTACGTGCTCACGCACACGGTGATGATCGAGGACATGCTCAAGCCGCTCGCCGGCGCTGAGCTCGGGTCCTGCTGAGAAAGAACAAGCGGGTGGTCCGGCCGAGTCGCAGTCGGCCGGACCACCACAGTTCTCAATTCTGTCACCGGCTGAGAGAAGGGAACCGCGATGGCGGTAGAGGCAGAGCCGGATGGTCACGTCCTCACCAGGTACTCCGGCAGCGACTGGGCACTGCGGACGGATCGGTGTGTCGCCGAGTTCGCGGTCCGGTTCGCGGGCGTGACCGTCGTACGAGGGTGGGTTCCGGCGCTGAGCGGCCGGTTCACTCCCGGTGCCAGTGCCGGGCTGGAGTTGTGGCTGGACGCGAAGCAGTCCGCGACTGATCCGAAGCCGCTGGCCGGCCGGATCCGTTCGCTGCTCGGTGCCGGGCGGACGCCCGAGATCGGGTTCGAGTCCACCTACTGCGCGACCGCCGGCACCGACCGGCTGGTCGTGGTCGGAGAGCTGGAGGTCGCCGGCCGCAAGACCATACTCGCCCTGCAGGCACGCGTGGTCAGCGCCGGCGAACGAGGCGTGATCGTGCACGGCGAGAGCTACCTCCCGCTGGCTGAGGTGCTGCCCGGACGCAAGCAGGTGAAGGGCGGCTGGCGGCGTCAGCCGGGGAGCCTGCGGCTCACCCTGGCAGCGGAGTTCACGGCCGAGCAGGCGACGGCCGGGGTCGAGGAAGCGGCCGGGCGGACCGTCGAGGGGGAGGAAGCAGCGTGAAGCTCCGGGACTACGGGCTCGCCGGCGGCGGGCTGGCGTTCGCAGCCGTCGCGCTGGTGTGGGTGTCCGGCGCCCCCGCCGGCGCCGCAGGTCACCACGTCGACATGGAGAACTACGCGTTCTCGCCGCGCTCGCTGACCGTGCAGCGCGGTGACTCGGTGACGTGGATGAACCACGACGAGGCACCGCACGACGCGAAGACGACCAGCGGACCGGCGTCGTTCCACTCGCCGATGCTGAACCAGGGCGGCTCCTGGACGCACACGTTCAACACGGCCGGCACGTACTTCTACTACTGCACAGTGCATCCGGACATGAAGGCCAGCATCGTGGTGGCTGCTCCGAAGCCTCCACCCGAGCCTGAACCCACGAAGAGCCGGGAGCCCTCGCGGAGCGCGGCTCCCAACCCTTCGCGCAGTGAAGACAAGGCTGACCCGCGAGAGGAGGAGCCCAAGCAGACAAGGACTTCGACGGCTACACCGAGTGCGAAGCCGACCACGACGAGTCCGGCCCTCACTCCGACGGCGACCTCACCGGCTGCCGCATCGCCTGCGCCGACGGTGATCGCGAGCGTTCCGCAGCAGGGCGGCGGATCGGCGTTGTCTCCGTTGCTGCTGCTCGCCGGCCTGGTCACGGCCGTGGCTGTCTTCTGCCTGCTGGCGTTGGCGTCCCGGCCGAGCAAAGAAGTTCGCGAACAAACAATCTCATAAGCGCGATTGCGGGTACGTTGTACGGATCGCACCACGATGTCGGAGGAGTGGTGAATGACCCGCGCTAGGGCAATCCCTTGGTTGCCCGTTCTCGTAGCCGTGTGTGTACTCGCGGCGATCCCGTTCGCGGTTCCCAAACAGCGGCAATCCGCTGTCCAGGAGGACCTTTCGGTCACTGCCGACAAGGGCGGAAGCGACGACGGCAAGGTGCCGTGGTCGCCGCAGGGGCGCCGTCGCGAGCAGCCCGAGAAGCTCAAGCAGGTCGCGAGACCCGTACGCACGTTGGTGAAACCGGTGGTCGGCAGGCGCGACTACCCCATCCCGGGCATGGTGCTCGCGGCCTACCGCAACGCCGCCGACCGGATGGCGAAGTACAACCCGCGCTGCGACCTCGACTGGGAGATCCTGGCCGGAGTGGGGAAGGTCGAGTCCAACCACGCGCGGAACGGCCGGCTCGACTCGCGCGGCAACACGCTCGAGGCGATCCTCGGCCCGGTGCTCGACGGCAAGAAATACAAGGCCGTGCCCGACTCCGACGCCGGCCGTTACGACGGTGACACGGTCTGGGATCGCGCGGTCGGTCCGATGCAGTTCCTTCCCGCGTCCTGGTCGATGTTCATCGTCGACGGCAACAACGACGGGATCAGCAGCCCGCACAACATCTGGGACTCCACGTTCGGCACCGCGGCCTACCTCTGCTCGGGTGGCACGGACCTGTCGGTCCGGGCCAACCTGGCGGAGGCGCTGTTCGGCTACAACCACTCCAAGCCGTACGTCGACGCCGTACTCGCGTGGATCGACGCCTATCGCGCCGGCGGTGCGCGCGCGAAGAACGGCCCGGTGATCGTCGCGGGCGAGGACCGCGACGCGCCGGCTGCCCCGCGCAAGCCGGCGCCGGAGCCAGGGCCAACGGCGGAGCCGACGACCGTACCGACAGCGACGCCGAGCCCAACCAGTGAGCCGACCCCGGGCCCCACGAACCCGCCGACGACCGTGCCGACGATCCCGACACCGGACCCGGACGACTGCCTGGTCGAGGTGCTCGACCTGCCGTTGTGCGTGGACCTGCCGCTGCTGACCAGCTCGCCGTCGAGCTAGCCCGCGGTCATCAGGCGTCTAGCTGGTGAAGTCGAGCTCGAGCTGAGTCTTGGCCTCGAGCTCGAGGAGATACTGCTTGGTGGGCAGGCCACCGCCGAAGCCGGTGAGCTTGCCGTTGGAGCCGACCACGCGGTGGCACGGCACGATGATCGGCAGCGGGTTCTGGCCGTTGGCGGCCCCGACCGCGCGGAACGCGTTCGGCTGGCCGATATGGCGTGCCAGCTCGCCGTACGACCAGGTCTCGGCGTACGGGATCTCGGTCAGCGCGGTCCAGACCTGTCGCTGGAACTTCGTGCCGTTCGGCAGCAGCGGGAGGTCGAACTCCGTGCGCTCGCCCGCGAAGTACTCCGCCAGCTGGTCGGCGGTCGTGCGCAGCACCGGATCGGTTGGTTCGAGTTCCGGACCCTCGACGTTGAACTCGACCAGCGTGAGGTAGCCGTCGTCGCTCTGCAGTCCGAGGAAGCCGATCGGCGTGTCGATGATGGCGGTGTGCGTGGTCATGTCGTCTTCCGTTCGGCGCCGGCGGGACTGTCAGGGCGGTAGGTCCACAGGTGCTGGGCGGCGTAGCTGCGCAACGGCTTCCACCGGGTCGCGAGCGCCGTGATCGTCGCGGGGTCGTCGGGGATGCCCAGCGAGACGAGAGAGTGCCGGATGCCGAGGTCGGTGCCGGGGAACGCGTCCGGGTCGCCGAGTCCGCGCAGCGCGACGTACTCCGCCGTCCACGGTCCGACGCCGGGCAGCGCGAGCAGCTGCTTCATCGCGTCGGCCCGGTCGACGCCAGGGTCGAGCACAACGTCTCCGCCGGCCACGGCAGCGGCCAGCTCCCGGATCGTCCGGCTGCGCGCCTTGGGCATCGCGAAGTCGGCAGGGTCGGCGTCGGCGAGCGCCTCGGGTGACGGGAACGTCCGCAGCACCGTGCCCGCGGGCTCGGCGAGGGGCTCGCCATAGGCCAGCACGAGCCGGCCCGCGACCGTACGAGCGGCGGCCAGCGAGACCTGCTGCCCGATCACCGCGCGGACCGCGGTCTCGAACGGGTCGACGCTGCCCGGCACGCGAAGCCCCGGCCGGCTCTGGACCAGCGGGCCGAGCAGCTCGTCGCCGCTCAGCACGTCGAGCGTTCCGGCCGGGTCGGCGTCGAGGTGGAGCAGCCGGCGCGCTCTGGCCACGGCCGAGCCGAGGTCACGCAGGTCAGTGAGCCGCAGTGCACACCGGATGTAGCCGTTCGCGGGCTCGAGCTCGAGGACGGCGTTGCCGTGGTGCAGGCGCAGCGCCCGGCGGTATATCGGTCCGGCGATCTCCTCCAGGCCGGGCACCGCCCGCGCCTCGAAGAAGCTCCAAACCGCGTCGGCGTCATACGGTGCGCGGTAGGGGAGCCGGAGCACGATCGAACCGTTCGTCTGGTCGGGCGTCGCCTTGCTGCGTACGTCGCTCGGCGTGGCCGCGAACACTGCCTTGATCGTGTCGTTGAACTGCCGGACGCTGCCGAACCCGGCGGCGAACGCGACGTCGGTGATCGGCAGGCTCGTCGTCTGCAGCAGCAGGCGGGCGGTGTGCGCCCGCCGGGCCCGCGCGAGCGCGAGCGGCCCGGCTCCGAGCTCTTCTGTGAGCAGGCGGCCGAGGTGCCGGGTGGTGTACCCGAGCCGGCCGGCCAGACCCGCCACGCCGTCACGCTCGACCACACCGTCGTTGACCAGGCGCATCGCGCGGGCGGCGACGTCGGCCCGCAGGTCCCAGTCGGGCGAGCCGGGCACGGCGTCGGGCTGGCAGCGGCGGCACGCGCGGAAGCCGGCCTCCTGGCAGGCCGCTGCGGTGGGGAAGAAGCGGCAGTTCTTGAACTTCGGCATCATCGCCGGGCAGCTCGGCCGGCAGTAGATCCCGGTCGAGGTGACGGCGATGTAGATCCAGCCGTCGAACCGCGAGTCCTTCGACTCCGCGGCGCGGTAGCACTGCTCGAACGTTGGCATCACAAGGACCAGCCTCGCACGGCACCGAGACCGAGGCTAGCGGGAATCGGACACCACCGTCAGCGCCGTCCCTTGGTCTGGGCGTAGCGCTTCTGGATGAGATCGAAGATCCGCTTCCGCATCTCGTCCTCCTGCCTGATCATCTCCGCCCTGACCTCGGCAGTTGTGTGGTTCGCCCACTGCGGCCAGTCGCGCCAGCTCCAGTCGCTCTTCGACGAGTTCGCGGAGTGGTTGAGCGCGACGAGGTTCTCCGGCAGGTTCAGGATCTCCAGCGCCACGTCGTCCGGCAGCAGCAGGAAGTTGTCCATCGTCATGATCTCCATCACCGGGACCAGGTGATCCGGCCGGAAGGGGTTCTCCGGCGTCGCCGTCTTGCCGAGCACGTCGACCGGCTCCGCCCTGACCCGAGCTCGCGCGGCGTCGTCGGGCGTACGCGGTCGCAGCTGGTCGTAGCGGTCGGCCAGGATGTCGGTGGTGGCGGCCCGTTCCCACTTCCGCAGCTCGGGACCGAGCAGGTTGCCTTCGGCTACGAGGTCCTTCATCTGTTCGATCAGTTCGGCCCGCTTGCGCGCCAGCGCCTGGGTCTCCTCAGGTAGCCGCGAGATGCGGGCCTCGTCGAGCGGGCGCGTGACGTCGACGCCACGTTTGCCGAGCTCCCGGTTGAGATCCTTGATCTGCTCCTGGGTGGCCTGCCTCTCCTCACGGACCCGTGCGAGCTTCTCCTCGACCTCGGCCTGCTTGGCCCTGGCCAGCTCCTTCAGCCGTTCGACAGCGGCCTCACGTTCGCCGACGGTCTCCGTCTCCTCGGCGGCAGGTTCGACCTCGGTCTCGGGTGCGGGCGTGTCCTTCGGCGTGGTCGCGTCGGCGGACTCGGGTGTGGCAGCCGGACCCTCGGGCTGCGTACCGGGCTTGCCGAAGTGCTCGGGGATGGCACCCTGCGGCGCGCCCTTGCCGGCCATGAAGTCGTGGTACTCCTGCATCGAGCCGAAGCGCTCGACCTTGCGGCCGCCGGCGCCGTCGGGCAGGTCGACCCAGAACGGCTGCTCGGCCGCGGGGTCGTAGCCGAACCGCGTCGTCTCCGGGCCGTTCGCCGTCGTGTAGTGGATCTCCGACGAACGTGGCTGGCCGGACGCCATCGCCTCGTTGTAGACCACGCCGAGGTCGCCGTTCGCGCCGCTCGGCAGCATGTTGACCGGATCGACGACACCGGTCGCCGGGTTGCTGGGGTGGTTGTGCGCGACGAGCTCCCACCGGCCGACGTCACCGCCGCTGAGAATCTCCTTCCAGCGCTGCTCCATGCCGGCCGTCGGGCCCTCCCCGGGCGCGACCTCGACCGTGGACTCGTTGCCCTGGATGACGATGTACTCGCCGGTCTCCGGGTTGCGGTAGATCGCCGCTTCCCGGAACGGGTCCTCGGCGACGGAGTTCTCGAACATCAGCTTCGCGTCTTCGAGGCTCTTTGGATCCGACGACTGCATCACGGTCTGGTCGGGCAGCTTGTCGACGATCTCGTCGACGAGTGTCGGCCGGTCCATCTCGAGCGTCGGAGTGTCGTCGAAGTCGACGTCCACGGACGTGTCGTCGGCCGCTTTCGGCGTGCCGGTCTCGGTCGGCTCGGCCGGTGCCGGACCCGTGTCGGCATGCGTGTCGACTGGAGCTTCGCCCACGTCCACAGGGGTTTCGGCCGCGTCCACCGGCACGTCGCCGACCGGTGCGCTGTCGCTCGTTCCTGGATGCACGTCGCCGCTGTCGATGTGCGGCTCGCCGGACTCGGTCGCCGGGGCGGAGTCGACCGGGCCCGTGTCGACCGGCCCGGTGTCGCCGGTGCTCTCGCCGGAGACGTGGGCGGCGCCACCTCCCTTGTACTGCTGGTATCCCTCCATCGCGCCACCGATGGCGAAGCCCATGCCGGCGCCCATGCCCGCGCCTGTGGCGCCCGCGTTCAGGATGACGCCGAGCGGGTTGGCGCTCGCCCAGGTGTTCTCGTTGAGGATCGCACCCGCCATGCCGGACGGGAGCCCGCCGATCGCACCCTCGATCGCGCTCTCGAAGCCCTTCATCGTCATCTTGCCGAGCACACCGTTCTCGGCCGCCTTCGCCACGGCGGCGAACGCCGGGGACTTCATCAACGCCTCGATGGCCTTCGCGCCAAGGCCTGCCGTCGCCGCGGCCACCACCGCCTCGACGGATCCCTGCGCGAGGTCGACCGCCAGGTCCTCGCCGGAGTACGCGCCACCCTTGCCCGCGTAGCGGGTGAGGATGCTGGCCGCCGTCGCGGCGACCGCGCCGACGATGGCTCCGGCCACCACCGTGCTCGTGCCCAACGTGGCGGCGACGCCCGCCACCACCGGGCCGAGCACGCCACCGGACAGCACCGTGACCGCGACACCGGCTGCCACGGCCGCCACCGTCGCGAGTGTGTCGGTGACGCTGTCGACCGCGGCCCGGTGCTCCTCGATGTCCTTGTCGCCATAGCCGCTCCAGCGCTCGAAGCGTGCCTGCGCCGCATCGATCTCCTCCTGAGACGCGCCGCTGGCGACCAGCTGCTGGTACTGCTCGTAGGCCTGCTGGGTCCGCTTGTACGTCGCCTCGAGGACGTCGGCTTCCTCGTTCTCGAACAGCTCACCGAGGACGCCGGTGCCCTCGGAGAGCTCCCAGTCCTTGCGGGACTTGAGGTACGCCAGCATCTCCTCGGGCGACTTGGTGCCCTCGAGCATGAACTTCGTGTCGGCCCAGTCGCGTCCGCCCAGGTCACCTTCCAGGTCGTCGACGAGGTCGTTGCCGGTGAGCTCCTTGTACTGCTTCTTGAGTTCGGCGACCTCTTCCTTGGACTTGCCCTTCAACGTGTTGCGGATCGTCTCTTCCTTGGTGCCCGCGCCGAAGATGGCGTACTTCATCTCCTGCGCGTCGGAGAGCTTTCCGCCTTGCTTGATGAGGTCGTGGGCCTCGTCCTTGGAGTAGCCCGACAGCTCGAGCTCGATGACCGCGGTGAACGCGCCCGGTCCCCACTCCGGGTTGTTCGCGTCGTACTTCGCCTGCAGGTTCGACATGTTCTGCTTGGCCTGCTCCGCGATCTTCGCGTCGGCTTCGCCCTGCAGCTTCTCCCACTTCGCCTTGCGCTGAGCCGGCGTCAAGTCGGCGTTGGCGGGATCCTCGTTGAAGTTGACCTCGAGGTCGCGCATGACGTCGCGCTTGGCGCGGTCGTACTGGTTGCGCAGGACCGCGTTGACCTTGTCGTCGTCGGTGTAGAAGCCCTCGTGCTCGATCTGGACCTTCGCCGCGTCCATCGCGGTCTCGTCGTAGGCCTGCTCGGCCTGCGCGAGCCGCAGCTCGCCGCCTTCCAGATCGTCGGAGAAGTCCGCTTCCAGACCGCCGCCGGTGAGCCCGCCGCCGTACGCCGCCTTGACGGCCTGGTTGCGCCGCCGGATCTCCGCCTCGACCTCGGCCGTCGACATCCCCTTTGCTCGCGCCTGCGCCTCGACCTCCGCGCGGATCTGGGCGTACGTCGCGCTGATCGCGGCCTCGTCGGTGCCGGCGCCGTCCATCGCCTCGCGCAACGCCATCGCGTCGGCCTTCGCGGTGTCGCCTGCCAGCAGCGCGTTCGCCTGGTCGAGTTGGTTGCCGGACAGGTCCTCGGCGAGCCGCGCGGTCAGGTCGACGTCGTACTTCTCCTTGTACGCCGCGATGATCGCGTCGCGCTCGGCCGGCGACTTGCCGCGCAACGTCTGCATCACGGTCTCTTCGTCGGTGCCCGCGCCCGACATCGCGTCGTTGAGCGTGGCCACCGCGGCGGCGGTCGGGTCGCCGGACATCAGGGCCTCGGCGCGTTCCAGCTCCGAGCCCTCCACGTCGTCGCGGATGTCGGCTTCCATGTCGCGGCCGGGATACGTCGCGGCGTAGGCCTTCTTCAACGCGGCGACCTGGATCGGCGTACGGCCGGAAAGTGCGGTGAACAAGCGCTTCTCGTCGGTGCCCCAGCCCTTGACCGAGCCGCGTACGTCGCGAACGAGGATGCCGGCGTCGAACCCCGGCGACTGCGAACGGCCGAGCGAGTTGAGGTCCTCCCAGGCCAGCTCGGCGATCGCCTTGTCCTCCAGCTCCTTGGTGATCTCCGGTACGCGCCGCGCCTTCAGCCGGCTGATCAGCATCGCCGCCACCGCGCCGATCGGGTCCTTCCCACCACTCATCAGGAACTGGCTGACGATGGCCCGCTGCGCGTCGGACAGCTTCGCCATCTCGGCCGCGACGGCTTCCTTGTTGCCCTTCTGCAGCTGTTCGCGGATGCGGACGAGTGAGTCGAAGTCACCGGCCACGGCGTCGCGAGTCTGCGCGTTGCGTTGCGCCTCCCAGGCCTTGGTGTCCGCCTTGGACTGGTTGGACCAGTCCTTGAACATGTCCATCAGGCGGTCCCACCAGCTGCGCTGGCGGCCCTGCTTGCTCGCGGCCCAGTCGCGGACCTGCTCGCGCGCGGCGTTCGCGGCGGTGGTGAGAGCGCCTTGCAGGCGTAGGACCTCGGCGTTCGTCTCGCGGGTGTAGCGCGCGACGAGCCCGTCGACCTCGAGGCTGCGTTGCTCGGCCCAGGTCTGGACGGGCTGGGCCTCGATCTTGCCCTTGGTCGTGTCGTCCGGGAACAGCCCGCGGATCCTCGCGGCCTCGGCCTGGCCCTGCCGGCGATACGTCGACTTCTGCTCTCCGGCGACGCGGGTGAGGTCGGCGATCCTGGTCTCGCCCGCGGCTTTGTAGGCCGCGGTTCCGGCCGCCTTGGCCTGCTCGACCTTCGCGAGGTAGTTGTCGCGGGTGGCTTCGATCGCCGCGGTGTCGGGCTCGCCGGACGCGGCCTGCTGCCGGCTGTCGACGTCGGCGTCGGCGGCGGCCCGGGCACCGCTGATCTCCTTGGCTTCGTGCTCGCCGCGCGCCGCGATCTGCTCGCGGGCCTGGGCGCCCTTGGCTGCCAGGTCGTTCGCGATCGTCACGCCCTCGGCGGACGTAGCGCTCTGCTGCTCGGTGACCTTGGTCGCGAGCACCTCGGCGGACACACCGGCGGCCGCGGCAACGCCCTCGATCTCGGTGTTGATCGCCTGTTCCTGCGGCGGTTTCGCGGCGGTCGCCATCGTGGCGACGGCCGCGACCTCCTTACGTGGGTCGAGCTTGCCCACACCGGTGTCCACGAAGTCCTGCGCGTACGTGCCGACGTCCTTCTTGACCCGCGCCAGGACGTCGCCGATCTGCTCGCCCTTGCCGGGGCTCGGCGGCGTGAGCGGGGCGGCACCGGGGTCCTGGAGCGTGACGGCGGCGGCCGGTCCAGGGGCGGCCGGCGTGGGAGCGGCGCCCTGCACCTTGCCCTTGACCTGGTCGGCTTTCGGGTCGAGGGGAACGTTGCCGGCGTTGGCGGTGCCGACGCTCGCCTGGGAGGTGCCGGCCGCCGGGATGGGCGCAGGTCCGGTTCCGCCGCCACCGCCCCCTCCGCCCGCGTAGGCCGGTACGGGCTGGGTGGCGGGGAACGTCTGGTCGGGGAGCTTGGCGGCGGTGGCGCGCTCGACGTTGGACAAGGCGGTATCGGCGGGGGCGGTGTCGAGAGTCTTCTCCCGGGCAGGCTCCTGCGGCGGGTTCTTGACCTGAGCCTTGGCGTCCGCGGCCGGGTCGCCGCGTTCGTTCCTGCGCTGCTCGTCGACGGCGGCGGCATGGTCGGCGAGCTGGCCGGGCGCGGCCGCGGCGGTCTTCAGGTCGGGTTGTGCGATGCCGCCGGTGGAGGCGTCCATCGAGGACTTCCAGCGGGCTAGTGGATCGCTGCCACCTCCACCGCCCGCGCGCGATCCGCCGCCTCCGCCACTGCCACCGCCTCCACCGGGCCGCGCCGCTCGTCCTGCGGGAGGCCGGGCCGGCTTGGCCGGCTTCGGAGGCGTGGCGCGCTTGGCAACCGGCGGCGGCTTCGGACGCGGTACGGCTGGTGGAGCGGTGGTCTGCGCAGCCGCCGGCCGAGTCTGTGTAGGGAGTGCGGCCGCGGGGGCGTCCCCATTGGTGACGCCAGCGGGCCGTCCGTCGTCCGCCTGGATCGGCGCCGGCTGGGCTTGGGTGGCGGGCGTGACCGGTGGCGGCGTCGGGCCCGCCGCCACCTGCGCGTCGCCGTTGGTGGCGACCGCGGTTGGCTGCGCGCCGTTCTGCGGAACCGTCGTCGGCTGGGTTTGTGAGGCGGGTGAGTCGGTGGGCGCCACCATCGCGGACGTGAGCAGCTCGGTCATCGCCTGGTTGCCGACCACGCTCTGGAATCCGAGCAGCGCCGCGGTGTTCGCGAACGGTGGTAGCGTCCGCGTCTCCGGCTGCTGCGAGACGGCGGGAGTCTCTGCCTTGTCTGGAGCTGCTTGCGCACGATCGGCGTGTTGATGCGAACTACCGGCCACCCCGTGGACATTCGCACGCCGGGGGGATCGGTGGCCCGCGAGAACGCGCGTCCTTTTGGGCAGACTTTCTACCCCGCAGTGCACCCCCGAGAGCCACACACGGAGCGTGACGGACCTGGGTGACTGTCCGGATCTATCGAGACGCTATCCAGCCGCTATCGATACCCGGAAAGATCGGGTGATGTCTGGCGGCGGCGCCGTCGGGCCATACAGGGGAAACGGGGAACGGGGAAACGGGGAAAGGGCGACCGCCCAGTAAGAAAAGGGGGCGTGATCTTCGGACCGCCACCAGCGGGGGCGCTCTACGCGACGAGGTACCGATTCACACACCCGCGTGGACGCGTAAGAAGGAGGGGAGAATGCCGGCCGCCTGCACCGCCGGCATTCTCCCCTCCTTCCTTTGTGCCTACAAACCACCGACCGTGGTCGCGATCCGGTCCGCGTCCCAGGAGCCGGCGCCGATCACGATGTGATAGCGCAGCGTCAGCGTGTCGCCGTCGGCCAGGTCGTGTTCCTCGTGGAAGAACGGCGCGGGGCACACGCACGCGTACGGCTGGTCGCGGACGAACCACGGCTCGGGATGCCGCAGGTTGTCCTTGGTGTCGACGAACACCAGCGTCGACGCCCGGTCGACAGTGTCGTGCCGGCCGGTGTAGGCGAGCCAGTCGTGCGACTCGCCCATCACGTCCGGCCCGCCGCCACCTGGCACCTGGATCGTGCCGTTGTTGAACGAGCGCGGCCCACGCCAGAACAGCCCGCCGTATCCCGCGTTCGGGCGGCCGGCTGTCGTCGGGCTGCCGAACGGGATGGTCCGGCCGCGGACGTTCGTCAGCGCGGTCTCGAAGTCGAGCACCCAGGAGTCGCCGTCGAGCAGGCGGATGCCGAGCTTGCGTACCTCGGTCAGCCAGGTCTCGCCGGCCTGTGTGATCCAGGTCAGCCGGTGGGCGAGCTGGACCTCACCGTCGACGACCGCACGCTGGTCGAAACCGTCGTGGCGCTGGGTGCCGTTGTTCTGCAGGTTCTGGTAGCCCTGGTCGCGGACGAACGTCGGGCCGCCCCAGAAGTTCTGGTCGTGCACGTGCGGCAGCGCGAGCGCGATGCCCTGGTGCCAGCGGTGGTCCCACGGACGGAACAGCGTGACGACGTCGCCTGCCAGCGTGCGTACCGGGTGCAGGTACGGGCTCGGCGCCTCCGACTGCGCGACGTCCGGCTCGACGACATACCGGCACAGCTCCAGGTCGCCCCTGGTGACCGCCAGGCCGTCGGCGGTGTCCTGCAACGAAAGCTCACTCACTGCTCAGCCCTTTCCGGAAAGGTGGTGGTAGTAGGGGTTGCCGGCGACGAGCTCGTCCCGCCTGACCCGCTGTCCCGTGAACGCCGACGCGTAGATGCCCGTCACGATCTCCATCGTGCGCCGCAGGCTCTGGCCGGTCGTCGCCGGCACCTCACCGTTCTCGAGGCTGGTGAGCAGCTCGCCGATCTGCGCGGCGTGGCCGGACTTGATCTCCTCGCCGGCTGGGGGCCAGAGCGGCGGGTCGCTCGGCTCGACGCCGGGGAGCGGCGTGTACTGCCACTTGTCGACGGAGTGGCCGTAGAGGTGCGTGACCTCGAGCGTGGCGTCGGAGAAGTCGAAGCGCAGGTAGCTCACCTCGCGTGGTGACAAGATGGAGTTGACGATGGTGCCGACCGCGCCGTTCTCGAACGTGATGTGGGCGACGGACACGTCCTCGGTCTCGACCTTGCGGGCCAGCGTGGGCGCGGCGGCGGAGATCTCGTTCCAGTCGCCGAGCAGGTGAGCGAACAGGTCGATCTGGTGGATGCCGTGGCCCATGGTCGGGCCGCCGCCCTCGGTGTCCCAGCGGCCGCGCCACTCCACGTCGTAGTAGGCGTCGCCGCGATACCAGAGCGTGTTGCAGACGCCGACGAGCGGACGGCCGAGCTTGCCGTCGTCGATCAGGCTCTTCACGGTCTGGGCCGCGGTGCCGTAGCGGTGTTGGAAAATACCGACGAAGTGACCCTGGCTCTTCTGCTCGGCTTCGAGGATCTGGTCGAACTCCGCGAGCGAGACCGTCGGCGGCTTCTCGGTGAGGACGGTGACGTTCGCCTGGAGCGCCTTGATGGCGTCGGGTGCGTGGAAGCCCGGCGGGGTGCAGAGGTGGACGATGTCGAGGTTCTCCTGCTCGAGCATGGCGTCGAGCGAGGTGTGGCGGCCCGGGATGTCCCAGGTGTCGCAGAACTTGTCGAGCCGGTCCCGGGCGATGTCGACGCCTGCGACGATTTCGACGCGGCCGGCGTGCTCGCGAAGCCCACGGGCGTGGGCGCCCGCGATCCCTCCGGTTCCGACGATCCCGGCGCGTAGCGGCTGGTCGGCCACTGTGATCCTCCCGAGGTGACTGGGTCTGGGGAATGCGCTTTCCGAGCCTCTACGCTACCCCGCGCGGCCGGGCGACTCCACAGTCCCGGCCGTGAACGGCCGCAGGCCGGACGGGATGTCGCAGTTTTACCGGTGCTCGAGCCATCGAGCTGCCCGGGTTTCTCAGCCCTGTCCTGGTCGCTCTAGACAGCCGACCAGCCGTTGTCGACCGGAAGGACGACGCCGTTGAGGTTGCTGGCGGCGTCGGAGGCGAGGAACACGATCGCGGCGGCCTGTTCCTCCGCCTCGGCGATCCGGCCGACGTTGCCCATGTACGCGCCGAGCGTGCGCGGTCCGTGTGCGGCCGGATCGGCGCTGACGGCGATGTTGGTTCTGGTGCCGCCCGGGGCGATCGCGTTGGAACGGATCCCAGCGTCGCGATACATGACGGCGACCGACTTGGTGAGGCCGACGACCCCATGTTTGGAGGCGGTGTAGGCGGCGCCGGCCGCGCTGCCGCGCAGTCCCGCCTCCGAGGCGACGTTGACGATCGCGCCCTTTCCTTCGGCCAGCATGTGCGGCAGCGCGGCGCGGATCAGCAGGAACGGCGCGGTCAGGTTGACCCGGATGAGGCGCTCCCACTCGGCGTCGGTGACATCGGCGGCGGCTGACATCTGGTCCATGATCCCGGCGTTGTTGACCAGGACGTCCAGGCCACCGAACCTCTCCACGGCCGTAGCGACGACCTGGTCGACGACCGCCTGCTCGCTCAGGTCTCCCGTGACGGCCACAGCGGTGCCGCCGTCGGCCTGGATCTCCTCGACCACAGCCTTCGCGCGCTCGCCGTCGAGATCGGCCACGACCACCTTGGCGCCATGGCCTGCGAACCGCAGCGCGGCCGCCCGTCCGATGCCCGAGCCCGCGCCGGTGATGACGACGCTGCTGTTCTCGAAATCGCTGCTCATATCACTACCGTAGGTCTTTATGGCGCGAAGTGCCACTCTGGCATGTAGCGACAGATAGTGTTAGGTTACGGGATCGTGGAAGCCACGAGGATCGGTCGCCCGCCTCTGACCGAACGTCGCAAGGCCGAGACTCGGCTGGAGATCGCCCGGCAGGCGGTCCGGCTTTTTACCGAACGGGGCGTGGCGGCCACGTCCGCCGAGGAGATCGCCTCGGCGGCGGGTATCTCGGTGCGCACGCTGTGGCGGTATTCCCCCACCAAGGAACGCTGCGTCCTGCCGCTGCTGTCCGCCGGTATCGACCTGGCCGCACAGTCGCTGCGGGGCTGGCCACCGGATCGCGGCATCGCCGAGTTGGTCGACGACCTGGAACGAAGCGGCGGCGAGCTCACCGAGGACGCGCCCGCGGTGCTCCACCTGGTGCGGCTGACCCGTGCTGAGCCGTTGCTGCGCGCGGTATGGCTGCAGGCGCACGACGATGCCGAGCCAGTCTTCGCCGCCGCGCTCGCCCGGCGTGCGGGCCTCCCCGAGCCCGACCTGGCGAGCAAGGTGCTGGCCTCGGCGATCAACGCCGCCCTGCGCGTCGCGGTCGAGCACTACGCGTTCGACACCGTGGCCTCGGCCGATGACAGGTCGGGCTTGCTTCACACGGTGCGCGCGGCCTTGGAGATCGTCGCTTCTAGGGAGCCGCTCATCCAGCCGGAACCCAGGACGCGCCGCTAGCTAGCGGCGCAGCACGTCAGGCGACTGTTGACGTGGCGCACGACGAAGGCCGCTACGGAGGTGGGAGCCGTACGACGTCGGCGATGATGCATCCGGCTGCGGTCAGCCGGTCCGCGGCAGGACTGTCATAGACGACGAGCAGCCGGTCGTCTGGTAGCAGCGCGATGCCTTCGGCGTGGTCGTCACCCTCACCGTAGGGCAGATCCAGCAGCCGTTGGAGCTCGCCGCGCTGGACGATCTCGGGTGCGACCAGCCGGCTGGCGCCGGGCCATCGGTAGAGGCGAACCGGCCCGTCGAGATCCATGGACGGTCCGGCCAGGATGAGCAGGTCGTCGCCCTGCCGGCACAGGTCGCGGATGCCCAGCCCGTCCAGGTCGAGGAAGTGCTTGGTGTAGCGCTTTCCGGCGGGTGTCGCCGCGAGCGTCAGAACGTCGCCGCCATCGCGTGGGGCCAGCTCCAGCACCGTTGCCCAGCCCCGCAGGACCGGGCCGCGCAGGCCGAGGAAGACGCGTTCGGCGCCGGGCGTCCCGTGGACGGCGATGCCCTCGATGTCGAAGCCGTTGTCCTTTCCGGGGATGTCCAGGAACGGCGACAGGTGTGCGTCGTCGCCGAGTAGGCCGTGGACGCCGTCGCTTCCCAGGGCGAGGCTGCGCCGGCCGTCCGGGGTCGCCTTGACCAGTACGTCGTCCTCGACGGCAAGCCTGGCCAGAACGCGCCGGGCGGGCTCTGCGCTGATCGTCGCCAGCCGCAGGGCCGACTTCGCGTCCGGGTGATGGTCCTTCACCTTCTTGCGTTTGGCGCTGTGCGATCCCACGATCCACAGGTAGCCGTCGGCAGCGGCCATACCCTCGATGTCGACCTCCTCGCCGGCGGCGCCCGGAAGCGGAACCAGATCGGCGACATCGAAGCTCACGTGGTCGGCGTACTCCGGCCGCGGTCGCGACTCTTGATGACGGAGCCGTTCCACCGTTGCCGTCTCGTCTCCGGCGAGCCAGAGGACCTGCCCGTCGAGATGAGCCGCGGACAGGTTCTCATGCGTCCCAGCCGCGGTCGCGCCGTCGCCGAACCGGAGTACGACCGTCTGCTCGATCCCCATGTCCCTCGTTGTACCAGGCGGTACGAGCGCACGCCCCCGTGGTCGACCTGTGGCGATGAGCTATGAGTCCGTTTCTGAATTGGATGCCGCGTTTTTCCCGAAAAGGACTACCCAGGCGCTTGCCGCGCCTCTAGTCTGCCTATTCGAGTTTCGAAGGCTGTCCTAACGAGCGGTTTTGCGCAACGGAGAGGACCTACTTTGGCAACCGACAGTGCTACAGCGGTCGCCGGTGGTACGAGGCGGGGTGAGAAGACGGCCGGCTCCGGCGTCGGTGCCAATGGTCGCGCGCGACAGCGGAGGCGGGAGTACCTTCTGTTCCTCGCGTTCGTCGCGCCCAACCTGGTGTTGCTCGCGGTGTTCTCGTACTGGCCGATGATCTACAACGGCTACCTCAGCCTGGTGAACTGGGACCTGCTGTCGGCCGACAAGACGTTCGTCGGGCTGGCGAACTACGTCGACATGTTCACCGATCCGGACTTCCACGCTGTGCTGTGGCGGACGCTGATCTTCTCCGGGAGCATCGTGATCGGGAGCATGATCGCCGGGCTGGCGATCGCGATGCTCATCAACCAGAAGCTGCGGGGACGGCATGTGGTGCGGACGTTCGTGTTCGCTCCGCACATCGTGAGCGGTGCTGCGATCGGCGCCGCCTGGCTGTTCATCTTCGACCCGAACTACGGCTTGATGAAGCAGATCCTCGGCTGGGTGAGCATCACCGCCCCGGCGTGGATGACCGACTCCGCGTGGGCGCTGCCGGGCATCATCATCGTCTACCTGTGGAAGAACATCGGCTTCGTCGCCGTGATCTATCTCGCCGGCCTGCAGAGCATGCCGAACGACCTCTACGAAGCAGCCAGGATCGACGGCGCCGGCGGCTGGACGTTGTTCCGCCGGATCACGCTGCCGCTGCTGTCGCCGGTCACGTTCTTCGTCGCGGTGACGACGATCATCGGCACGTTCCAGGCGTTCGACGTGATCGCGATCATGACGGACGGCGGTCCGGGCGGCGGTACGAAGATTCTGTCCTGGTACATCTACGAGCAGGCGTTCCGGGCGTTCGACGCCGGCCACGCGGGCGCGGGCGCGATCGTCATGTTCGTGATCCTGCTGCTCATCACCGGCGCGCAGGCGCGGTTCCTGGAGCGGAGGGTCCACTACCGATGAGCACCCAAACCACAGTCGTCGGCATGAAGAGCGCGAGCTGGGCGCGGATCGTCCAGTACGCCCTGCTGATCATCGTCGCGCTGGTCGCGATCATCCCGATCTACTGGCTGCTCACCGCGTCGGTGAAGCCGTCGGCGGACATCTACGAGTTCCCGCCGGAGTGGATCCCGACCCGGCTGCGCTGGTCCAACTACGCCGACGCGTGGGCGGCGGCGCCGTTCGGGCGGCTGTACATCAACTCGTTCGTCGTCACGATCACGGGCACAGTGCTGCAGATCTGTGTCGCGGTGCTGTCGGCGTACGCGTTCAGCTTCCTGCGCTTCCCCGCGAAGAAGTGGCTGTTCTTCGCCCTGCTGGGCGCGATGATGGTGCCCGGCCACGTCGTCCTCCTGCCCAACTACATGACGATCGCGCAGCTGGGGTGGGTCAACACCTACGCCGGGCTGATCGTGCCAGGGCTCGGCAGCGTGTTCGCGACGTTCCTGCTGCGGCAGCACATGCTCACGCTGCCCGGCGAGGTGATGGAGGCGGCGAAGGTCGACGGTGCGAGCCAGCTCCGCATCCTTTGGAGCATCGTGCTGCCGATGTCGCGGCCGATGATCGTCACCGTGATGATCATCGCGATGGTCGACAAGTGGAACGACTTCATCTGGCCGCTGATCACGACCAGCGCGGCGAACATGCGGACGCTGCCGGTCGGACTGGTGATGCTGAAGACCGCTGAGGGCTACACCAACTGGGGTGCGGTCATGGCCGCGACGGTGTTCGTCGTCGTGCCAGTCCTGATCGTGTTCTTCTTCGCCCAGCGGCACATCATCGCGGGCCTCACCCAGGGCGCAACGAAGGGTTGACATCTTCCATGAGGCTGACGAGCAATCGGTTTGGCCGGCGTACGCTGCTGGCCGGTGCCGGCGGGCTGCTGGCCGCCGCGGCCGCGGGATGCGGTAGCCGCGAGTTCACGCAGGCGACCGGTGCGTTGCCGCGGCAGTACGCCAAACGGACCCACGTGGTGTTCTGGCACTCGTTCTCCAGCGTGCTGGAGGAGTCGATGACCAAGCTGGTCGACGAGTTCAACGAGTCGCAGCAGGAGGTCTACGTCGACGCGCAGTTCCAGGGCTCGTACGACCAGACCGTGCAGAAGATCTCCGCGGGCATCATCGCGCGGCAGATCCCCGATATCGCGATCTTCTCCGAGATCACGTGGCGGAAGATGCACATGGCCGACGCGCTGGAGCCGCTGAACGGCTACTTCGGCGGTGGGTACGAGCCGGGCAACTACCTCGAGCAGTTCGTCAACGAGGGCCGCGTCAAGGGCACCTACTGGTGGATCCCGTTCGCGCGCAGCACGCCGCTCTTCTACTACAACAAGGAGATCTTCGAGCAGGCCGGCGTTCCGGCCGAAGGCCCTAAGAAGTGGACGGACCTGGTCGAGTGGGGTCCGGCGATCCAGTCGGTGAAGACGAAGAACGGCAACCCGAAGGTGCACGCGTTCACCTCCGGGGACGCGGACTGGTTCTTCCAGGGCTCGGTGTGGCAGCACGGCGGGCGCTACTCCGACGGACTGGACATCCTGGTCGACTCCGAGGCCGGCATCACCGCCGGGCAGTGGAACGTGGACCTGATCCGCAAGCACAAGATGGCCTACCTCACGGTGACGCCCGCACCCGACTTCACCAACCAGGTCAACGCGACCGGCTGCATGAGCACCGGCGGGTTGCGGGAGGTCACCGAGCTGGCGAAGTTCGAGGTCGGCACGACGTTCCTGCCGGAGTTCGAGCACTTCGGCTGCCCGACGGGCGGCAGCGGGTTCGGCATCCTGCGGGGTGCGGCGAAGGAGCGCAAGGAAGCGGCGTTCGAGTTCGTCAAGTTCTGCGGACGGCCGGAGAAGTCGGCGCAGTGGACGATGGAGTCGGGCTACCTGCCAATCGTGCAGGCGGCGCGAAACGTTCCGGCGTTGCGGAAGCGGGTGAAGGAGAACCCCAACTTCGCGACGGCGCTGGCGCAGGTGCCGAAGACGCGCACGCAGGACCTGGCGCGACTGATCATCCCGAACGCGAACGTGACGATGTCGACGGCGTTGCAGAAGCTGTACTCCTCGTCGGCACCGGTGGAGGCCACGTTCCACACGCTAGCGCGCAAGCTGCGCTCGTCGGCGAACCTGCTCGGCGAGAAGTACGCCAAGCACTACCTCTGATCGGCTCGAGGTGTTCCGCCTCGTTCACTGTCGTACGTGTTCGGGGCGGACGCCGAGGCCGATCATCCGGCTCACGAGCTTGCGGACCACCGGCACACCACCGACGGGGATCGGTGGCTCCGGCGGCTTGGTCGAGGTCGGTCCGTGGCGCAGCGTGCGTTCGACGCCGAAGCGCTGGATGAACCGCTGGAACGCCTGCGTCACCACGGCCGGCCACCGCCGGCGGCGCTGGACGGCCGCGAGCGCGCGTTCCGGCACGGCAACGCCGTCGTTCTGGTACGCCAGCAAAGCGCCGGTCAGCAGGTTCGCCGACGCGACGGCATCCTGCACCGCGAGGTTGATGCCGATCCCTCCGACCGGCGACATCGCGTGCGCCGCGTCGCCGATGCAGAGCAGGCCAGGCACGTGCCACCGGCGCAGCCGGTTGATCCGTACCTCCAGCACGCTGGCCTGATCCCAGTCGGTGAGCTCGCCGATCCGGTCGCCCAGCTCGGGCACGCCGGCCCGGAAGTCGCTGTGCAGCTTGGCGATTCCGGCCTGCCGGAGCGCTTCGTAGCCGCCCTTCGCGATCAGCTGGGCCACCTGCCAGTAGGTGTCGCGCGGTATCAGGACGTACGCCGTCCCCGGGCCGAGCCGCAGGCCGATCGAACCGATCCGGTCGCCGGCGGCGCGAGAGACCCGGAACCACAGCACGTCCAGCGCGCTGCCGAACTCGCGAACCCGCAAGCCGGCCGCCTGCCTGGCCATCGAGGTACGCCCGTCGGCGGCGATGGTGAGCCCGGACCGCACCTCGAGGGGCCCGTCCGGCCGCTGGACGCGTACGCCGGTGACCCGGCTCCCGTCGCGGAGCAGGTCGACCGCTTCGGCGCGGCGCAGCAGGCGGAAGTTCGGCAGCTGCTCGGCCGCGCCGGCCAGCATGTCGAGGAGATCCCACTGCGGAACCATCGCGATGTACGGGAACGGGGTCGGCAGCGTGCTGAAGTCGGCGATCGTGATGCGCCGATCGCCGATCGCCGTCTCGGCCTTGGCCACCTTCTCGTACGGCAGCTTCGCGAACGCCTCGGCGAGGCCGAGCTCGTCGAGCACCTCCTGGGTGGACGGGTGGACAGTGTCGCCGCGGAAGTCGCGCAGGAAGTCCTTGTGCTTCTCCAGCACGATCACGTCGACTCCGTTGCGAGCGAGTAGGAGACCGGCCATCAGCCCGGCCGGGCCGCCACCGATCACACAAGCAGTGGTCTGGAGCTCCATCGCGGACCCCTTAGTAGACGTCACCGTTCCCTATCGACTCTCACGTTAGCTCGTGCGTACAGGGAACGCAAGCGTCTACTATCGGGCGTTGTGACGACCACTCGCCGGCGCGGTCGCGCCCTCCTGCAAGCGATCCACGAGGCGACGCTCGCCGAGCTCACCCAGGTCGGGTACGCCCGGCTGACGATCGAGGCGGTCGCGGCCCGGGCGGGTACGGGCAAGGCCGCGCTCTATCGTCGCTGGCCGGCCAAGCGCGAGCTCGTACTCGACGCGCTGCACGCCGCCCTCCCTGACCTGACCCTGCCACTGGACGAGGCGGCCGACCTCCGCGAGGCGCTGCTGGCCTGCCTGACCAGCATGAGCGACGTTCTCGCCGGGCGAACCAGGTTTCCGCGTGCCGCTGTGCTGGTGGAGATGCTGCGTGAGGCGGAACTGGGCGAGCCGTTCCGGGACCAGCTGATCGCCGGGCGGCTCGGGCTGGTGCGATCGGTGCTGGAGCGAGCCGCCGACCGCGGTGAGATCGACCGGTCCGTGATCACGCCGCTCGCCCTCCGGACCGGGCCGGCGCTGGTGCTGCAGGGTGTGCTGATGACGGGCAGCCCGCCGCCGGCGAGCGAACTGGAGCAGATCGTCGACCAGATCGTGCTACCGATCCTGCGGCCGAAGCTCTAGAAAGCAGCCCTGACTCCGGGTCGGCTGCTGCTGCCGGTGATGGCTGCCGTGTTTGTTCGCAGCCGGGGGCCTACGGGTGTCGCGGGGGCGCGCGCTGACCGTACCTGTTAATAGGCCTTCGATCGGCCGATCGCGGACACCCGCATAATGCGCTATTCCGGACCGAATTGGCCGTAAATGCGTCTGATCAGCTGAGGTCGTCGCCGTCTTTGCCCCAGGGCAAGAAGTCCTTGTCCTTGGAATGCGACCAGTCCTTGTCGCCGCGGGTGTTGCGTACGGATCCGACGATCATCGCCGTGATCATGGTGATGACCGCGATGGCGGCGACTACCGCCACCACGATGGGGACCACGGACCAGCCCATTTACTTCACCAATGTCCAAAAGACGGAGGTCCAGAATGCCAGCGATACCGTGAATGGGGAAGCAAGTTTCCGAAATTTTGGCCAGAACCAGACAACCTTGCATTTCCGGAATGCCCCGAAGGTGGTGGGTAGCCGGAGCGTAAACGGGGTAGCGGACAGTCGTGAGCGACTACCAGGTGAAACCGGTCCTGGACGCCGGAAAGCTGTGGGCCGGCGGCTTCGCCACGGCTGTCGTCGCCGCGCTGGTCGCGATCGTCGGCATCGTGCTGTGCCGCGGCATCCTCGACATCCCCGTGCTGCAACCCGACGGTGACGGTGGCTGGGACACCGCCGACATGGTGACGTACGCACTGGCCGCCGCCGCGATCGCGCTGCTGGCGACCGGGCTGATGCATCTGCTCGCGGTCGGAACACCCACGCCGACGCGGTTCTTCGGCTGGATCCTCGGCCTGGCGACGCTGATCGCCGTGGCGCTGCCGCTCGGGCTCTCCGACCTACTCGACGTCACGGCGGCCGAACTCGCCACCGCGATCATCAACCTCGCGATCGGGCTGGCCATCACGTTCCTGCTGCTGGGCGTGGCGCGGAGCTCGATGACCTGGAAGCGGCGGGAAGCCCAGAGCTAGCTCACCGGATACTGGTCTGGTGCTCGACGACATCCTGGCCAGTGCCGTTGTCTACGCGATCCCGATGCGCAGCCGGTTTCGCGGCATCACCGTTCGCGAAGGCGTGCTGTTGCGCGGCCCGGCGGGCTGGGGCGAGTTCTGCCCGTTCGACAACTACGACGACGCGGTTGCCGCCCGCTGGCTCGCGACCGCTCTCGAGGCGTGCACGTCCGGCTGGCCGGAGCCCGTCCGCGACCGCGTGCCGGTCAACTGCATCGTGCCGGTCGTACCGCCCGAGCGCGCGCACACGCTGGTCACCGCCGCCAGGTGCCGTACGGCGAAGGTGAAGGTCGCCGACCACCCCGGCTCGCTCGCCGAGGATCAGGCCCGGATCGAGGCCGTCCGCGACGCGCTCGGCCCGTTCGGCCGGATCCGCGTCGACGCGAACGCCGTGTGGGGTGTCGACGAGGCGGCGCGGACGCTCGGTGTGCTGGACCGGGCCGCCGGCGGTCTGGAGTACGCCGAGCAACCGTGCCGGACGTTGGAGGAGCTGGCCGCGCTGCGCCGGCTGGTCGACGTACCGATCGCCGCCGACGAGTCGATCCGGCTGGCAGGGGATCCGTTGCGTACGGGGGTGCGGGACGCGGTCGACGTGGCAGTCGTCAAGTGCACGCCGCTCGGTGGCGTGCGGCGTTCGCTGCGAGTCGCGGAGTCGACCGGGCTGCCGTGCGTGGTGTCGTCGGCGCTGGAGACCAGCGTCGGGCTGGCCGCCGAAGTCGCGCTGGCGGCCGCTCTACCTGACCTGGACTACGCCTGCGGGCTGGACACGTTGTCGCTGCTGGACGGAGACGTGGTCGGTCACGCCGAGGCACTGCGATCGGTGGAGGGCGAGGTTGGCGTCCTGCGCAGCCCGCCCGAGCCGGACCCGGATCGCCTGTCGGAGTTCGCGATCCGAGACGGAGAACGTGAGCGGTGGTGGCGAGAGCGGCTGGCCAGGACCGCCGCCCTGCTCTAGACGGGCAGTCGTCCGGCAGTACAGCCGATCAGTCGTCGGTGTCGGGACGCCACTTCGGGGTCGTCGGCTGGCCGCCCTTGCTGGTGAGGAACTCCTTGACCGCGGCCTTCACCGTGGAATAGGGCACCTCGGCCGAGGCGGGGAACTCCGCCTTGTTGCCCTGGTAGGAGTAGAAGACCAGCCCTTCGGCGTCGCCGCCGACCGAGATCAGGCCGTCCGGCGTCTGCGGGCCGTCGTAGGTCAGAACGCCCTTGTCGCCGTCGATCCCGACCTGCAGCAGCGGGCCGTCGTCGGCGTCGTCGGCCAGGCCGACCAGCATCAAGAGGGCGCCCTTGCCGGACACCTCCTTCTGCACCCGGTCGAGGACCGTGTCGACGTCAGCCGGCGTCGACACGACGGCGTCCCCGTTCGGTGCGCCCGTGTAATTCACGAAGAGCTTCATCTGGTCTCCCCGGGGATAGCCCTGAATCCCGATACCCTGCGATTGATGCCGTTAGCTCCGCGAGTGTAACGGTTGGCAAGCTAACTGACCGGGATGCGGTACGTGAGTTCGTACCTGTCGCCGGGGAACACGATGTCACACGTCTCGACCGGGCGTTCCCCGGCATAGTGGGTGCGCTGGATCAGCAGGATGTACGACCCCTGCGGCGACAGCTCGAGCGCCCGCACCTCCGGTGGGAGCGCGGCCCGGGCCGTCACGCGTTCGAGTACGTGCGAGATGTGCACGCCGATGCTGTCCATCCGGGCGACCACCCCGATGATCGGACCTTCTTCCGGACGCGCCACCGCGCTGCCCGCGGTGAGCTCGAGCGGTTCCCAGGACGTCGACAGCTGGATCGGCTCACCTCGTACGTACGGCGCGGACGGCGCGGAGGTCCCGGCGGCGGCGCCGGTGGCTTCGGTGGATGCCGAGCCGGCCGCGAAGTAGCGGTATTTCGTGCACATCACCGGCGCGCCGAGGTCGATCTCGAGCCGGTGCGCGACCTCCGCGCTCGCCTCGATCTCGCCGCTGGCGAACTCCCAGTCGCCGTGCTGGCCGGAAGCAGTGGTGTCGCTGGCGAACGGAGAGGTGCTGAAGGAATTCGTCCGGGAATATCGGTTGGCACTGTCTCTGATGATCCGGCGAATTTCTTTGACGAAACTTCCCTTGCCTTTTCTGGAGACAATCAAGCCTTCGTTCCGCAGCACGTTTATCGCCATTTTGGCGACAATTCTCGAAACGGAATAGGAGCGCATGAGCTCGGTCTCGGAGGGCAGTTTGGCGCCGGCCGGCAGGCTGCCGTCGAGGATCAGGACACGGTAGTCCGAAGCGATCTTGAGGTACGCGGGCGGTCCGACCCTGCGCCCCACAGCAGACCTCCATTCATCAGACCGCGCAAAGACTGAAATATCCCCCTGTCAGCTTACTGACTTGCCTGCCGTCTCAACATCCCCCGAACAGCATTGACATGCCGTTGACGCACTTAACATACTAGGTATGTCAGGGAAAGGGATGGGCGTCGCGCTTACAAAGGCGGTAAATTTCCGCGACGGCATCGCGAAAAGTCCGACCTGTTCACCCCGAGAAACGAAGCTCCGAGGCCGCACCCGCGACGTGGGTTCGTGTGGGTGAGGGAGCAGCGGGGGAGGAGGCAACGTGATGGGTGCCTGGAGAAGGCTCAACCCCGTGGAGATTGATCGTTCCAAGCTCCCCGAGCAGTGGGAGGTGATCCAAGAACCGGTTTCCGGACACTACGCCGTCGTGGGACGTTCGGGACCCGATTCCGTCGATGTGGTCGTGCGGATCGACTACGCCGTCGGGCCCGATGGGCTGGACATCCGCTCGATGATCGGAACCGCGATCGCGGTCGGCATGCAGAACGTCGTCCGCAATCACCGGAAGGCCAACCCCGGCTAGCACGAAACTGATGCGGCACGCCGTCGGCGCCCGCGCGCCGATCTTTGATGCGACCTGGGCGTACGTCATAGGATCTTGTCTGTGGAACGTCGACCAGGTGTGCCCCGATTACTACGGGAGATCAACGACCGGGCGGCGTTCGACCTGCTTGTTTCCCGGGGACCGCTGACCCGTTCCCGGCTCGGCGAGCTCACAGGGCTGTCGAAGGTGACGGCCGCGCAGATGCTCGGCCGGCTCGAGGAACGCGGGCTGGTCACGGTCGTCGGCGCGCAGGCGGGGGCGCGCGGGCCGAACGCCGCGCTCTACGCCGTCCGCCCGCAGGCTGCCTATGTCGCCGGCCTGGAGGTCGGGCCGCACGGTGTGACCACGGCCGTCGCCGACATCACCGGACAGGTGCTGTCGGAGGAGACCGTCGACCCCAACCGCGGCGACGCGCCCGTACAAACGGTGCACAGCGGTGTGGCCGGCGCGTGCCGTGCGGCGGGCATCAAGCCGTCGGAGCTTCGGGTCGTCGTGGTCGGAACGCCGGGCGTGATCAACCCCGAGACCGGCGACCTGGAGTTCTCGTTCGACCTGCCCGAGTGGCACGCCGGCATCCGCGACGCGTTGACCAGCGACCTGCAGTGCCTGGTCCGGATCGAGAACGACGTCAACCTGGTGGCGGTGGCCGAGCGTGCGTACGGCGCCGCCCGCGACCACGACGACTTCGCCCTGGTGTGGGCCGACCGCGGTGTCGGCCTCGCGATGCTGATCGGCGGGCGGTTGCATCGTGGGCACTCGGGCGCGGCCGGCGAGCTGGGCTATCTGCCGGTGCCGGGAGTGCCGCTCGCGGAGGACGTCCGGCGCCGTCCGGGCCGGCTGCCCTCGGTGTCGGGTGGCCTGGGTGCGCTGGTCAGCACCGAAGCAATCCGCGAGCTGGCCGACTCGCACGGACTCGCGGGACCGTCGTCGGTGCAGGAGATCGTCTCTCACGCGATCGCGTCCGGCGCCGCCGAGTTCGTCGACGACCTGGCGCACCGGCTGGCGTTGGGCGTGGCCTCGGTATGCGTGATCCTCGACCCAAGCCTGGTCGTCCTCGCGGGCGACGTCTGCCGTGCGGGTGGCCCCGACCTGGCCGGCCGAGTGGAAGAGGCCGTGGCCCGCATCTGCCCGATCCGCCCCAACGTCTCCGTCACCGCGGTCGAACGCCGCCCCGTGCTGCTCGGCGCCGTGGACGTGGCGGCCGAACAAGCCCGTGAGGACCTCTTCACCCCGTCCTGAGCCCTCGCGCCGGAGCCTGGCGGCGCGGCTACCGCTCCGCGCGCGCGAGCCGCTCGGCCTGAGCCACTTGCGACTCCAGGTTCTTCGCGAGGTCCGCATAGTCGTCTGCGAGCTTTCGCACAGCTGACAGGCGCTTGGCGTCCAGATCGCGAGCTCTGCGCTCGAAGCCGGCCCGCTTGCTTTCACCTCTCTGCCGAGCGGCCCGCCTGCGGAGGAGGGCGGCGCGCTTCCGAGCGCTCTCGGCTCGCCCTTGTTCCTTTTTGATGCGATTGAACAGAGGGATCTCCGCGTCTCGCAGCCTGGCTATGCCGTCCCGGATCTTTTCCGACCTCGACATCCCGACCTCCCTGGAGCAGCCGAGCCGGTGCCTACAGCAGCCATCGTCGCATCCAGCCGAGCGTTCGAGCCTCTCTTCAGCGAAGCCGTCGCCGCATCCAACGCCGTGCGGCGGCCGGCCGCCCGGTACGCGTCAGCGGGCGGCGGTGAGGAGTTCGGCGGCGGCCTGGGCGTTGACGAGGGCCGAGCCGTAGGTGGCGATGAAGCCGCCGCAGCGCGGCCGCCAGTACGGCAGGCCCATCTCGACGAGGTACGCGTCCGGCCGCTGCGCGAGCAGCGCCGAGACGAACGTCTGGTTGTCGGGGTGCCGGTGCGCGTCTCGTACGACGATGACCAGTCCGCGGTCCTTCGCCCGCGCGATCACGCCCTCGGCGGAGTCCGTCGCCGGGTCGAGCCGCAGGGCGCCGGCGAAGAACGGCGCCAACCCCCACGGCACCGTGCCCACGGCGATCGTCGGTGGTGAGTCGACTTCGACGACCAGCGGATCGACCAGACCGAAGCCGCCGGCGTGCGATCCGGAACCGTTCCCACTCACCTGGATCGCCCGGCGGGCCGCGGCCAGCCCAACGCCGTCGGCCCGCTCACGTCCCGACCCGAAACCGTCGGCCGAACGCAGCCACTCGCGCAGAGCGCCGACCCGGGAGGCGGCGTCCTCCAGTCGCGACAGCGGCAGCCAGCCCTCCTCGACGCCAGTCACCATCGCGGCCACGATCGCGGCCACGTCGTCCGGAGTCGGCAACGGGCCGAGGCAGATCAGGTCGCTCCCGGCGGCCACCGACAGCGCGCAGCCGCGGGCCAGCCCGACCCGTTCGGTAATCGCTTTCATGTCCATCGCGTCGGTTACGACCGCTCCGGTGAAGCCGAGCTCGTCCCGCAACAGCGACCCCAGCGCCGCCGATGACAAGGTGGCCGGCTCCGCGCCGGTCAGAGCGGGCACCCTGACGTGTGCGGTCATCACCAGCCGTACGCCCGCCTCGATCGCGGCCCGGAACGGCACGAGCTCGCGTTCCGAAAGTTTCGACAGCGGAACGTCGACGAGGGGTACTTCCAGGTGGGAGTCCTGCCGGGTCGCGCCGTGCCCGGGAAAGTGCTTCACGCTCGCCGCCACGCCCGCGCCCTGCAGGCCCTCGACCGCCGCGGCGGTGTGCCGTGCCACCAGGTCGGGCGAGGTGCCGAACGCGCGGATGCCGATCACGGGGTTCTCCGCCTCGGAGTTGACGTCCGCACTCGGCGCAAAGTCCACGTTGACACCAAGCGAAACCAGGTCGGCACCGATCGCGTGGTAGACCTCGCGGGTGGCGGTCACATCGTCGATCACGCCGAGCGCGGCGTTGCCGGGATAACGGCTTCCGGTGCGGTAGGTGATCCGCGTGACGTCGCCGCCCTCTTCGTCCAGGCAGATCAGCAGCTCGCCGGACGAACGCAGCGAGCGCGTGAGCGTGCGCAGTTGGTCGTCGGTCTCGATGTTGAAGCCGAACAACGTCACGCCGGCCAGTCCCTCGTCGACCCGGCGCAGCACCCAGTCGGGAACGGACAGGCCCTGAAAGGCCGGCAGCAGCGTGCCCAGCGCGAGCCGCTCAACGGAGTTGACCACGACTTATCCTTTCACCGCACCGGCGACCAGGCCGGAAACCATACGTCGTTGGACGGCCAGGAAGAAGACGATGACCGGAACAGTCATCAACGTCGATGCTGCCATGATCGAGCCCCACTCTGTCGCGTCCCTGCCAAAGAAGTACCGGAGAGCGACCGGCATTGTGTAGAGGCCGTCGTCCTGAATCAGCGTGAGCGCGAAGATGAACTCGTTCCAGGCCGTGATGAACGAGAAGATACTGGTGGCGACCAGTCCGGGAGCCACCAGCGGGAACAGGATCCGCCAGAACACCTGCACCTGGCCGGCACCGTCGATCGCCGCCGCTTCCTCCAGTTCGCGAGGCACGGCGGCCACGAACGAGCGCAGCATCCAGATCGCGAACGGCAGTGTCAACGCGACATTGACGACGATCAGGCCGGCTAGCTGGTCATACAGGCCGGCCCGTTTCACCATCAGGAACAGCGGGATCACCAGCGCCTCGGCCGGCACCATCTGCATCACGATCAGCAACAGCAGGTAAGACGTGCGCAACCGGAACCGGAAGCGCGCCACGGCGGTCGCTGACAACAACGCGAACAGTGACCCGGCGACCACGGTGCCGAGCGCGACGATCAGGCTGTTGCTCAGGTAGACCCAGAACGAGTGGCCACCAACGCCGTCCTCGAGTACGGCCCGGAAGTTCTCCAGTGTCGGATGCGCGGGCAACAGCCGCACGTCGGGTCCGAAGATCTCATTGCCTGGCTTGAGCGCGGTCGACACCATCCAGAAGACCGGGAAGACCGAGGCCGCGAACACGAGTACGCCTGCCAGGTTGAGCGCGATTCGCTTGTACGCCACGGGTTTGGCCATCAGTCCAGCTCCTCCTGCCGCACGATCTGACGTACGTACACGGCCGTGACGACGAGCAGGATGAGCGTCAGGATGATGGCGATCGCCGAACCCATGCCCATCTTCTGCGGCACCTTGAACGCCTCCGCGTAGCCGTAGAGCGACAGGTTGAACACGTCACGGTTGGCCAGCGTGCTGCCGGCGAGCACGTACAGCTGCGTGAACACCTTGAAGTCCCAGATCACCGACAGCACGAACAGCACCGCGAACACCGGGCGCAGCAAGGGAAACGTCAGCTGCCAGAACGCCCGCCACGCGCCGGCGCCGTCGATTCGGACGGCCTCGTACAGCTCACCCGGCACCGACTTGAGGCCGGCCAGCACAGACACCGCGATAAACGGGAACGACTGCCAGACCACGGCGAGCACGAGCACGGTGTAGAGCGGCAGCGTGTCGAGCGTCCAGACGAAGCCGGACCAGTCGGACCGGCCGAACAGGCCGCCGGTGAGCCAGTCGGGCAATGCGGAAAGGACCCAGTTGGCGACACCGCGCTGGTCGTCGAACATCCAGCGCCAGATCACCGCGACCGCGATCTGTGGCGTCGCCCAGGCGAGCATTATGCCGATGATGACGAACGTCGACATCTTCCGGCCGAGCTGGTTGAGCAACAGACCCACCAGCGTTCCGATCACCAGCGTGGCGGCGACCGTAATCGCGGCGAACACGACCGTGTTGCGCAGCGACTGCCAGAACAGGTCGTTCTCCAGAACGCTTTGGTAGTTGGCGAAACCGACGAACTCCGGCGGTGAGGCGCCGCGAATCTGCCGGATGCCGACCTTCTGGAACGACATCACCGCCATCTGGTAGAGCGGGTACAGCAACAGTCCGCCGATGACGACCAGCCCCGGCGCGAGCAGGACATAGGGTGTGAGCTTCCGGCCAAGGGGTCGCCTTGGCCGGAAGCCCAGCGAAGCAGCAGCCATGTGGAGGAATGCCCTTTACTGGTTAAGCTTCTACTGGTTGAGAAGCGTGTCCATTTCCTTGGCCGCGTCCTGCACCGCCTGGTCGGCGGACTTCTTCCTCTGCACGATGTCGCGGACCGCGGTCTGCAACACCGTCTTGTTCTGGTCGACCTCGACCCAGTTCGGCGACGTCGGGTAGCCGCGTGCGACGGCGAAGGCCTGCGCGTACGGCGCCAGCTTCGGGTCCTTGGTGTAGGCGTCGGACTGCAGAAGCTCGGTGTACTCCGGCAGCAGCCCGGAGATCGGGGCGTACTTCTCGACGTACTTCTTGCCGGCGATCAGCTTGACGTAGTCGAACGCCACATCCTTTGCCTGGCTGTCGTTCCAGACCGCGAGGTCGTTGCCGCCGGCGAACTGCGGTGCCGGGCCGCCGGTCTTGGCCGGCAGGGCGAACGTACCGACCTTGTCGGCCAGTTCGGGCTTGCCCTTCTTGGGATCGGTGATCTGCGCGATGCCCCAGGAGCCCTCGAGGTACATGCCGACCTTGCCGTTGATGAAGTCGCTCTGGATCTCGACGGAGTTCTTGCCGGCGTACGCGGCGGGCGAGACCTTGGACTTGGTGACCAGGCCGGAGTAGAACTCGATCGCTTCCTTGGCGGCGGGCTCGTCGACCTTCGACACCCACGTGTCGCCGTCCTTGGTGGCGATCTCGCCGCCGTTGCCCCAGATGAACGGTGCGATGGTGTGGATCGCGTCCGAGCCACCGTTGATGGCGAAGCCGGCGGTGCCCTTGCCCTTGGCGGCCACGATCTTCTGCGCTGCGGCCTCCAGCTCGGTCCAGTTCGTGGGTGTCTTGATGTCGAGCTCGTCGAACCAGTCCTTGCGGTAGTAGACGACGCGGGCGCCGCCGAGCCACGGAACGGCGTAGGTGCCGCCGTCGAGCTTCTCGTAGCTCCAGAGGTTGTCGGGGATGCCCTTGGCCTCGTCCCAGGCCTCGACGTTCTCGGTGATGTCGGCGAGTGCGTCCTGACCGGCCCAGGTGAGCACGTCGGTGTTGCCGATCTCGGTGACGTCCGGGCCCTTCCCTCCGGCCGCGGCGGCCGACAGCTTGTCGGGCACGTCCGGCCAAGCGATCCAGGAGACGTTGACCTTGACGCCGGTCTGCTTGGTGAAGTCGGCGTTCACCTCGTCCATGAACTGTTTGTGCGGATCGGTCGGGTCGCCGAACCGCCACACCGTGATGCTGGCCGGCTTGTCGCCGCCCGCCGAGCCCTTCTTGCCGGGCTGGTTGCTTGTCGTGCCGCCGTCCCCGGAACCGCAGCCGGCGGCGGCCAGGCCGAACGCCAGGGCGGTCGCAACGGCCGCGATCTTCACGAGCTTCATGTGCCTCTCCCTAAGCAGCTGAGCCCTCATGCGTGAGCACAGTGACCGACAAACTAACAAGAAACTTTCTTGTTGGATAGTGCTGTGATCAGATCGCAACGAGAGTGAGGGCTTTCGACCCGAATCTGGCGGCGGTCCCGCGGCCTGTAACCGGCGCGTCGGCCATGCGTCTGGACTGCAGGGATCGGTGGATTCGGGTGCTACTGAGGGGATGTCGTGGCAGATGACGACGAAGGCTCCGGAAAGTCGTCTCTCCGGCATCCGGTGATCGTCGCCGCGCTGATCACGGCCATCGGTGGACTTCTGACAGCGGTGATCGCCAACGTGTCACAGATCGAGGGGTTCGTGAACCGCCTGTATCCGGACACCATCACCTACACGGTCGAGTACACCAACACCGGAACGGCGGCCCAGAGCGATCTGAACCTCAGCGCCACGCTGCCCGCAGGGCTCGACTACGTGGAGGGCACGACCTACTACCGCGAGCTCAGTGGCGACGGCGACTGGACGCACATGGGCGACTGGATGACCAGCGGCACTGTCTACTTCAAGACCTTCGAAGCCAAGCGGTCGGTGGCCATCGCGTTCACCGCCAAGGTCTCGACCAGGGAGTACCACACCTGCGGGACGGACGGAGTGAAGGTGAAGGTCACGAGCACCGACAAGGCGGCGGTGTCGTCGTCTGTTCAGATCTCCGCGACCTGCCAGTAACGCGCCGGAGCTATCCGGTGCCGGTGACGTCCAGCATGAAGCGCTGCGCCGGGCTCAGCCGCTTGTACGTCTCGACGCGGAGGTAGGCCTGCTGGTCCAGCTGTTGGGGCAGGTGCCGCAGCGCGAAGTAGGAGTGCATGGCCCGGCGTGGCTTGTCGGTCCGGTTCTTGGTGCCGCCGTGCCACAGATGGCTGTTGAACACCACGACCGTGCCGGCCCTGCCGGTCAGCTGGATCTGGTCGGGGTGCTCGTCGGCCGGGTCGGCCATCTCGTCGCCGGGCATGGTGCCGCGCCGGTGTGAGCCGGGCACGACGCGTGTCGCGCCGTTCTCCGGTGTGAAGTCGTCGAGCAGCCAGATCGAGTTGCAGACCTCGTACGCGCCCGGCTCGACCGGATGGCCGAAGTCGGCGTGCAGCGCCTGGTGTCCCTGGCCCGGCAGTGCCGCCCGGCTGTTGAGAGACGACAACTTGAACTCGCCGAGCACGTGCTTCATCGCCGCCAGGACGCGCGGGTGGCTGAAGCACACCTCGAACATCGGGTCCTTGTTGATCAGGTCGGCGAGGCGGTCGGCGCCCTTCTCCTGGTGAACTTCCAGGCCCGCGCGGTCGCCCTCGGCGGCGGTGAGCTCGGCCATCCGTTTGTTGAACCCGGCCACCTCCTCCAGCGTGAGGATCCCCTCCAGCGGCAGGAACCCCATCGCGTCGAGGTGGTCCTTCTCGGCCGGCGTGAGCAGGTCGTCGGTCACGCCGAGGTCGCGAAGCGCGGTCGCCATGTCCATGTCATCCGGGTCGCTCATGCGCAATGCACTCCTTTACAAGGTGCACGAATCGATGTCAGCATCGCTCTGACGTACCTGGAAACCAATGCAGAAGGCGACAGCGCTTATGCACAAATCGCCGAAGCTGCTGAGCGCCGGCGTCCACACCGCGGGGCCCGGCAAGGACTTCCCGTCGCACGCGCACACGTCGTGGGAGCTCGTCTACTACGTCCGCGGCCGGATCACCTGCCCGATCGGCGACGAGACGTACTCCGCGACGCCCGGCACAGTGCTGCTCACGCCGCCGCGTACGTGGCACGCGGAGCTCAGCCGTACCGGCTACGTCAACCGCTTCCTGCAGGTCTCCGCGCCTGCCGGGTGGCCGTGGCCGCGGCTGTGCTTCGACGACGGCGAGCGCAGCCTGGGCCGGGTGTTCGACGCGCTCGTACGGGAGATCAACCAGCCAGGTCCGGACTGCGCGGAGCTGTGCGGCCTGCTGATGGGCGAGCTCGACCTGCGACTGCGGCGGGCGGCGGCGGCCGGCGCCTCGCCGGTGACGGACGCGGAGCAGCTGGTCGGGCAGGCGGAACGGCTCTTCGAGGAGCGCTTCGCCGCGCGCGTCCGGATCGCGGAGGTCGCCGCCGAGCTGGGGCTCTCGGCGTCCTCGCTGCGCGCCTATTTCGTGCGCTACCGGGGGATGAGCCCGCGCGCGGCGCTGCAGGGCGTCCGGTTGCGGCACGCGCTCGGCTACATCCGTAACTCCACGTTGACCTTGCAGGCGATCGCCGAGCTCACGGGGTACGACTCGGTGAGCCACCTCAGCCGCCACGTGAAGGCGGCGACGGGCTCGGCACCGGGCGCGTTGCGCGCGGGTACGTTGTGAGGCATGGGCGCCTCGCATCAATACGACATCGCGATCGAATGGCAGGGCAACCGAGGGAGCGGCACCACGGGCTACCGCGACTACGGACGCGAGCACGAGGTCCGGGCAGCCGGCAAGCCCGCGCTCGCCGGCTCGTCCGACAAGACCTTCCGGGGTGACGCCTCGCGCTGGAATCCGGAGGAGCTGCTGGTCACGGCGCTGGCGCAGTGCCACATGCTGGCCTACCTCCACCTCTGCGTCGAGGCCGGCGTGGTCGTGGTCGGGTACGAAGATTCGGCGGTCGGCACGATGGTCCAGGACGACGAGGGCTGGGGTGGCCAGTTCACTCGCGTGGTCCTGCGCCCGGTGGTCACTGTCGCCTCGCAGTCGATGGTCGAGCAGGCCCACGCGCTGCACGAAAAGGTCGGCGCGGTCTGCTTCATCGCCCGATCCGTCAACTTCCCGGTCGACCACGAACCGCGAGTCAAGGTCGAGTAGGGCCGCTTCGGCGCTCGCCCGCGAAGATCGCCCTGGCGGTGTGCCGCGCCGACGCCAGGGTCGTGCGCCGCAGGGCGCCGCCTGCTCCTTGCAGTTCGAGCGTTTCTACTTCGCCGTGTCGTAGGCGGCCTGAGCCTCGAGGACGGCCGGCATCTCGGCCTCCACGAGCTCGATCAGCTCGTGGAGCTTGCCGGCGACGCGTTCGCCGAGCGGGGTGAGGGTGTACTCGACCCGCGGCGGGATCGTTGCCTGCACGTCGCGGGTGACGAGCC
Source organism: Flindersiella endophytica (assembly GCF_054779015.1). NCBI lineage: Bacteria > Bacillati > Actinomycetota > Actinomycetes > Propionibacteriales > Nocardioidaceae > Flindersiella > Flindersiella endophytica. The sequence continues at coordinate 65,794 of NZ_BAAGYY010000034.1, forward strand.
CGTCGCGTTCGAGGGCGTGGAGGGTTTGGGCCAGCATCTTCTCGCTGACGCCGTCGACGCGGCGCCGCAGCGCGTTGAAGCGGTAGCCGCCCTCCAGCAGTGCGACCAGCGCGAGCGTGCCCCACTTGCCGGCGACGTTCTCGAGCGTGCGCCGGGACGGGCAGGCGCGTGCGAACACGTCGGTGATCAGCTCGTCGCTCGGCCCGGTCTCGCAGCTCATGCCCTCCACGGTAGCTGGTGCGCCGCGCTCTCCCAAGTGATTGTGCTCACCATTGGTTGGCACTTTCTAGAAGTTAGTGCAGTGTGAGGGGTAGTCCGAACGAATGGAGTGCCCACATGATCACCGTCACCGGAGCCACCGGCAAGCTCGGCCGGCTCGTCGTCGCTGCCCTGCTCGAGCGCGGCGTGCCCGCGAACCAGATCGTCGCCGCCGTACGCAATCCCGCGGCTGCCGCGGACCTCGCCGGGCGCGGCGTAGAAGTGCGCGAGGCCGACTACGACCGGCCCGAAACCCTCGCCGCAGCGCTCGTCGGCACCGATCGGCTGCTCCTGATCTCGGCGAGCGAGCCCGGCAAGCGGCTTCCGCAACACCAGAACGTCATCGCCGCGGCGGTCGCGGCCGGCGTCGACCTGATCGCGTACACCAGCATCCTGAATGCCGAGACCACCGGCGTCCAGCTCGCGGCCGAGCACCAGGCGACCGAGGCCGCGATCCGTGAGTCCGGTCTGCCGTACATCTTCCTGCGTAACGGCTGGTACACCGAGAACTACACCGAGAACCTCGCCCCCGCGTTGGAGTACAAGGCGGTCCTCGGCTCGGCCGGCGACGGCCGGGTCGCCGCGGCGCCGCGGGTCGACTTCGCGGAGGCAGCGGCCGCCGTCCTGGCCGGCGACGAGCAGGCCACGAACGTCGCCTACGAACTCGGCGGTGACGACCGGTTCACGATGGCGGAGTACGCCGCCGAGGTCTCGAAGCAGTCCGGCGTCGTGGTCGGCTACCAGGACCTCCCGGCCGACGACTACGCCAAGGCGCTCGTGGCGGCAGGCCTGCCAGAGCCGTTCGCCGCCGTCCTCGCCGACTCCGACCGCGGCATCGCACGCGGCGAACTCGACACCACCACCGGCGACCTCCGCCGCCTGATCGGCCGTCCGACGACGCCGCTGGCAGAGGTACTGAAAGCGGCCCTGCGCTCGGGGTGACCCGCGGTTAGGGTGACGGCCATGGCGATCCGGCGACCAGCAGCGGCCGAACGGCTGGTCTGGGCCGTCGCGACGTTACGGTTGCAGCCGTCCGACCGCCTACTGGAGATCGGCTGCGGCCACGGCGTCGCGGTGACGCTGGCCTGCGACCGCCTCACGGCGGGCGGCACCGTCCTCGCCCTCGACCGGTCGGCGAAGATGATCGAACAGGCGCGCCGCCGCAACGCGGAACACATCGCGAGCGGCCGCGCGTCGTTCCAGATCACGTCGCTGGAGCACGCCAACCTCGCCGGCGCGCAGTTCGACAAGGTGCTCGGAGTCCACGTACCTGTCTTCGCCCGCGGCGACCCTGCCTGCGAACTCGCCGTCATCCGTGACCACCTGGCACCGGGCGGAGCCGTGTACCTGTCGTACCAACCCCTCGACCCCGCCGACACCGAGCCGACCATCGCCCGCTTGGAAGCGGTGCTGAAGCAGAACGGCTTCACAGCCGCGGACGTCCAGACCGCCGACCTGAGCTCCGGTCGCGCGCTGACCGTCGTTGGCACGCCGGCGCGTTAGCGGCGTGGCCGGTCATTCCGCCGGTGCGTCGCGGATCTGACCTGGCGTTGTCGGCTGGCCGCGCCAGCGTCGGGCAGGGTCTGCTCGTCGATGGCCAGACCGCCGACCTCGAGCTCTTCCCGCACGCCGCCGGTCGCCGGGCCAGCGGCGGACATCCGCCGCCTCTCACCCGTCCGGCGGTCATTCGCCGGTCTGGCCGTCGATTCGTTCGCGAATCAGGTCGGCGTGGCCGTTGTGGCGTGCGTACTCGCCGATCAGCTTCTGCAGGTTCCAGCGCACGCTGCGCCCGTTGCCCGCGCCAACGGAGTCGAGCGTCGCGTGTTCGGCGAAGCGCGCGTCCGCCGCGCGCATCTCCGCCTGCCAGGCCGCCATCGACGACTCGACCATGGAGGCGTCGGCGTCGATGTCCCATTCGGGGCCGTCGTCGGTGTAGACGCCCCACACCCACTCCAGGTCGGCCGCCGGTCCGAGCGCCCAGACGGCATACGCGCGTTCCATCTCCGTCAGGTGCCGGACCAGTCCCAGCAACGACAGCGGCGACGGCGGCGCCGACCGCGACACCAGTTGCGTTTCCGACAGTCCGGCGCATTTCGCCCGCAGTGCGTCCCGGTGGAACGCCAGCCAGCCAAGCAGGATGCCGCGCTCGTCACCGTCCGGCGGCTCTGGGATCCGTTCCATGCCACGCATTCTGCCCTGCCCGGCGCGCAAAAGAGCCAGACAGGACAGAATGCGCAAGCAGAAGAGCCTCGGTTACGCGCCGACGTACTCGCGCAAGTGCACCGCTGTCAGCGAGTCGCCCTTCGCGACCAGCTCGTGCGGCGTTCCCTCGAAGACCACCTGACCACCGTCGTGGCCGGCGCCCGGGCCGAGGTCGATGATCCAGTCGGCGTGGGCCATCACCGCCTGGTGGTGCTCGATCACGATCACGGTGTTGCCGGACTCGACCAGCCGATCCAGCAACGCCAGCAGCTGGTCGACGTCCGCGAGATGCAGCCCGCTGGTCGGCTCGTCCAGCACGTACGTCACCGCCTTGTCGGCCATCCGGATCGCGAGCTTCAGCCGCTGCCGCTCGCCGCCGGACAGCGTGGTCAGCGGCTGACCCAGCCCGATGTATCCCAGCCCCACATCGGAAAGCCGGTCCAGGATCACCTTCGCCGCCGGCAGGAACGCCAGGAACGAACGCGCCTCCTCCACGTGCATCGCCAGCACGTCACTGATGTTCTTGCCACGCAGGAGATACGTCAGCACCTCCGGCGTGAACCGCCGCCCCTCGCACTCCTCGCAGATCGACGCGACGCCGGCCATCATCGCCAGATCTGTGTAGACCAGCCCGATTCCCTTGCATTTCGGGCAGGCGCCCTCGGAGTTCGCGCTGAACAAGGCCGCCTTCACGTTGTTGGCCTTGGCGAAAGCCGCCCGGATCGGGTCGAGCAGGCCGGTGTACGTCGCCGGGTTGCTGCGCCGCGAGCCCCGGATCGCCGACTGGTCGACGACCACAACCCCTTCCCTGGAAGCGATCGAGCCGTGAATCAGCGAGCTCTTACCGGAGCCGGCGACGCCGGTCACCACGGTCAGCACACCGAGCGGGACGTCAACCGAGACATCCTTCAGGTTGTGCAGGTTCGCGTTCCGGATCTGCAGCTTGCCGGCCGCCTCGCGTACCTCCGGACGCAGCTGGGCGCGATGGTCCAGATGCCTTCCTGTCAAGGTGTCCGACGCGCGCAGGCCGGTTACGTCACCGGTGTAGCAGACCTGCCCGCCACCGGTGCCCGCCCCCGGCCCGAGGTCGACGACGTAATCGGCGATCTCGATCACCTCGGGCTTGTGCTCGACGACGAGCACGGTATTTCCCTTGTCCTTGAGAAGAAGCAGCAGGTTGTTCATTCGCTGGATGTCGTGCGGGTGCAGTCCGACCGTCGGCTCGTCGAAGACGTACGTGATGTCGGTCAGGCTCGAGCCCAGGTGCCGCACCATCTTCACCCGTTGCGCCTCGCCGCCCGAGATCGTGCCGGACTCGCGATCGAGGCTGAGGTAGCCGAGCCCGATGCCCACCAGGGAATCCAGCGTTTCCTGCAAGGTCTTCAGCAAGGGCGTGACCGACGGATCGTCGATCGAACGGATGAACTCCGCCAGGTCGCTGATCTGCATGGCCGAGCAGTCGGCGATGTTGCGGCCGTCGATCTTTGACGACAGCGCCGCTTCGTTCAGCCGGGCACCGTCGCAGGCCGGGCAGGTGCTGAACACCACCGCGCGGTCCACGAACGCGCGGAGGTGCTTCTGCATCGAGTCGCGTTCCTTGGACAGGATCGTGCGCTGCACCTTCACCACGAGACCCTCGTACGTGGTGTTGAACGAGGCGCCCTTGATCTTCGTCGCCGGCTTGTGGAGGAAGTCCTTCCACTCCTGCGGCGTGAAGTCCTTCAGCTTCTTGTCGGGGGAGTAGAAGCCGGAGTCGGCCATCACCTGCCAGTACCACGTGCCGACGCCGAAGTTCGGCACGGTGATCGCGCCCTCGTTCAGCGAGAGCTCCCTATCGACGAGCTGGTCGACGTCGATCGTCGAGACGCGGCCGATGCCTTCGCACTTCGGGCACATGCCGTCGGGCAGGTTGAAGCTGAAGAAGCCGGAATGGCCGACGTACGGCTGGCCGATCCGGCTGAAGATGATCCGCAACATCGTGTGCGCGTCGGTCGCCGTGCCGACGGTCGACCTCGAGTTGGCGCCCATCCGTTCCTGGTCGACGATGATCGCGGCGCTGAGGTTGTTGAGCCCGTCGACGTCCGGCCGGCCGATGCTCGGCATGAACGACTGGAGGAACGCGGTGTAGGTCTCGTTGATCAGCCGCTGCGACTCCGCGGCGATCGTGCCGAACACGAGCGAGGACTTGCCGGACCCGGATACGCCGGTGAAGACGGTGAGACGTCGTTTGGGGATGTCGACCGAGATGTTGGCGAGGTTGTTCTCCCTGGCACCGCGTACCTGGATCACGTCATGGCTGTCGGCTGCCGCCCGAGTCACCGTGTACCGCCTCTCTGTGATGCTTTACGGTATAAAGCTGGACCGAGCAGAATACTTTATGCTGTAAGGAGTTGGCAATGACGTTTTACGCCGGGCAGGCGGACACACACCGGTCGATGTCGCTGCTGTGGCGGGACGCGGACGTCGGCGCCGGCTCCTCTCCGGGCAGCGGCTGTGGGAGTGGCAGTGGGAGCGCCGGCAGCGGCGGGCCGGGGCCGAAGCCGGGGCTCAGCGTCGACGCGATCGTCCGCGCGGCGATCGCTGTCGCCGACTCCGACGGAATGGGCGCGCTTTCGATGCGGACGGTCGGCGAGCGGCTCGGGCGGACGGGCATGGCGCTGTATACCTACGTGCCGAACAAGAAGGAGCTCGTCGACCTGATGTACGACAGCGTGCTCGGCGAGCTGCCGTCGTCGTACGAGCTGGACGCGGGCTGGCGCGCCGCACTGTCGGCGTGGGCTGCGGACCTGCGCGCGTTCTACGTACGGCATCCGTGGGCGTTGAGCTTCTCGCAGGCGCGGCCCGTGCTCGGGCCGAACGAGTTCGCGCTCCGGGAGACGCTGGCGCGGATCCTCCGAGAAACCGGTCTCTCGGCGTCTCGGCTGCGCAGTGTGTTCGCGTTGCTGGTCCACTATGTCCGTGGCGCCGCCCAGACGGTCGCGGAGGTTCGGAGGGCGCCGGAAGAAACCGGTCTCTCGGACGAGGAGTGGTGGCTGGCGCGGACGACGCTGCTGCGGCAGGTCGTACCCGATCTCGGGGACCGGTTTCCCGCAGCGACCTGGCTCGAGAGCGACGACGGCGAGGCCGATGCGCTCGGTCCGGAGGACGCGGAGCTGCCGTACCTCGAACGCCGTGCCCGGCAGACGTTCGAGGCCGGCCTCGCCGTCATCCTCGACGGCCTGGAGGCGACGATCGCGCGTCGGGGCGTGTAACCGAACGCCGTCTGTGCCGTCACCAACAAGCGAAGCCGGCGAGCGTTTTGAGATGCGGGGCATCCGGATGGACGCACAGCTGATCGGGCAGGTGGCGTTGGTGGCGTGTGCTCTGATCGGGGCGGTGGTTCCGTTGCTGGGGAGGCGGGCAGCCCGCCGGACGCTGCGGTCGGATCTGCGTACCAACATCGAGCTGCTGAACGAGCTCCCCGCGGACAGTCCGAGCACCCGGAAGCTCGCGGCCCTGGTCGACCGCACGATCGACCTCCTGGCAGACGAACAGGAACGCCGGCGCGACCCTGGCGGCATCGGGGTCGGGCTGGGCCTCGGCTTGATCGTGCTCTCCACGCTCGCCGGCCTCTGGGCAATCGACGAAGGAGGCAGGTGGCTGTGGGTGCTGGTTCCCGCCGGCTTCTTCCTGCTGATCGGCAGCCTCGGCCTGACCCAGGACATCACCCGCGGACGTTCGGACAAGCGCGCCAAACAACTCGACCAGAGCTGAATAGCTTGAACGGGACGGTTCGCCGTCTCGGCTGGGGCCCGCGCCGGGCGACCTCGACAGAAACCGGTTTCTCCAACCCGGGAACCCGTTTCTTGCACGAGGAACCGGTTTCTCCATCCGAGCCCAGCCCGCGCCAGCGGCGACGAACCACCGCGCCCGCCGTCCAGGAACCGGTTTCTCCGCCCGCGCTCGGCTCGCTCCGATCGGAGACGAACCCGCCCGCCAGGAACCGGTTTCTCGCTGGCGCCGCTCATGGTCCCGACAGTGACCGGCAGCGGCTGGCGGCGGCGGGTGGCGGCGGGTGGCGGCGGGTGGCGGCGGGTGGCGGCGGATGGCGGCGGATGGCGCAGCAGACCGCCGGCGCGCTGGAAGCAGGGTTCCTCCAAAGCGGGGAACCGGTTTCTCGGGCGCGCAGTAACACGGTTTCTGCGCAGTTGTCTGGCCGGCTCCGTCCCAGAAACCGGTTTCTCGGCCGGCCTAGCCCGCTTAGGCCGGCGGGGCCGGGCGGGTCTGCGGGAACCGGTTTCTCGGATTGGAGTTCAGCCCGCCTTCGGCCGACGCGGGCCAGCGTGCCTGCAGGAACCGGTTTCTGGGCGGGCTGAGGGCGCGCGGTGCTCGGCGGTCGGCGGTCGGCGGTTGGCGCGTTGACGATCGGCCGGTCGTGCGGCCCGATCAAGAAACCGGTTTCTGCGACGGACGATTCGCCCGCGCCATCGTCGGGAATCTGTTCGATCGGTGACCCCAGCGCGATGCCGCCGACAGTCGACCCGGTGGGCGCGATTCGTTCACGCGGATAGGAGATCTGTCCGCAGGCGTGCCAGATCGACTAGACAAACCGCCCGAGCCACGTACGCGACGGCCACGTGGCCAGGATCTCACGCACCAGCCGGGCTGCGACGACGTTCAGGATGCTATACACATGTGTAGCCAGCCCGAGCCACGCCTCCCACAAGAAGCACCACGAAGCAGAAGACCCAGGAAAGGTCGTCACGTCATGGCAGCCAAGATCTGCCTCGTCACCGGTGCCTCCTCAGGCATCGGCCGCGCCACCGCCCTCGAACTGCTGAAAGCCGGCCACACCGTCTACGGCGCCGCCCGTCGAGTCCAGCGGATGGACGTGATCCGTGACGCCGGCGGCCACCCGATCGAGCTCGACGTCACCAAGGACGCCGACCTCGAACGCGCCGTCCGCGCCATCCTCGACGAGCAAGGCAGGATCGACGTCCTGGTCAACAACGCGGGCATCGGCCAGTACGGCGCCGCCGAGGAGGTGCCGCTCGACCGCGCCCGCCGCGAGTTCGAGGTCAACCTGTTCGGCCCCGCCCGCCTGATCCAGCTCGTCCTCCCTCAGATGCGAAACCAGCACAGCGGCACGATCGTCAACGTCTCCTCGGTCGGCGGCGCGATCTCCCTGCCGCTCGGCGGCTGGTACCACGCCTCCAAGCACGCGCTCGAGGCCTACACCGACTCCCTCCGCCAGGAGGTCAAGCGCTTCGGCATCAACGTCGTCATCATCCAGCCCGGCCTGGTCAAGACGGAGTTCCAGGACCATACGCCGCAGGACATGCGCGAGCTTTCGAACGGCGGCCCCTACGCCGCCCAGACCGAGGCGATGGCCAAGGCCGCCGAGGCCTCGTTCGGCCAGAACAGCAAGGCATCCGAGCCCCAGGAGATCGCCGACGTGATCCGGAAGGCGATCGAGTCGAACGACCCCGATCCGCGCTACCGCAAGGGCTACCTGGCCGGCACGCTCGTACGCATGCACCGCTTCCTGCCGGATCGCGTGTTCGACAAGCTCGTCACCCGCGAGCGCTAGCCTGGACGCATGGACGGGTGGGTTCGCGAACGCTGGGGAGACGGCGCGATCGCCTGGGTGACGCGGCGGACGAAGCTCACCAACGGCTTCTCCTCACCCAACGTCGAACGCCTCGACCTGCGCGTGACCCGCCCGTACGCCCGTCCCGCGCTGGCCGCCGTACTACGCAAAACAGCCAACCAGGCTGAGGTTTCCGCCCTCCGCGCTCTGCAAGAGGTCCGCGACGCCACGACGTTCCCCGAGCTGCTCGCCACCGGCGAGGACGAGAACGGCCCGTGGGTGCTGACACCCTTCTACACCGGCATACCCGCCCTCAACGAGCCAGCGATCCCCGTCGAGGTGGTCGAGTCGCTCGCCCGCCTGCACGCCCACTACTCCGACGTGGCGCTGGAAGACGTCCCGCGACTCGACCAGGCCAGGTGGCGGCAGAAGTGCGAGTTCGCGATCGAACGCCTGCCCCAGTTCATCCCGGCCGACCCGCTACGAGACCAGACCCTCGAGCTGCTCAGGGAGTACGCCATCGACCCAACCCTTGCTCGTACGCTCCAAGCCCTCCCACACACGCTCGTGCACGGCGACGTCCACGCCAACAACGTTCTGGTGAACGGTCCGTACTCCATGCTCATCGACTGGGGCGGCGTCTACCTCGCGCCCGCGATGCTCGACCTCGCCAACCTCACCACACCAGGAACGGAGAAGTTCCAGCGCTACAAGCAATCCTGGCAGGACGCCACCGGCAGCCCGCTCGACGAAGAGCTGGCAACACTGGGCTTCCACTGGGCAACGGTCGCGGTCAACGTGAAGTACTTGGTGTTCGCCGCCAAGAACCTGGGAATCGGCGCGGTCGGCGCGATGGTCGACCGCGCGTGCACGGCCAAGGCGAAGCTGGAAGCTCAGCTACGTAAGTAAGCCAGCACCGCGAGCACCCGCCGATGCGTGTCGTCGGTGGGTGGCAGGTCGAGCTTGGCGAAGATGTTGCCGACGTGCTTGGCCACCGTCGTCTCGGTGACGACCAACCGCCGGGTGATCGCGCTGTTGGAGTGCCCTTCGGCGATCAGCGCGAGCACCTCACGTTCGCGCGTGGACAGCCGGGAGAGCGGATCGCCCTGCCTGCGAAGGAGTTGCCGGACCACCTCCGGATCGACGACCGTGCCGCCGTCGACGACTTGCCGCAGCTTGCCGGCGAACTCCTCGACGTCGACCACACGATCCTTCAGGAGATAGCCGACCCGGGTGCCGTCGCCGGAGTCGAGCAGCTCGGCGGCGTAGCTGCGCTCGACGTACTGGCTCAGCGCGACCACCGCGAGCCCCGGATCCGCCTGCCGCAACGAGACCGCGGCCCGCAGTCCCTCGTCGGAGAAGCCGGGCGGCATCCGGATGTCGGTCACGACGAGATCGGGCCGGTGCGTGGCCACCGCCGCCTGCAGCGCTTGGGCGTCACCGACCGCCGCCACGACCTCGAAGCCGAACCGGGTGAGCAGGCCCGCCAGCCCTTCGCGAAGCAGCACGCCGTCTTCGGCAAGCACAGTGCGTATCCCGCCCTCGCGGCCACGCGGCACAGCCCCGGAATCAGACCCGGAATCAGGCCCGGCGCTGGCATCGACTGACCCTGCTCCTACCCCGCTCTGCTCGGACCGCACGGAATCTCCACACGTACGACGGTGGGCCCACCGTCTGGACTGGACAGGTACATCTTGCCGCCGACGACCGACACCCGGTCGACCAGCCCGGCCAGTCCGGTCAGACTGGCGCCGGCGTACGGATCGGCGCCGCCCTGCCCGTCGTCGACGACCTCGACAACCAGCATCCCGGCGTCCAGCCGGGCGGTGACCGAAGCGCTGGAGGCGCCACTGTGCTTGGCGACGTTGTTGAGCGCCTCGGCGACCACGAAGTACCCCGTGGCCTCGACATGGCTGGGCAGCCGATCCGGCAAGGACACGTTGACATCGATCGGCAGCAGTACATGGTCGGTGAGCTCGCCGATCGCCGCCGGCAGGCCACGGTCGGACAGCACCCGCGGATGGATGCCGCGGATCAGCTCGCGCAGCTGGGCCATCAGCTGCTTGGCCTGCTCGTGCGCGTCCGCCACCGCCGTGGCCGCGGGCGATCCGGCGGGCAGGTCCACCTTCGCCAGGCCGAGCTGCATGGTGAGGCTGACCAGCTTCTGCTGCGCGCCGTCGTGCAGGTCGCGCTCGATCCGGCGGCGTTCGGCCTCGAACGCGTCGACCAGCCGGGCGCGCGACCGGGTGACCTCGACGAGCTCGGTACGCAACTCTTCGTTCGCCGCCGGAAGCAACAAGGAACGGGCGATCGCGACGTGCGTGGCGGACAGGAGGGTCCACAGGTAAGGCATCGCGGGCAGTAGCAGCAGGCCGGCCGCGGTGAACGGGATCGCCTCCCCGGCCGAGCTGATCGTGGCGAATCCGATGCTGATCGAGTCTCCCTCGGAGACCAGCAACGGGCTGATGATCCAGACGAAGTCGACCATGCCGACGATGGCGACCGCCAGGTAGAGCAGCGGGATGGCCGTCACGAGCAGCGCGGCATATCCGAACTCCCGCCAGGCCGACGGAGAGGTGTAGCGGGTGCGAATCCAGCGGAGGAACGGCTGGTTCGGCGGGTCGGCGACCGGACGCGAGTCGCCCAGTTGCAGCCGGAGCCGCTCCACGTATCCCAGCGGTGCCGCGACCAGCGGACCGAACGCCGTGAGCAACGCGGCCGCGAGCAGCGTAAGAACGGCCATCGAGCCGAAGCGCGTCTCGAACTGGCCGTTCCGCGCCCAGGCCAGCGCGGGCAGGATCGGGGCGGCGAGGAGCCACATCGGAATCGCCACCACGCCTGCCACGAACGGAGTCGTGAGCACGTACGCGGCCGAGCGCCAAGGCCACTGGCTGAGGAGGAAGCCTGCGCGGTGGAGAGCCTCCCAGGCGCTCGCCGGCTTTGCTTTCGTCACGTTCGTCACGTCAAGCACGCTAGTCGCGGCAGCCCGCACTACCAGCGAGGCGAGCCGTAGTCCTCGAGGTATAGCGGAGTACACCCCGGCTTTGGTGCTCCGCTCCGGTGACCGGGCACCCGTTCGTCGGATTCCCTGGTGGGCCATGGAGACGAGAAGCAAAGGCGTGTGGGCGTTTCTGGGTCTGACGTTCGGCCTGAGCTGGGCCGGCATGTTCGGAATGAAGCTGCTCGGCTGGTCTTTGGTCAACCCGCTGGCGCAGTGGTGGGCGTTCCTGCCTGCGATCGCGGCCGTCGTGGTGCGGCGATGGGTCACCAGGGAGGGATTCGGCGACGCGGGGCTACGGCTGCGTTTCCGGGAAGCCTGGCGGGAGTACGTCCTGGCCTGGCTCGGGCCGCTGGTGCTGGCGGCGGCAACGGTCGGCCTGGCGGCCGCCCTCGGGCTGTGGCACTTCGACCTGGCCGGGCTCGGCGACGTCGTGCCAGGCCTACCGGGATGGACGTTCGTTCTGGTGCTGATACTGGTGGTGCCGCTGCTGGCGCCGCTCTACTGGGGCGAGGAGTTCGGCTGGACGAGCTACCTCCGGCTGCGCCTGTGCCCGGGCCGGCCGTGGGCCGCGGTCATGCTGACTGGCCTGATCTGGGCGGTCTGGCACTATCCGCTGGCCTTCCTCGGCTACATCGAGTTCGACAACGTGCTGGTGGGGCTGGCCGTCTGGACCCTGTCGTTCCAGTTCCAGGAGATCGCGCTGGCGTGGCTGCGGACCAGGAGCGGCTCGATCTGGACGACGAGCGTCGCGCACGCGGGCAACAACATGGTGCTCAGCCTGCTGACCGGGATCCTGTTGCAGGACGGCGGTGGGCTGAACGTTGTCACGGTGATGCTCGTGACGATGGTGCCATTGGCGGCGACCAGCCTGTGCATCGTGCTCGCCGGCCGCTGGACCGGGGGCGCCGGACCAGGTCAGGCCGTGCCTGCCTCCGCGGCCTCCTGCCTGTCGAGCGCGTCCCGGGCCGCGGCGGCATCCGATGGGGCCAGCAGCGGGTGAGAGTAGATGTCGAGCAGCGCCCTGGCCAGCCTGCGGTCACCTTCCGGCGACTCGAGGTCGACGCCGAGCCCGCGTGCGACGTGGGAGTAGAGCATCGGTACGCCGAGCGCCATCGCCGTGAACACCGTCGCCCGGCTACGGCGGTCGGCCGCGGGCTGGTCCGCGCGTTCGGCGTCGGCGGCGGCCAGCCATTCCTCGACCATCGAGACGATCGAGTCGAACAGGTCTCCTGCCGCACCCTCCGACAGCGCGCGGGCGAGATAGCGCTGGTACGGCCCCATCGCGAGCCGGCCGGCGGTGACGTAGTTGACACCGCCGGTGCCGCGGTCGCCCCAGACCTGGTCGTTGAGACGGCTGATCGTACGCGCGAGGTGCTCGTCGCAGGCCTCCCGTAACGCCTGCTTGGACCCGAAGTGGTGCCGCACCAGCCCGGACGAGACGCCGGCGGTCTGTGCGATGCCGCGGATCGTGGCTTTCTCGAAGCCGTGCTCGCCGAAATGCACCATCGCGGCGTTCCTGATCCGGGCGCGGGCGGTGAGATCTGCGGGGTCCGGCTCGGTCATAAGGGCCGAATATACGCAGCTACAGCCCGGCTTGCCGTGGGCTGTAGCACAGGCATCGCGGACAGCGACGGTTCAGATCGTCAAGACCGTGGTGGGCTCCGGCCTCCGGCCTCCGCGACCTGACCGCACGCGGCGACAGCGTTACGGTCTACGGCTGCGGCTTGTGCGTACGCTCCACCGCGTACACCGCCGCCTCCGTGCGGCGCTGCATTCCGAGCTTGCGCAGCAACGCCGACACGTAGTTCTTGACCGTCTTCTCCGCGAGGTACATGGTCTGCGCGATCTCGCGGTTCGTCATGCCCTGCGCCACGTAGTCGAGGATCCGCTTCTCCTGCGGCGACAGCGAGGAGTACTTCGGGTCTTCCTCCTCCGAGCCGTGCCGCAGCCGTTCGAGCACCGCCGCGGTCAGGGCGGGGTCGAGCAGGGATTCGCCGGCGGCCAGCCGCTGGACCGCTTCGATCAGGCGGTTGCCCTCGATCTGCTTCAGGAGGTAGCCGGACGCACCGGCCATGATGGCTTCGAACAAAGCCTCGTCGTCGGCGTACGAGGTGAGCATCAGGCAGGCCGGCGGGGGCGACATCGCCGAGCGGATGTCGCGGCAGACGGTGACCCCGTCGCCGTCCGGCAGGCGGACGTCCAGCACGGCGACATCAGGCCGGAGCGCGGGAACCCGGGCGACTGCCTGGGCGGCGGTTCCGGCCTCGCCGACGACTTCGATGCCGGGTTCGCTCTCCAGCAGCTGCCGCAGGCCGACGCGTACCACTTCGTGGTCGTCGAGCAGGAAGACCTTGATCGCCATGATTCAATAGTTACAGGTGCCGGCAGTCGCCGGTAGACCCCAAAGGCCCACTCCTACCGGGCCTTTGGGGCCAAACCGAGACGTATCAGGTCATGCCAGCCACGGGAAGCGCTGGACGAGCGGCAGACGGCTCCAGGCCTTTCCGAAACCCCACGTGGAGCCGGCGTACGTCGCCGCCACAACGATGAGGACCAGTGCGTAGATGATGTGGTAGTCGATGAGCGGGTTGGTCGACATCGACGGTTCGCCGCCGGATGTCAGCTTGTCGAGTGGCCATTCGGCCGCCCACATCAGCAGCATCATGAGGCCGCCGGCGACCGCGGACACACGCAGCGCGACTCCCGCGATGACCGCGATGCCGACACCGGCCAGGCCGAGCATGAACAGCCAGTCCGCCCAGGCCGTCCCCGCGATGCTGTGCGCCGTCGACTCGAACGGTCCGACGGCGACGCCGGAGAGGAATCCCTTGGTCGGCGAGCCGCCGTTGGCCCAGGAACGCTCCGCCGGGGTGGCGTAGCCGAGGCCGAAGAGCTTGTCGAGGAACGCCCACAGGAACACGAACCCGGTGGCGATCCGCACGACCGCCAGTAGCCGGCCCGGTCCTCTCGTGGAGGGTACGTCCGGCGTGCTGGACGGAGCAGGAGCCGTCCGTCGGGGGGTCCGCTGGGCCGGCGTGGATTGGGTGGCCATCTCACTTCTCCTTGCGGGCTTGGTTTGTTGCCTCCAATCTCCCGTCAGGAACGCGCACGGCGCTGCGGCCGGACGGCACAGGAGCTCGATGCCGATGGTCGGGAGCCGGCCAGGACGTATGCGGGCGCGACGGCTCCGGCGGGACGGTCCGTTCGGCACGGGCCGGCGGGACGTTTGGATCGCCCTTGGGTGATCGACTGGATTAAGCTGCGGAACATGGAGCAAGGTGACTCCGGCTTGGGCCGCCCACAGCCGGTCGACCAGTCGTCCGACCTCGTGCTGCCCGATCTCAGGATGCTGCGCACCGACACCTTGCTGCGGGAGCTGGTGGATCGGGCGGGCCTGCTGATCGAGAACGAGGAGCGGGTTCACCGTTTGCTGGATGCGGTGGTCTCGGTTGGCAGCAACCTGGCGTTGCCGGAGGTGCTGGATCGGATCGTACGGGCGGCTTGCGATTTGGTGAACGCTCGGTACGGCGCGTTGGGGGTGATCGGGCCGGAACGGACGTTGGTGGAGTTCCGCAATGTGGGAGTGTCGGACGCGGAGCGGAGCTCGATCGGTCATCTGCCGACAGGTAAGGGCATTCTGGGGTTGTTGATCAATGAGCCCGCGCCGATCCGGTTGCATGATCTGGCAGAACATCCCGCGTCGTTCGGGTTTCCACCGAATCATCCGCCGATGCGGTCTTTTCTGGGTGTTCCGATCTTGGTGCGTGGCAGGGCGTTCGGCAATCTCTATCTGACGGAGAAGCAGGGTGGAGGCGACTTCACCGCCGAGGACCAGCAGTTGGTGATCGCGTTGGCGGCCGCGGCCGGTGTGGCGATCGAGAACGCCCGTCTGTACGAGGAGACGCGTCGCCGGGAGAACTGGCTGATCGCGTCGACCGAGATCACGTCGCGGATGCTGGGTGGTGCGGGTCCGGAGGAGACGCTGCAGTTGCTGGCCGACCGGGCCCGGACGGTCGCGGGTGCGAGCATCGCCGTCCTCGCGCTGACGGACCGCGACCAGGAGCTCACCGTCGATGTCGTGTCCGGACCGGTCTCCCCGGCGATCCAGGGTTCCCGGATCCCGACTGACGGCAACCGCATCGGCGAGGTCCTGCGTACCGGCGAGGCCTGCGTCGTCATCGGCGACCTGTCCAGCATCGGGCTGCCGGCCGAAGCTGCGAACGGCGAGGTGCTCGAGGAGCCCGAGCCCAGCTCACTGCTGGTGGTGCCGTTGAGCGCCGGCACGCAACGCCTGGGTGTGCTCACGGTCGTACGCCCGGAGAGCCAGCAGACGTTCGACTCGGCTGACATGCGGATGCTGATGACGTTCGCCGGGCATGCGACCCTCGCGCTGGAGTACGCCCGGGCGCAGGCCGACCAGCAGCGGCTCGCGATCTATGAGGACCGCGACCGGATCGCCCGCGACCTGCACGACCTGGTGATCCAGCAGCTGTTCGCGATCGGGCTGGGCATCCAGGGATCGGTACGCCAGATCGCCAACCCCGGCGTCTCGGCGCGGATCAGCGGCTACGTCCGCGAGCTCGACCAGACCATCCAGAACATCCGCCGGACGATCTTCTCCCTGCAGGACGACCAGGACCAGGCACCGAGCGTTCGCCGGCGCATCCTCGAGATCATCGAGGACATCAGCGGGCCGCTCGGCTTCACTCCGCATCTCGCGCTCACCGGCCCGATCGACACCGTGGTGTCGGAGTCGCTGGCCAGCGAGCTGCTATCGACGCTGCGCGAGGCGCTCACCAACGTCGTCCGGCACGCGCAGGCGTCCGAGGTCACGGCCAGGATCCATGTCGACATTCCCGGGCGGACGCTCGAGCTGGTGGTGGTCGACAACGGCGTCGGCATTCCCGAGCAGGTGGCCCGGCGCAGCGGGCTGGCCAACATGGCCGATCGCGCAGGCCGGCTGGGCGGCTCGTTCGCCGCCGAGCCGGGCGCGTCCGGCGGGACGAGCGTGACCTGGAACGTTCCGATCGAGCTCTGACCTTGGGCTCCTGGCCGGGCCAGTTGCGGACGACCGTAACGACCGTAACTGCCGGGTGGCCCTGCCGGCGGTGACTTCCGGCGGTGTCTGCCTGCCCTGTATACGCGAGAGCGTTGGGGGCGGGCCAGCGCAAGGAGGAGCCATGGACCGGATGCCTCGCCCTCTCGTGGTCGGTGTCGATCCGAATCCCGACAGCCAGCTCGCGTTGCGATGGGCAGCGGACGAAGCGCTGCGGCGGGATGCTCCGGTGCGGGTCGTGACGGCGTACGAGAGATCGGCGACCTCACTCGCGGCGGCCGCGGTGCGGCCAGTGGGTTCGACAGGGCCGGCGGGAGCGCTGGAGGCAGCACAGCCCGTGGAGGTTGTGGAGTCGATGGAGGCAGCGGAGTCGACGGAGTCGGTGGAGTCGATCCGGTCGGCGCGGGAGGCGTTCGACGACGCGGTCGGCTATGTACGCGCGCGGATCGGCGCCGACCGGGTCACCGGGTCGTTCGTGTCGACCCGTCCGGCCGCCGCCCTGGTCGAGGAGTCGCTCGAGGCCGAGCTCGTGGTCGTCGGGTCACGCTCCCGATCGTCGCTGGCCTCGGTGCTGCTCGGATCGGTCAGCAGCGCAGTAGCGGCCCACGCCGCCAGCCCGGTCGTCGTCGTACGCAAGGAGCGCGCCGGCTCGTCCGCCAACCGGATCGTCGTCGGCGTCGACGGATCGCCGGAGTCCGAAGCCGCGCTGGCGTTCGCGTTCGAGGCCGCTGACTTGCGCGGCGCGCACCTCGACGTCGTGTACGCCTGGCATCCGGCCACGCTGTTCGGCTCGCGTACGTGGACGATGGAACGCGTCGAGACCGAACGCGAGTCCCGCCGCCGCGAGCTCCGCGATCGCGTGGAGCCCTTCCACAGCAAGTATCCCGGCGTCTCCGCGGCGGCGTACGTGCTCGAGGGCCGGCCTGCCACCTTGCTGGCCAAGCAGTCCGAGACGGCTCGGCTGATGGTCGTCGGCAGCCGCGGGCACGGAGGGATCAACGGCCTGCTGCTCGGATCGGTGAGCCAGGCGCTCCTGTACTACGCGCAGAGCACGGTCGCGGTCATCCGTGACCGCCGCTACGTCGTACGAACTCTGTGGCGATAGCTGCTCGGATCCGCTGTTCTAGTTGACTGTCAGCTCGAGCGAGTCGCCGGCTGCACCGGAGACTGTGATCTGCTGTCTGGACCGCTCGACGCCGAACCGTAGGCCTGGCAGCCACCAGCCCAGCTCGCCGACGCCGAGTTCGAAGGTCACCTCGGTACGCTCGCCCGGATCGAGGTCGATGCGCCGGAAGCCCTTCAGCTCGCGTTCCCTCGGCCATACGCTGGAGGCGGTCCGCCGGGTGTAGAGCTGGACGACCTCGGAGCCGGTAACCGTTCCAGCGTTGGCGATCGACAGCTTGACACCGACGGTCGCGCCGGCGCGCAGATCGTCCGCGCCGATCTCGGACCGGGAGAGCTCGGCCGCGCTGTAGTCGAACGTCGTGTAGCCGAGGCCGAAGCCGAACGGGTAGCTCACCCGCTCCCGTACGTCGACGTAGGTTGTGTGGCTGTGTGCTTTGGCGTTGTAGGCAACGGGAAGCACGGCCGCGGACATGGGCATCGACACCGGCAGGCGTCCGCCCGGGTTGACATCGCCGAACAAGGCGCGGGCGATCGCGGTGCCGCCTTCGGTGCCGGGGTACCACGCACAGAGGATCGCGTCGCTACGGTCGGGAAGGTCGGCGAGTGCGTGCGGCCGGCCCTGGATCAGCACGGTCGCGACGGGCGTGCCGGTGGCGGCGACCGCTCTGGCCAGCTCCAGTTGGGCCGGCGGCAACGTGAGGTCGGCGAGGTCCACACCTTCGCCGCAGGTCATGTCGACGTTCTGGTCGACGATCGCCGCGCCGTTGGCGGCGAACCGGGTGGTCGCCTGGCGCGCGCTGCTGCCGCCGAGCACGAGGACCACGACGTCGGAATCGGCGGCCGTCGCCTGGGCTTCCTCGATGCCGCCCGGAATGGCGCTGGTCAGGCCGCAGCCTTGTGCGAAACTGACGACGGCACCTTCGCCGGCAGCCGCCGTCACGCCCTTCAGTACGGTGGCGCCTGAACCAGGAGACTGCTCCGCGGTGTAGTCGCCGATCTGGTGGACGAGCTCGTCGGCCTGCGGGCCGATGACGGCGATCGTCGGGGTGGTTTTCGCCAGCGGGAGCAGGCGATTCTCGTTGCGTAGCAGGACGAGCGACCGCTCGGCGAGTCTCCGGCTGACCTCGCGTTGGGGCGGCTGTCCGCCCGCCGCCGGTGTGGCGTACGGGCGGTCGAACAGGCCGAGCCGGAACTTCAACCGCAGCACGCGTGCGACTGCCCGGTCCAGCAGCGACTCGTCGATCAGCCCTTCCTCGTAAGCGCTGTCGAGCTGGGTGTAGGCGCGGTCCCAGAGGCTGAGGTCGATGCCGGCGTTCAGCGCGAGGACGGCAGCGGTGCGCAGATCGCCGGTCATCATGGTGAGCCGGTCGATGCCGCCGCCGTCGGCCATCACGATGCCGTCGAATCCCCAGTCCTCACGAAGGATTCCGGTGAGCAGGCGTTCGTTGCCGGCGCATGGCACGCCGTCGATCTCGTTGTAGGCGGCCATCACGCCGGCGGCGCCGGCCCGGATGCCTGCCTCGGCGGCGGGGAGATGGATCTCGAGCAGCTCCCGCGGCCCGATCGGCGCGGCGTGCGCGTTGAGACCGCCGATCGCGGCGCCTTGGCCGGCGAAGTGCTTGAGTACGACGGCGAGCTTGTCTTCTCCGATGCGGCCTGGCTGGTTGCCTTGCATGCCGTGCACGAGCGCTTGGGTCAGGGCAGCGGCGAGGTACGGATCCTCGCCGAAGCACTCCTCGGAACGTCCCCGGCGCGGATCCACCACCATGTCGAGCGCCGACACCAGCGCGACGTGGGCGCCCCTCGCACGTACCTCTGCCGCCATCCGGGCGGCGGCTTCCTCGTATGCGCCGGGATCCCACGACGATCCGACGGCGAGGTTGACCGGCAGGATCGTCCCGTCGATCGCCTGATGCCCGTGCGGCACCTCCTCGACGAACAGGACGGGGATGCCGAGGCGGCTGTTCTCGCACACCCACCGCTGCACGGCCTCGGCAGTCTCGGCGCTCTGCGCAGCTGAGACGCCGGTTCGCAGGTCGCGTCCGGACCAGGGATCGGCGCGGAACAGGCCGTAGAGCGCGCCCATGCCGTCCCAGCGCGCCACCTCTTCGCGGAAGTCGTCGGTGAGCTGGAAGCTCTTGCCGTCGGCCGTGGGTTCGGTGGCGTTCCAGCCGAACATCCGCTGGTTCACCTGCCCGACCTTCTCCGCGATCGTCATCCGGCCCAGCAGGTCGGCGACGCGGGCGTCGATCGTCAAGCTGGGGTTGCGATAGGCCTCGTCATCCACGTCTGCGAATCCTACGCGCGCAGGCCGGAGCGCGCCGGAAGCGGCCATCCTCCACATCGTGCCGGGCGCGCCGGGAGATCGGCATCGGCCTGCTGCCGGTATCCTCGCCGGATGGGTGCTGAGCTCGAGTGGCTTCTCGAACGAGTGAACGGACTCCGATTCGGCAAGCTCGGCCTGACGGGCCAACTGCCGTGGACCACCCCCTCCTACGAAAGCCCGGCGTTCGCCGTCGAGGTGGCGGGCAAGCGAATCTCCGGCAGGTCGGCCGATCTCGACGTCGTCGACATCGAGCACGTCGGCCTCGGTGCCAGCCGCTTCGAGGAGATCGCGCACTGCCGTTACACCTCTGCCGGTGTCGACGCCGGTGCGGCCGCGGTCGAGCTCGAGATCGACTGGCACGTCCGCCACAGCCCTGGCGAGCCCGTGCTCGAAGCCTGGGTCGCGGTCCACAACGTCGGCGCTGAGCCGGTCGACGTTCAGCGGCTCGACTCCATCGCGATCGGGCTCGACTCCCACGCCTGCGAGCTGTTGTCGTTCACCGGCAGCTGGGGACTGGAGTTCGAACCGGTACGCGAGCCGCTGCGCGGCCGTCGCGTTCTGGAGACGCTGCGCGGGCGTTCGTCCCATGGTGTGCATCCGTGGTTCGCGCTGGTGCGCGCCGACGGAGCCGTGCTCTGCGGAGCCGTCGCCTGGTCGGGCAACTGGGTGTTCCGCTTCGAGCCCGACCAGTCGGGTGATCGCCACCTGCTGTCCGGAGGCCTGCACGACAACGGGTTCACGAAGGTCCTGCAACCTGGTGACGTGGTTGAGGCGCCTCCCGTCGTTCTGGCGTTGGGATCCGACGGTGACCTCGACACGACCTCGATCCCGCTCGCCCGGGTCGGGCGGCGGTTCTGGGCTCCGCGTAACCCTTTGTCCGAACGCCTTCCGGTCGAGTGGAACCACTGGTGGCCGTACGAGGACCACAGCATCGACGAGACGGTGTTCCGTGCCAACGTCGACGTCGCCGCCGAGATCGGCGTCGAGGTGTGCACGCTCGACGCCGGCTGGTTCGGCCCGGCCGCTGCGGACACGAGCTGGGTCGACGTACGCGGCGACTGGGATATCGTCAACCCTGTAAGGTTTCCGAGCGGCATTCGCGCGCTGGCCGACTACGTACACGACAAGGGTATTCGGTTCGGCATCTGGTGCGAGATCGAGGCGCTGGGGCCGAAGGCCGCGCTCGCGGTCAGTCAGCCGTCGTTCCCGGCGCAGCGCGACGGCGAGCCGCTCGGCTATGTCTGCTTGGGCAATCCCGACGCCGCCGAATGGGCGTTCCGGACGCTCGACCGGCTGGCCGGCGAGTACGGCGCGGACTGGATCAAACTCGACTTCAACCTCGATCCCGGCCTGGGCTGCTCCCGTACCGACCACGGGCACGGTGCGGGCGACGGGCTGTTCGAGCACTACGTCGGCTACTACCGCGTGCTGTCTCGGATTCGGGCCGCGCATCCTTCGCTCGTACTGGAGAACTGCTCGTCCGGTGGGTTGCGGATCGATCTCGGCATGCTGCGCCAGACCCACCTCACGTTCCTGAGCGATCCGGACTGGCCGGAGCACGGGCTGCAGGCGGTGTGGGGCGCGAGCTTGCTGCTGCCGCCGGACCAGTTGCTGTACTGGGGATACTCCGAATGGCACGGCGAACATCGTTGCCAGCTGTTCGATCCGCGCGACCCGGCGCTGGAGATGCACCAGGTCGACTACTACCGCCGGATCGCGATGGTGGGCGCCAGCGGCATGGCGTGGAAGTTGCCTGAGCTGCCTGCCGCGGTCAGGGAGCGGCTGCAGGCGAACAACCTTCTGTATCAGGAGGTGGTGCGGCCGTTCGTTCGCTCGGGCGATCTGCGGAGGCTGACCGAGCAGCCTCAGCGGTTCGGTGAAGGGTCGCGATGGGTGGGGTTCCAGTACAGCCTGCCTGACTCCGCGGAGCATCTCGTGCTGCTGTTCCGCCTGCCTGGCGGCGATCCTTCGCGGGCGATTCCGCTGCGGGGGTTGGATCCTGACCGGTCGTACGATGTGAAGTGGCTTGACGCGGGCGACAGCCAGACGGTGACCGGGCGCTCGCTGATGGAGGATGGGCTGCGTCGCGAGTTGCCGGAGGAAGGGTCGGAGTTGGTGCTCGTGACCGCGCGTTGAGCGGCTCCCGGATCGATGCGGTCGACGTGTTCTACCTGGCGATGCCCACTGTCCTCGACATCGGCGACGGCAGCCAGGACGTGCTGCTGGTGCGTGTCCGCGCGGGTGACGATGTCGGCTGGGGCGAGTGCGAGGCGTCGCCGCTGACGTCGATCGCAAGCCTCGTATGCCCGATGTCGCACAGCGCGTGCAAGCCGGTGCTCGACTCCGTACTCGGGCAGCCGCTGAACGACGTCTCGGACATCGGACGAATCTGCGACCTCGTACGGCGGCAGAGCCTGGATCTGCTGCAGGCGCGGCACACGCTGTCCGGCATCGAGATCGCGATGTGGGACCTGCTGGGCAAGCGGTTGTCGGCTCCGGTGCATGCCTTGCTGGGCTGGCCGTCGGCGTATCCGAAGACGCCGTACGCCTCTGTCTTGTTCGGCGACACTCCGGAGGCGACGTACGAGAAGGCGGTCTCCGTCGCCGGCCGCGGCTTCCGGGCGGCCAAGTTCGGCTGGGGACCGTACGGCACAGGCTCCGTCGACGCGGATGCGGCGCAGGTGCGCGCGGCCCGGGAGGGCCTCGGCGCTCGCCGGTCGCTGTTCGTCGACGCCGGCACGGTCTGGGGAACCGACGTGGAGGCGGCGGCGCTCCGCCTTCCAGCCCTGGAAGAATGCGGCGTGGGGTGGCTGGAGGAGCCGTTCGTGTCGGGCGCGTTCGACTCCTACCGCCAACTGGCGGCGCGCACCTCGGGCTCGCTGGCCTTGGCGGCGGGGGAGGCCGCTTCGGAGCCGGACCTGGCGCGCCACCTGATCGACTACGCAGGCATCGGCTACATCCAAGTCGACGTCGGCCGCATCGGTGGCATTGGGCCGGCGGCATCGGTGGCTGCATATGCCGGCGAGCGCGGCGTCCAGTTCGTCAACCACACCTTCACGACCCACCTCGCATTGGCAGCGTCCCTCCACTCCTTCGCCGGCGTGCGCGAAGCGGCGCTCTGCGAGTACCCCGCGGAACTGTCCGAGCTGGCGTACGCACTGACCGAAGACCACCTCACCCCGTCGCCGGACGGAGAGCTCCGCCTCCCAGATCGCCCCGGCCTGGGTCTCACCCCGTCCCCAGCCGCCATCGCTCCGTACCTCCTCGACGTCGAAATCAAAGTCGGCGGCAAGCTCCTCTACCAAACGCCAATCCTGGACGCCGGCTGATCAGCCGCCCAGAAACCGGTTCCCCTTGCCACCCGCCGGCCGAGCGCATCCCTCCACCGAGCGCTTTGGGGGGATCCGCCCAGAAACCGGTTCCCGACCGCTCCGAGCTGCCTCGCCGTCGGTGCATGCCTGCAGTGCCGACACGCCAGCAACCCGTTCCCGAAGAGGGACGTCCGGATTCCGCCGCCGCGCCCGCCATCGCAACGGTGATGGCGCAGTCGCCGACGCGTCCGTGCCAACGCTCCAGAAACCGGTTTCTCGAGAGAGGCGATGCCGCCGGCCATCGCGAGGGCGACGCTCCAGTCGCCGACATGCTCGGTGGCGGTGGCCAGGCGCCAGCAACCGGTTTCTCAGCCGCCCCGAACCTTCGCAGCCGACGCCCCGCAGCCGCGTCCAGCGCCGCGTGCCGGAAACCGGTTCCTGAGCTCCCGAGCCGCATCGCCGGCTCGGCGCTTCTGGCGGTCGCGCATGAGAAACCGGTTCCTGAGCTCCCGAGCCGCATCGCCGGCTCGGCGCTCCGGCGGTCACGTGCGAGAAACCGGTTCCTGAGCTCCCGAGTCGCATCGCCGGCTCGGCGCTCCGGCGGTCACGCATGAGAAACCGGTTCCTCAGCTCGTCCTGAGCTACCTCGCAACTCGCTACCTGCGCGGTCGTGCGTCAGGAACCGGTTTCTCGGCCAGCCCGATGCCACTCCGCCATCGACACCCAGTCACTGAGGCGCCCGGTGCCACGTGTCGGGAACCGGTTTCTCCGGTGGCGGGCCGCCGCGGACGCCCCACCCTGCGCGGCGCCGAGCTGGCGGCACGTGGTGGTCGTGCGCAGGAAACCGGTTCCTGAGCCTCCCGAGCCGCATCGCGTGCTTGGCGCTTCCGGCGGTCGCGTCTGAGAAACCGGTTCCTCGGCTCGTCCTGAGCTGCCTCGCTACTCGCTACTGCGCGGTCGTGCGTCAGGAACCGGTTTCTCGGCCATCCCGATGCCGCACCGTCACTCCAGTCGCTGAGGCGCCCGGCGGCCACGTGTCGGGAACCGGTTTCTCCAGTGGCGGGCCGCCGCAGACGCCCCAGCCTGCCCGGCGCGAGCGGCCGGCACGTCGTGGTCGTGCGCAGGAAACCGGTTCCTGGCCGTTCTGATGCCGCGCCGCCACCGGGGTCCCATGTGCCAGGAACCGGTTCCTCGGAAGGCTTCGTCATCGCCGACCCGCCAGCCGCCGACATGTTCCGCGGTCGCGCGCCGGAAACCGGTTCCTCGGCTCGACCGAAGCCGCATCCGATGTTGGCGTCTCAGGGGATTGCGCATCAGTAACCGGTTTCTCCGCTGCCGCCGCGCTGCCGCCGCCGCGTTGCCGCCGCCGGCCTTGGTGATCGTGGGTCGGGAACCGGTTTCTCGGTTCGTGTGAAGCCGCGCTTCCGTCGATGCGCCAAACGTCACGCCGGGAACCGGTTTCTCGGGCCGTGCGGAGTCACGCCGCACGCCCGCGCGGGCTGAGAATCGAGGGGCACGACTGAGAAACCGGTTCCTGCGGTGCGGCCAGCGGATAGCGTCGGCAGGCGGATGTCCTCCGACGGCGTGAGAAACCGGTTCCTCGCGGCGGGAAATCGGTTCATGAAAGGTGGCGGGTTGCCATGTCCGATCGTCGGCGGGTGGTGGAGAGAGTGGCCGCGTTGGCCGGCGAGCTCGCGGAGCGGTTCGAGCTCGCCGGTTTGGCGGTCAGCGTCGTGCAGGGGGAGGAGTCGATCTACACCGGCGGGTTCGGTGTGCAGAGCCGAGAAACCGGTTCCCCGGTAACGCCCGACTCGATGTTTCGCGTCGCCTCGATGACCAAGCCGTTCGTGGCCACCGCCGTCATGCAGCTTGTGGAGGCTGGCCAGGTCCGGCTCGACGCGCCGGTCGCCGAATACCTGCCCACCTTCCAGATCGACCACCAACCCGACACGACCGTCACCGTCCGCCACCTGCTCGATCACACCTCAGGCCTGCCCCGCACCTACCACGAGCCACAGCCCGGCGACGACCGGAAGCAGTACCTGCGCCGCAACACCGGTGTACGCCTCAGCGCTCCGCCGGGAGACCGGTTTCAGTACAGCAACCTCGCCTACGACATCCTCGGCGAGCTGATCTCCGTCGTCTCGGGCCACGCGTTCGAGGACTACCTGAGAAACCGGATTCTCGCGCCCGCCGGCATGCCGGACAGCACGTTCCCGCCCGCCCGGATCGATCCCCGGCGAGAAGCGTCGCCCCATCTGAACGGCCCGCATCCCATCCTCGCCAACGTCGACCCACCGCACCCCGCGAACAACCCCAGCAAAGGCCTCGTCTCCAGCCTGCGCGACCTCTCGAACTGGGCGATCACCAACGTCAGAGTGGTCAGCAACAAAGGCGAGGGAAGGATTCGCGCGAGCCTCGGCTGGTTCACCGGAGAGCGCCATGGCCACCGCACGGTCCAAAAGGGCGGAAGCCTCACCGGGTACGGCTCCAGCCTGCTCCTCGCCCCCGACGACACCCTCGGCGTGGTCGTCCTGGCGAACAGCTACCCCGTCCCCAAGGACGCGATCGCCACCGCCGTCCTGGACATGCTGCTCGGTTACGCCCCGGAGCTCCCGAAACCCCTCGTACTCCACGAGCTCTACCCAACGCTGATCAACGAGGGCCTGCAGCCCGCGATCGCCCGGTACCACGTGCTGCGTACCGAGCGGCCGGACGACTTCGACTTCGGAGGCGGGCAGTACTACGAGATCGGCTGGGCGAACCTGCTGACCGTCCTCCGCCGCCCGAAGGAAGCCGCCGAAGTGATCGAGCTCGGCGTCGCCCTGAACCCGGACTCCGACGCCTATCACCACCTCCTGGCGCTCACCTACCACGAAGCCGGCGACCCCGCACGAGCGAGACGCAGCCTGGAACGCTGCCTGGCGCTGACCCCCGGCCACCAGGGCGCGACCGACCTCCTGGCCGAGCTCAACCAGAACCAGGCGTAGGCGCACCGCTCCCCAAGGTGAGCAATCCCCTGTTTCAACAGGGAATCCGGTTGCACAAGCCATCACATTTCAAGGAATCTGTCGGGTCGCCGATGAGTTGTAGCCATTGAGCTGGTCAGAACGGACATGAGCGCGACTTATAAGCCGGTCACCCGAAACGCCGGCAACGACAGCGAAACCGACACCTACTCCGACCCAAACCCTGAGCGAGGCTTGATGCGTGCCGATTTGCCTGCCGACGACGTGGCGGGTGCCGCCGAACCCACCGGTCGTACGCCGGTGGTGATCCGGCTCCTGGTGTTGGCGACGTTTGTCGTGATTTTGAACGAAACCATCATGTTGAACGCGATCCCGCGCCTGATGGGCGACCTGCGGGTCACCGAGCAGGCGGCCCAGTGGGTTTCGACCGCGTTCATGCTGACGATGGCCGCGATCATTCCGGTCACCGGGTGGTTCCTGCAGCGGGTGACCACCCGTACTGCTTACGCCACGGCGATGGGCGTCTTCCTCACCGGCACCGTGATCTCTGCCGCGGCGCCCTTCTTCGCCATACTCCTGCTCGGCCGCATCACACAGGCCGCCGGTACGGCCGTGATGATGCCGCTGCTGATGACGACGTTGATGACCGTGGTGCCCCCGAACGACCGCGGCCGCGTGATGGGCAACGTGATGCTGGCGATGTCGGTGGCCCCCGCGGCGGGCCCGACGGTCTCCGGTCTGGTCCTGCAGTTCGGCTCCTGGCGGATGCTGTTCCTGCTGGTGCTGCCCATCGCGGGCGCGGTGACGTGGTTCGGCCTGCGCCACCTCGACAACGTGGGCGAGCCGAAGGACGGCACGATCGACTGGTTCAGCGTGGCCCTCGCCGCCCTCGGTTTCGGCGGCCTGGTCTACGGGCTTACGCAGTTCGCCGATGCGGGCGCCGGCCGTTCGATCCTGTTCGTACTGGCCGGGCTGACCGCGGTCACGGTGTTCGTACTCCGCCAGCTGCGCCTGCAGCGCACCGACTCGCCGTTGCTGGACCTGCGTACGCTGCTCCACTCGACGTACACCAAAGCGCTGCTGCTGATGTCGGTCGCGTTCATGGCGATGCTGAGCTCGATGATCCTGCTGCCGCTGTACCTGCAGAACCTCCGGCACCTGAGCCCGCTGCTCACCGGCCTGCTGGTCATGCCGGGCGGCCTGGCGATGGGTCTGCTCGGGCCGACGGTCGGGCGGCTGTTCGACCGTTTCGGGGGACGCGTGCTGATGATCCCCGGCTCGATCGGGATCCTGGGGGCGCTGGCCGGGTTCACGCAGGCGTCGATGACGATGCCGTACTGGCAGCTGCTCGCGCTGCACATCCTGCTGATGCTGTCGCTGGCGGCGCTGTTCACGCCGGTCTTCACGCTGGGGCTGGGTGCGCTGCCGCCGAACCTGTACTCCCACGGCAGCTCGATGGTGGGTACGTTGCAGCAGGTGGCGGCCGCGTTCGGCACCGCGCTGGCGGTGACGGTGATGACGATCCGGGCAGAGCACCTCACGAGCAACGGGGTCGCGGCGGTCCCGGCCCAGCTCGGCGGTATGCGGCTGGCCTTCCTGATCAGCGCCGTGATCTCGATCGCGGTGGTCGTGATCGCCCTGCGGATGCCGGCCCGCGCCGACGCGCCGCACGGCGAAACCGCCGACGCTCCACACGGCGAGACCGTCAGTACGCCGGACACCTCGAACCCCGCCGACTCGCTCGACGACCTCGAGCCGCCGGCCGAGCGCTCCGCCGTCCGGTAGCAGTTCCAGAACCACCAACGCCGAGGCCCGCTCCCATCCCGAGGAGCGGGCCTCGTTACGTGTACGGCCGGGGCCCACCGCGCGCAGGCCCTGCCACGATTGCGGCAGGCGAGCCTCCAGAACACGCGCGGCCGGGCGCCCGCGCTCGCTGGGGTGGCGATGCTCACGGACCCTTCGATGACCAGCCCGCCGCCGAGCAGTCCGCTGAGCACCACTGCGGCAACCGGTCGACCGGCTGACGTTGTCGAGCGCGATGTTCACCTGCGCCGGTCGGGGCACGGCGCCGTCGCGTCGAGTCGACTTTTCGGCTCCATCGCTGTCCAGCGCACTGCTCACCGAGCCACAGCCGGGCGCGCCGGCTCGAGCCGCGGTACCGCCTCTCCGTGCTGCCGTCGGGCTGTTCCGATGACCGAGCTCACGAGCCTGATCCCGCTCCACAAACTCGGCACGCGACGCCCCTCGGCAGAGCTGCGCCGGGACGGAAGCGCCACCATCGGCCGCTGCAGCAAAACCTTTGGGTGCCCGAACGTATCTCCACCGTGGGAGGGACTAGGAGGGGAACCATGCTCAGACGCAAGGGCCGCACGCTGCTCAGCGCTCTCGCCCTGGTTGCCGTTGGCGTGGCAACATCGGTCGCCGCACCAGTCGCCGCGGCGCCGGCGCTTCCGTACATCGCGGTGGGCATTCCGGACGAGGACATCGGTACGGTCGCCAACGCGGGCGCCGTCGAGATCCATCATCCGTCGGGGAAGACCAGTGTGCTCACCGCTCCCGGCTACCAGGCCGGCGACCGGTTCGGCGCGGTGACGCTGGCCAAGGACCTCACCGGCGACGGGCGCGACGAGCTGATCGTCGGGGCGCCGGGCCGTGACCTCTACGGCGTGGTCGACGCGGGTGCGGCGTACCTCTACCGCGGCACGTCGACCGGCTACCAGTACTGGCGGATGCTCGGCCAGGCCTACTCCGGCGTACCGGGCCGTGCGCAGGCCGGCGCCGCGTTCGGTGCCGCGCTCGGATTCACGTACGGAAACGAGGGGTTGGCGCTGTACGTCGGCGCTCCGTACACCGACGTCGACGGTGCCACGGACGCGGGCCTCGTTGTCGGCATCGAGTTCAGCGGAGCGACCATCGTGGCGACCGAGGTCCTGACCGAGAGCTCCCGTTCGGGCTGGGAGCAGCCAGAAGCCGGCGACCGTTTCGGCAGCGCGATCGGCACCGGCGCACTGGAGATCGGCGCGCCGGGCGAGACTGTGAACGGCCAGGCGGCCGCGGGGGCGGTCTTCGTATCGACCGACGGGCCGGGCGGCCAGTTCGGCGAGATGCTGACCCAGGACTCCGTCCTCGACGAGCCGGTGACCGACAAGGCCGAGGCCGGCGACGAGTTCGGCCGCGTGCTGTACGACGCGGGCCACCTGTTCGTCGGCGTACCCGGGGAGGACATCGGCACCGCCGTCAACGCGGGGATGGTCAACTCGCTCGGCACGGGCATGGCCGGCGAATGGGTGTCGGTCGACGCCTTCTGGCAGGGCTCGTACGACCGCGTGGCCAACCGAAACGTGCCCGGCGCACCCGAGACCGGCGACCGCTTCGGTGCGGCGATCGGCGGCTACTGGCACGACATCCTGAACTATCCATGGGTCTACGTGGGCGTACCCGGCGAGGACATCGGCACGACCCAGGACGCGGGCATGATGGTGTCGCTGAA
This sequence comes from Flindersiella endophytica, assembly GCF_054779015.1. Classification (NCBI taxonomy): domain Bacteria; kingdom Bacillati; phylum Actinomycetota; class Actinomycetes; order Propionibacteriales; family Nocardioidaceae; genus Flindersiella; species Flindersiella endophytica. The sequence continues at coordinate 95,101 of NZ_BAAGYY010000034.1, forward strand.
CAGCAGGGGCATCCAGTCGGTGCCCTCGTACACCGACGCGAGTCTGGGCGGCACCAACGAACGCGGCGACAAGTTCGGTACGTCGGTGCAGGCGACCTTGCTCAGCAACGACCAGAACCCGATCACGTACCTCGTCGTGATCGGAATCCCCGGTGAGAACGGCTACGGCGTGGTGAAACTCGCCTCGCCCGTACGGACGACCTGGCGGCAAGCAGTGCTTGACAGTCCCGAAGCCGGCGACGGCTACGGAAGCTCCGTCCGCTCGGGCCGCTGACGCGCGCCGCCACCACTGGACCGGCGGGCTCGCCGTGGGCAGGAGCGACGCACTCGCTCCGCCCGGCGCGAACCGGCGAGCCCGCCTCAGTATGGAATTCCCCGTACCTGTTGGCTTTTCAGGGTAAGTATGGCAAGCTCGCGCTGTGCGGGTTAACGAAAGCTGACGAATCCGCCGGCAGCCGTCGAGTGCGCCGAGTCGCGCTTGCCCTGCTGGCGAAGGCCTTCCCAGGAAGGCTCGCGCTCATCGCCGGGATGTCGCTGCTCAACGGCGCGTTGCCGGCAATCTTCGCCGCGTTGGTCGCAGACCTTGTGCAGCGGCTGCCGGCGGCAGTGGACGCCGGGTTCGATTCCACGGCCGGTCGTGGAATCGTCTCCACCCTGACCTGGATCGCCGTTGTTCTCGTCGCCCGTGAGGCGGCTTCAGCGGGCTGGACTCTGATCGAGGACCTGTTCTGGCGGTACGACGGATACCTGCGCCGCAGGATCATGCGCGCGACACTCTCGGTTCCACGGTTGGAGCTGTTCGAAGACCCTGAGCTCGCGGCCACGACGGATCGGGCCGTCCGGTTCGTCGAGCCCAGTCCCGGTGAGATCGTGGCAGGCTACGGCGACAAGTGGTCTGCCCATGCTCAGGGTCTGGCGGCGACCGTGCTGGTCGCGACCGTCTGGCCGGCTGCTGCCGTGTTCCTCGCCGTCATCTGGATCGTGGCCAGCCACCAGTTGCGGGTCAACCACGCCAGGGCACGCGGCGGAGGAGATGATCCGTTCCGCCGGGCGCAGTACCTCCACAACCTTGGCACCATGCCGGAGTGGGCGAAGGAGGTCCGCGTCTTCGGATTGGTCAGCTGGCTGGCCGACCGATTCGGACGCGAGTGGGCCACCGCCATGACGCAGCTGTGGCGGGCTCGTCGTACCGGCCAACGCGCGATGGGACTGGTCTTCGCTCTGGTGGTCGTCGGCAACGGGATCGTGCTCGGGTTGGCGGCCCGCGCCGCGAGCGATGGCAGGCTCGGCGTGGGCACGGTAACCGTTCTGGCGCAGGGAGTGCTGGGCATGGCGTTCCTCGCCGACCAGGACAGTGACCATCTCATCGATCTCGGTGTCCTGGCCATTCCAGGGTTCGTCGCGATGGAGAAGGCTGTGGCCGACGTGCCGATCGCGTCCGGTACGAAACCAGCCGATTGCCTGCCGGCGCGCGAGATCTGCTTCGAAGGAGTGCGTTTCGCCTACCCGGGCAGGGATTCCACCGTCTTCGACGGTCTCGATCTGCGAATCGAGGCCGCGACCTCGTTGGGCATCGTGGGGCTCAACGGCGCCGGCAAGACGACGTTGATCAAGCTGCTGGCCGGTCTCGAGCTCCCACAACGCGGACGGATCGCGGTGGACGGCATCGACCTGACAGAGCTGAACCTGGCGTCGTGGCGGCGTGCCGTGACTGCGATCTTCCAGGACTTCGTACGTTACGAGCTTTCCGCCCGGGACAACATCGCCTTCGGTGCGGCCGGCGACCTGACTGACGACCGCATCGTCCACTGCGCGCGGCGAGCCGGTGCCGAGGACATCGTGGCCGGGTTGCCGCAGGGCTTGGACACGTCGCTTTCCCGCAGATTCCCCGGCGGAGTCGACCTGTCCGGTGGTCAGTGGCAGCGGATCGCGCTGGCCCGTGCGCTGGCAGCTGTCGAGGCCGGCGCGCGGGTATTGGTGCTGGACGAGCCGACGGCGCAGCTGGACGTACGCGCCGAGGCGGACATCTACGAGCGGTTTCTCGACCTCACGCGTGGGTTGACGACGATCGTGATCAGCCACCGTTTCTCCACCGTCCGCCGGGCGGATCGGATCGTGGTCCTCGACGGCGGCCGGGTCAGTGAGGACGGCAGCCACCAGGAGCTACTCGCGGCCGATGGCCAGTACGCGCGGCTGTTCCGCACCCAGGCCATGCGCTACACCAGTGGAGGTCACCATGCCTGACGCCATCTCCGTACCCGTCACTCGCATGCGCGCGGCACTGACGGTCCTGCGGATCGCGTGGACGGCCGACCGGCGCCGTTCTGTCCTGGTCATCGTGCTCGGCATCACCCAGGCGGTCACGGAGTCGATGTTCGCGTACTGGCTCAAGCTGATCCTCGACGGTATCCAGCTCGGTGACGCACGGCTGGTGAGTATCGGCGCGGTGGGTGTGGCGGTGTCGATCGCCGGGGGCAGTGCGCTGCGGTATGCCACGGCCCGCGTCCGGGCGGTGCTGGTCGAACGCGCGCACCACGGCGTCCAACGCCGCCTGCTGGAGTTGGTCGGCGCGACGCCGACGCTGGAGATTCACGAGACGCCCGCGCACTTGACGCAGCTGGAGGTTCTGCAAGGCCGTGAGGCATGGCAGTTCGGGCAGGTCATACCGTCGTTGTTCAACCTCATGACCCTGCTCGTACGAATTGTCGCGACAGCGCTCCTGCTGGTCGGGGTCCATCCGCTGCTTCTGGTGCTGCCGGTGTTCGGCCTGCCGGCGTTGCTGGTGAGCTCGAAGACCGGGTCGGCGATCAGCAGCGGCCACGATCTGGCCGCCGAGCCCACCAGGCGCTTCCAGCACCTCTACGAGCTGGCAACCACCCGCGGACCCGCGAAGGAGGTCAGGCTGTTCCGGCTCGGCGAGCAACTGCTGGCTCGTTACGCACTCGCCCATGGCGAGATGCAGCGGATCCGCAGGCAAGTCAACCTCCACGCGGCGACCCTGGGTGCGAGCACGCGGATGGTGTTCGTAGCCGGCTACTTCGGCGCGATCGTGTTCGTTGTGGACCGGGCGGTCGACGGTGCCGCGTCGGTCGGTGACGCAGCACTGACCGCGGTGCTCGCGGGCCAGGTGCTGGGCTTGGTCACCGGCTCCTCCGAGATCCTCACCTGGGCATGGCGAACCCTCACCGCGGCCGGCCGCCTCGTTCACCTGCAGGAAGTGTCCCGAGCAGTTCGGCGGCGGGTCGACAGTTCTGTCGCTCCGCCGGTCCGGCTCGTCGACGGCATCAGGCTCGAAGGTGTGTCGTACCGCTATCCGCACGCCACCGGCAAGGCTCTGCACGACGTCAATCTCACCTTGTCAGCCGGCACGACAGTGGCGATTGTGGGCGACAACGGCGCGGGCAAGACGACGTTGGTGAGACTGCTCGCGGGTCTCTATGTCCCGACCAGCGGGCGTATCACCCTGGATGGAACCGATCTCACCACAGTCGATCCCGAGCGGTGGCGGGAACGCACATCCGCCGGATTCCAGGATCACGCCCGGTTCGAGTTCCGCGTTCAAGAGACAGTCGGCATCGGCGACCTTCCACGGCGGAACGACAGCCAGGCGGTGTCGAGGGCTCTCGAGCAGGCCGGCGCAGCCGACGTACTCGACTCCATGCCCCACGGGCTGAGCACCCAGCTCGGCCCGAGCTGGGAGGGCGGCATCGACCTGTCCGGCGGACAATGGCAGAAGCTCGCGTTGGGACGGGCGATGATGCGCACCACACCTTTGCTGCTACTGCTGGACGAGCCAACCGCGGCACTGGACGCCGACACCGAGCACCGGCTCTTCGAACGCTGGACGGCCGTCGCCCACAAGCTGCGTACGGACACCGGCGCCATCACCATCCTCGTGTCGCACCGGTTCTCCACAGTCCGGATGGCCGACCTCATCGTCGTCCTCGACGCGGGCCGGATCGGTGAGATCGGCAGCCACCACGAGCTGATCGCACGTAACGGCCTCTACGCCGAGCTCTTCGAGCTCCAGGCCAGGTCATACCGCTGAGCGACCATCCCGTCGAGCACCCAGGGTGCGGAAATCGCCGCGCTGCACGACATTCTTGGGTGAACAGCACGCGCCACTAGGGTGGATCGATGGCATCGGTCAAGCAGTTCCAGGTCACCTTCGACTGTGCGAACCCTGAGCGCGTTGCTCGTTTCTGGTGCGAGGTGCTGGGGTACGTCGTGCCACCGCCGCCGGAGGGGTTTGCCACCTGGGACGATTTCGATCGCTCACTGCCGCCTGAGCATCAGGGTTCAGCGTTCGCCTGTGTTGATCCCACAGGGGTGGGCCCGCGACTGTTCTTCCAGCGCGTTCCCGAAGGCAAGGTCGTCAAGAACCGAGTACATCTTTGCGTGCGGGTCAGCACCGGGCTCGTGAGTGAAGAGCGCCTCGCCACGCTCGAGGCCGAGTGCGCACGACTGGTCGCGCTCGGCGCGGTACGCGAGCGCCTGTTGCCTGCCGACGAGGTCGACGAGTCGACGATCGTGATGCGGGACATCGAGGGCAACGAGTTCTGCCTCGACTGAAGAGCGGCGAACATCAGTCCGTCGAACGTTTGTTCGCCCCATGGGCCTGGAACTGGATGGCTACTTTTCGAGAAACCTACTGGTCAGGAGCGGTGCCCCAGGCAGGATTCGAACCTGCGACACCCGCTTTAGGAGAGCGGTGCTCTATCCCCTGAGCTACTGAGGCAAGCAGACGAAGCCGGAGCGCCATCCACCGGCGTTCAGGGTACCGTCCCGAGGCGTCGAGCGCTTCGGCGAGAGGGTCGATCGGTGTGCTGGCCGGCGCCGGACGGCGGCGCGGCTCGCCGGGAGGGCGGCCGCGCCGCGAATCCGGGGCCGAAAGGGTCGGCGTTGCGCGCCGGCGCCGTCAGCCGGCCGAGATGCCGTCGATCGCGGAGAGCTCGTCGGGGGTGAGGGAGAAGTCGCCCGCGTCGGCGTTGGCGATGATGCGGTCGCGTTGCGACGACTTCGGGATCACCACGAACTCGTGCTGCAGGTGCCAGCGCACGATCACCTGCGGCACGGTCTTGCCGTACTTCTCCGCGATCCCCGCGAACACGGGGTGCTCGAGGTTGGCCGAACGGAACGGGCTGTAGCCCTCCAGTACTACACCGCGGTCGAGGTGGCCCTGGACGATCTCGGCGTCGTAGTTGGCCGGCGACCACTTGATCTGGTTGACCTCCGGCATGACGCCGGTCGCGTCGGCGAGCTCGTCGAGCTGGGCTAGGGAGTAGTTGCTGACGCCGATCGCCTTGGTGAGGCCCTGGTTGCGCGCCTCCACGAACACCTGCCAGGTCGACACGCCCGCCTCGCCGCCGGGCGGCCAGTGGATCAGCCACAGGTCAAGGTGGTCGAGTCCCAACTCGGACAGGCTCTCCTCGAGCGTCCGCTGCTCGCGGTCAACGTGGTCGGGCGGCAGCTTGGTCGTCACGAACACCGACTCGCGGGGCAGCCCGCTCGCCTTCAGCGCGGCGCCCACCTCGGTCTGGTTGCGGTAGCCCGTCGCGCTGTCGAGGTGCCGGTATCCGGCCTCCAGCGCCCACTCGACCGCCTGCTGCGCTTCGTCGCCACGCAGCTGCCAGGTGCCGAACCCCAGCAACGGGATCTGTCCGCCGCCGGACAGCGCCGCGCCCATCTCGTATACGGATCCATTTGTACTCATGTACCGGTCATACCATGACGCAATGCGAGAAGGACGACTGGCGGACGAGGTCGTGCTCGTCACGGGCGCCGCACAAGGCATCGGACGGGCGATCGCGGCGTGTGCCGCGCGCGAAGGCGCGAGCGTGGGGATCCTCGATCTCGACGAGCACGGAGGCCTCGAAACCCTCAACGAGACAAAGGAATTCGGGGTCGACACGTTCCTCGCCACGGTCGACATCACCGACGAACGGCAGGTCGCCGACGCCGTAGCGGCCTGCGCCGGCGCGCTCGGCCCGGCGACCGTTCTGGTCAACAACGCCGGCCGTAACTCCTACGCCGATCCCGTGGCGATGACCGTCGACGAGTGGGACGAGGTGTTCGCCGTCGATCTCAAAGGGGCTTGGCTGATGGCGCGCGCCGTACTTCCGGCGATGGTCGAACGGCAGTCGGGATCGATCGTGAACATCGCGTCCGTACACTCCCAGCTGACGACGAAGGGCATGTTTCCCTACGCTGCTTGCAAATCCGGCCTCGTCGGCATGACGCGGAGCCTCGCCCTCGACATGGCGCCGAACGGTGTTCGCGTGAACGCGGTGAGCCCCGGCTACATCCGTACCCGCCTGGTCGACGAGTACTTCCGGCGTTCGGACGACCCGAGCGTGGAGCAGCAGGTGCTCGGCGTCCATCCGCTTGGCCGGATCGGGACACCGGAGGAGGTTGCCGAGGTGGTCTGCTTCCTTGCCTCGAAGGCGGCGTCGTACGTCACCGGGTCGGAGTGGAACGTCGACGGAGGCTTGGGCGCTCGGTTCGCCTGACGGCAGGCGCTTGCCGTAGACGTATGTGGCCTGCCTGCGTCTACTCAAGCAGGCCACATGTGTCGCCCCTTGAAGGAGAGGTAATGCTTCGGTGAAAGCATGCCGATCGGGAGGTTGCAGTTAGGTTGCGAGGCCTCCGCGCGGGAAGGGCGTTCGTCATGGGTGCCAAAGAGGACCTTGTCCGAACACTGATCGACCGGCACGGTGTGACGTTCGCCGAGCAGGCCGGGATCTCCCTGAAGGACACGCCGGCTCCGCTCTATCAACTGCTGGTCGTGTCCACGCTGCTGTCCGCCCCGATCTCGTCCGGGATCGCGGTCGACGCCGGCAAGGAGCTGTTCCGGGCGGGATATCGCACGCCTCGCGCGATGCGGGACGCCACCTGGCAGGAACGCGTTGACGCGCTCGGCCGTGGGCGCTATCGCAGGTACGACGAGAGTACGTCGACCAGGCTGGGGGATGGCGCGGAGCTGATTCTCCAACGCTGGAAGGGCGATCTGCGTCGTCTCCATGAAGAGGGCGGCGACGTCGAGGGCGTCGGCGAGCTGCTGCGGGAGGTGCCCGGAATCGGTCCGACCGGGGCCGCGATCTTCTGCCGGGAGGTGCAGGCGGTCTGGCCGGACCTCGCGCCGTACGTCGACGAACGGGCCGCGGCCGGCGCGGAGCGGCTGGGTCTGCCGAAGACGCCGGAACGGCTTGCCGGGTTGGTGAAACCCGCTGACCTGCCGCGGCTGATGGCGGGCTGCGTACGGGCGAGCCGGTCGGAGGACGTCGTGCAGGACACACTCGCGTCGGCGCACACCGGATAGGCGCGGCGGCCGGAACTGGAACCGTTCCAGCCTAGGTGCCGGCACTGGAAGCCGTTGTGTACAAGGAGAACGGCGTCAGCCGCGGTCGCGTTCGGCGAGGAGGTCGCGGATCTCGCGCAGCAGGGCGACATCCTCGGGCACGACCTCGGGCTCGGGTTCCTGCCCGCGCTGGCGGCGCTCGTTGAGCTTGTTGAGCGGCAGCACGATGACGAAGTAGATCGCGGCGGCGACCAGGACGAACTTGAGCAGGGCGTCCAGGATGAGCCCGATACTGAAGTCGGCACCGTTGAGCGTGAAGTTGCCGACGCCCATCAGATTGGGCTCGCCGAAGATGGCGGCGATCAGCGGGTTGATGAAGCCCTTGACGACACCGTTGATAACCGCGGTGAACGCGGCCCCGATGACGACAGCGACCGCGAGGTCGATGACGTTGCCACGGAAGAGGAACTTCTTGAAACCATCGATCATGGTGCCTGGTTCTACCAGATTGTCCGGGCTTGGGTGCGCGAGTGCCCGAAGTCTGCCATGCGGGATAACCCGCCTGCGCGTCGGAAACGCCGCGAAGCGCCCATGGCGGACGGAATCTTGGTGTGGGTGGATTGAGGCGATCGATGGTCGGACGAATCCACCTCGGCGGCATGCGCCAAGCGTGAGGGCGCACCGCACGTGGCGGGTACCGCGCCGACGTACCTTCTGCGACGGGTACGTCGGTCAGGCGCGGCCGAGGCGATCGACGATGCCGCGGAGGTAGCGGGCCTGCCCAGCGTGCTGGAGGTTGTCGCTGACGACGCTGACCAACCGCACGCCGACGGTGACCGGCGGGTCGTAGTTGTCGTCGATGACGCGGTCCAACTCGGCGGCGGTGACGGTGGCGAGGTAGTCGACCGTACGCCCGGCGACGGCCGCATGGTAGGCGAGCAAGGGCTCGGCGCTGCCCGGCCGAAGGCTGGCAACCTGCTCGGCCGTGTGCCCGAACCCGGTCTCGTGTGCGTCGGCGGCGCGGCCGAGCTGCTCCGCCCACGGGCCCTCGACCCACGCCTGGGTACGGCCGGCGATCTCGGACACATGGTCGTCCTGGATCCGGGTGAGGTGCCACACCAGCCAGGCGATCGAGTTGGCGCCGGGCTCCGGCCGGTACGTCAGGCCGTCGGTGCCCAGCCCTTGGGCCGAAGCCTGTACGAGCTCACGGATCCGCCCATACGCGTCGATGAGGAGGTCGGAAGATTCCATCTGGCCATCCTCTCGCGCCGCCCCAACCGCCGTCGCGCGCCGGTTACCGCTTCGCCGCAGGATCCGGCGGGCGGATCCGCGGCCGCTGTCCCAGTTGGTCGCGGCGGCGTTGCCCGCCAGCTGATCGCCTCGTCGTCTGCTGCTTCGCGGCGGGACTCGGCCGCGGATCCGCGGTCATCCCAGCTGGTCGCGGCGGCGTGTCAGGTAGGCGGTCTCGGTGGTGTTGCGCCTCGGTTCGATAGCCCGGTCGTACGCCGCTTCGCCGCAGAGTCCGCAGTCACCCCAGTTGGTCGCGCCGTCGCGTCAGGTAGGCCGTCTCGGCGGTGTTGCCCGCCAACTCGATCGCTCTGTCGTACGCCGCCCGCGACTCCTCGCTCCGGCCCAGCCGGCGCAGCAGGTCGGCGCGGGCCGCGTGGTAGGCGTGATAGCCACCCAGCCGTTCCTCGAGGCGATCGATGTCCGCCAGTGCCACATCCGGCCCGTCCAGCTCCGCGACCGCGACCGCCCGGTTGAGTACGACGATCGGCGACGGGTCGATGCGGACCAGCTGGTCGTACAGGGCCACGATCTGCGACCAGTCGGTGTCGCGTACGTCCCGGGCCGAGGTGTGCACGGCGTTGATCGCCGCGAGGATCTGGTAGCGACCCGGCGCCGCCCCGGAGGCCAGGCGCTCGCGCACCAGCCGTTGCCCCTCGGCGACCAGCGCCGTGTCCCACGCGCCACGGTCCTGCTCGGCGAGCGTGACCAGCTCGCCGCTCGCCGAGACCCGGGCGCCGCGACGGGCCTCGGTGAGCAGCATCAGCGCCAGCAGCCCGGCCACCTCACCGTCCTCCGGCAGGAGCGCACGGATCAGGCGCGCGAGCCGGATCGCCTCGGCCGTCAGGTCGTGCCGGATGGGATCGGTGCCGGGGCCGGTCGCGAGGTAGCCCTCGTTGAAGACGAGGAAGAGAACGGAGAGTACGCCGGAGACCCGTGCCGGGAGGTCCTCCGCGGCCGGCACCCGATACGGGATGCGAGCCGCTTTGATCTTGGCCTTCGCGCGGGTGATGCGCTGCCCCATGGTGGACTCGGGTACGAAGAACGCGCGGGCGATCTCCGGCATCGTCAGACCGCCGACCATTCGCAGCGTCAGTGCGACCCGGGTCTCCATCGCGAGCGACGGGTGACAGCAGGTGAAGATCAGCCGGAGGCGGTCGTCGTCGATGGCGCCGACGGGCTCGGGCGGTTCGCGGTCGTACAGCATCTGGGCCTCCTTCTGCTTGTCGTCGCGCTGGTTCTCGCGCCGGAGCCGGTCGATGGCCTTGCGGTTGGCCGTGGTCGTCAGCCAGCCACCGGGGTTCGGGGGTACGCCGTCGGCGGCCCAGCGTTCGACAGCGGTCGCGAACGCCTCGGCCGCGGCCTCCTCGGCGATGTCGAGGTCGCCGAAACGCCTGGTCAGCGCGGCGACGACCCGCGCCCACTCCGTATGGTGGGCGCGCGTGATCGCGTCTTGAACGCTCGCTACGGCAGGAACGGCCGCACCTCTACCTTCCGATTGCAGGCCTTCGACCCCTCGGCGGCGAGCTTGAGCGCCACGTCGAGGTCGGGAGCCTCGATGACCCAGAAACCGGCGAGGTACTCCTTCGACTCCACGTACGGCCCGTCGGTGAACACAACCTCCGTACCCCGGTTGTCGATGACCGTCGCCGTGCTCGGCGCCGCCAGACCGCCGGAGAACACCCAGTGACCTGCGGCCTCGATCCGTTCGTTGTACGCGCCGGTGGCCGCCATCTCGTCCGCGGTGGCGGAGTTCGTCCTGTCGTCGATCACGGAAACCAGATATCGCATCTCGGCCTGCCAATCCTGTGCTTCTGGGTGCCTCGCACGGGCGACCCGCTCACCCTTACCACGAACGGATCCGCGCTGATCCGACACCGCCTCTCCGGCCTCTTTGTCTGCGAGACCACCGACCCGCACCACTTTTCGTCCACAACTCCGCGAAATCCGGCCCCTGTGGACAGCATCCCAGCCCTCCCCACCAATCCCATAACCTCGCGACATGACTTCACCCCTCACCCCTCACCCAACAGCCGACATCGGAGTCATCGGCGGCTCCGGCCTCTACGCCTTCCTCGACGACGCCACCGAAGTGCCGATCACCACGCCCTACGGCGACCCGACCGACCCGCTCGTCGTCGGTACGGTGGCGGGGCGTTCGGTCGCATTCCTCCCTCGGCATGGCCGCGACCACCGCTATCCACCGCACCAGATCAACTACCGCGCCAACCTCTGGGCGCTGCGCTCGCTCGGCGTCCGCCAGGTCCTCGCGCCCTGCGCCGTCGGCTCCCTGCGTCCCGAGCTTGGCCCGGGCACCCTGGTCGTTCCCGATCAGCTGGTCGACCGCACCAGCGGCCGCGCCCAGACCTACTACGACCGCAACGCCGTCCACGTCTCGTTCGCCGATCCCTATTGCCCAACCGGCCGCAAGGCCGCCGTCGAAGCCGCCCGCAGCTCGTGGCCGTCCGAGCCGGCCGACAACGGCACGATGGTGGTCATCGAGGGGCCGCGGTTCTCCACGCGCGCGGAGTCGCAGTGGTACGCCGCGCAGGGCTGGTCGCTGGTCAACATGACCGGCCATCCCGAAGCCGTTCTCGCCCGTGAGCTCGCCCTCTGCTACACCGCGATCGCCCTGGTCACCGACCTCGATGCCGGCCTGTCCGAGGGCGAGGGTGTCAGCCAGGAGGAGGTCTTCCGCCTGTTCGCCGAACACGTCGACCGCCTGCGCCGGCTGCTCTACGACATCGTGCCGGCGCTCCCGACCAGCCGCGACTGCCTGTGCGCCCACGCGCTCGACGGCATGCCGCTCCCGTTCGAACTGCCGTAGGGGATGACCGGCCATGCCCTCCCTCGTCGAACAGCTGCGGCGCGGCCCGCTGCGACCGATCCTGCAGGCGGTGTCGTGGCACCGCCGGCTGGTGGCCGCCGGGCTCGCCGCCCTGGCGACGCTGGTCGGCCTGTCCGCGCTGAAGCCTTCGCCACCACCGACGTCGAACGTCGTCACCATCGCCCGTGACCTGCCGGCGGGCACACGCCTCACCCCGTCCGACGTACGTGTGGTGGCCCTCCCCGCCGGGGTCGTACCCTCCGGCTCATTGCGCGCGACCTCCGGCGCCACCGGCCGCGTCCTGGCGACCCCGGCCCGCCGCGGCGAGCCTCTAACCGACGTACGCCTGCTCGGCCCCGGCCTGGCCGCGGCGTACGGCCCCGGCCGAGTCATCGTCCCCATCCGTCTCGCCGACGCCGGAGTGCTGGAGCTCGTCCAGATCGGCACCCGCGTCGACGTACTCGCCGCCGAAACCACGCCAGACCAGGCCTACGCGTCGGCCCGCACCCTCGTCCGCTCAGCCCGCATCGTCGCCCTCCCCGCCCGCGAACCCGAACCATCCGGCCCTCTGGCCGCCACCCCACTCGACTCGGGCGATGGCGGCCTCGTACTCCTCGCCGTCCCACCCTCAGCCGCCCCCACCCTCGCCCGTGCAGCGGTGACCGCCCGCCTCTCCGTCGTAATCCGCGAATAGCAGCAGGCCACCCGCCGCCCCCGGTCAGCGGGCGACCGCATCGTCGCCGCACCGCAAGCGCCGCAGCTGCCCGCCACCCGCCGCGACGGGCCGCCACCCGCCACCGGCCACCTCCACCGGGCCGCGCCGCACGCATCGCGTCGCCCGTCATTCAGCCGCAGCACCGCACCGCAGCACCGCACCGCACCGCACCGCAGCACCGCACCGCAGCACCGCACCGCAGCACCGCACCGCAGCACCGCACCGCACCGCACCGCAGCACCGCACCGCAGCACCGCACCGCAGCA
>NZ_BAAGYY010000034.1:107683-107792 GCF_054779015.1 Flindersiella endophytica
GCACCGCACCGCAGCACCGCACCGCAGCACCGCACCGCACCGCAGCACCGCACCGCAGCACCGCACCGCAGCACCGCACCGCAGCACCGCACCGCAGCACCGCACCGCA